>CAYIOJ010000006.1:30013-35618 GCA_964365025.1 uncultured Gammaproteobacteria bacterium
GCAATTTTTTGTTTCCGGCAATTTGGCAATGATTTCAAAAAGCAATTTTCCCAATTTTTCATTATTTTGTTTAAACACTTCCAACACCGAGCCGGCATCCACTGCCCACACTTCCGGATGACCTTCCAACCCGGCGTCATAATCAGTTACCAAAGCAATACCGCAAAAACACATTTCCAATTCGCGCGCTAGCATGGCCTCCGGATACTGCGTCATATTGATGATTTCCCAGCCATGCGAAGAAAACCAGCGCGATTCCGCTTTCGTGGAAAAACGCGGTCCGTTGATTACCACCACCGTGCCTTTGTCGTGCGCGGTAATGCCGAGCGCGCGGCAAGATTCAGCCGCGAATTTTGATAAATCAGAACAATACGGATGCGCAGGCGATGGATGCGCCACGCGGCCGAAATTTCCACCCAAGCCGGCCGACGCCGCGCCTTCGCAAAATGTATCCGCCCTACCGCAAGTTCTGTCAATAAATTGGTCAATAATCACAAACTCGCCCGGCTTGACATGCGGCTGAAGCGACCCGACCGCGCATGGAGCCAAAACCCTGTCCACGCCCAACTGTTTCAACGCCCACAAATTGGCACGATAATTTATTTTATGCGGCGGAAGTCCGTGAGCAAGTCCGTGCCGCGGCAAAAATGCCACTTTTTTACCCTGATACTCCCCTATTGCGATGGGCGCTGATGGAGCGCCAAAAGGCGTCTCTACATTTTTTTCTTCTACTTGGTCAAGTAGTTTATAAAACCCCGACCCGCCGATGATTCCGAGCATAGATTTTGGAATGCGCGTGCCATATTCTTTTTTTTGCTGCGGCCTAGTTGCCGCGACCCTGCCTGCCGGCAGGCAGGTGCAAAAAAGAATATGACACGCGCTATTTAATTTTAATATACCACCAACTCTTTAATTTCCAATCCTTTTAATTTTTCTTTTCCATTTAAAAACGATAGCCCAATCAAGAAACTCACGCCAATGATTTCTCCGCCAAGTTGCCGCACCATATCAACCGCCGCCTCCATTGTGCCGCCGGTGGCCAACACATCATCCACCATTAAAACCTTTTGCCCGGGCCGAATGGCGTCCTCGTGCATTTCAATAATATTACTCCCATATTCCAGCGCGTATTCGCGGCTCACTGTTTTCCACGGCAGTTTGCCCTTTTTGCGCACCAACGCTACGCCAGCTCCCAATTTATACGCCACAGCCGTGGCTAACAAAAATCCGCGCGCATCAATCGCCACCACTACCTCCACTGGTTTTCCAACATACGGCGCGGCCAACTGGTCAATGCACTCTTTAAAAGCCGCGGCGTCTTGCAGTAAGGGCGCGATGTCTTTGAAATTCACGCCCTTTTTCGGCCAATCGGGAATTTCGCGGATGAAAGATTTTAGATTCATATTTATGACGACACGACCTGTTTTCCTGTTTTTTGTATCAGGAACTCCAAAATCTTGTCGCTGTTTTCAAAAAAATTAAAAGAAAACTTTGTCTTTTTGCCCTTGCCCCAAGTAAGCTGAATTGGTACGACATGGGCGAGCTCTCCAACATTCTCGTGTCCGATGCTAATATGGCGTAAAAAACGCATTTCCTCTATTTCACTGTATGGAATCACTTTGCGCGTAAGCATCTGATATACCAAAGAATCATCGGTCAGTTCAATTTTGGCTTTTGCCGCCATGTAGAAAAAAATGATGGCAAAAGGAATGCCAAAAAGCGTAAAAACGCAAATTATACCGGCTAAATAGAAAAGCATTTTTCCTTTGGCAGAAATGAGATATGTTTGAGACATATTATAATTTTATTCACTAGATCCCCGCTTTCCAGACTGTCCAACAACTCTTTTTTTATGTCATTGCGAGCGAAGCGAAGCAATCTCACAGCTTAAATATGAGATTGCTTCGTCGCTTCGCTCCTCGCAATGACAGTTCTTGGACAGTCTGAGGCGGGGATGACAAAGCAGGCGCGCCTACTTTGTCAATTTTAACGCTTCTTCCATCACCACATCTTTCGTGGCGTCTTTAGCCGCTTCTTCGGAAATTTTCACCACTTTATCAGGCATTACTCCATTTTTATTAATGTGGCGGCCATTGGGCGTGAGCCACTCGGCCACGGTAATTTTTAATCCTGAACCGTCCGGCAACTGTTCATAATCCTGCACACTGCCCTTGCCAAAGGTCTTTTGACCCACGAGCGTCGCTTTGCCGTAATCCTGCAAGGCGCCGGCCATAATTTCCGAAGCGCTGGCAGAACCTTCGTTCACCAAAATAATTGTTTTCATTTGCGTCAAACGATGTTTACCGTTGCTGGCGTAAACCTCTTCGCGGCCGTTGCTAAAAACCTCGCGCACAATCGAACCCTTGGCCACCCATTCGCTCGTCAAACGCACGGCCGTGTCCAAAAATCCGCCCGGATTATTGCGCAAATCCACGACCAAAGCCGTAGGAGCCTTGATTACAATATCAGCCACTGCTTTTTCAAATAAATCCGAAGTGTCTTCATTAAAATGCGAAATTTTCATGTAGGCGATTTGGCCGTTCGTGTCATCTTTCCCCTCTCCGTTGATCATTTTCCAAGTCAAACTTTTGATGACGATGGTGTCGCGCACGATGGTGATTTCCTGCGGCTTGTCCGACCCATCGCGCCAAATTTTTAATTTTACGGCCGTGCCTTTTACGCCGCGAATTTTACTCACCGCTTCATCCAATGTCCAGCCCGCGGTATCTGCGCCATCAACGGATAAAATTTTATCCCCGGCCTTGATGCCGGCCTTTTCCGCCGGCGAATCGGGCAAGGGCGCAATAATAACGATAAGTTCTTTTTTCATGCCCAGCTCCGCGCCAATGCCGGAAAATGAACCGGCCAAATCTTGACTGAACCGCTTGGCATTTTCCGGCTTTAAAAACACGGAATATGGATCGTCCAAAGACGCTAGCAAACCTTCAATTGAGCCGTAAAAAAGCTTCTCGTCGCCGACCGGTTTACCGATATATTTTTCCTGCACTCTCTTCCAAACATCCCAGTAAAGATTAAAATCAAGAGATTGGACCGGCGCGTCGGCATTTTTATTGGACAAGCGGAAAATTGTCACCCGCTTGCCTTTGGGATTTTTCGCGGCATCGCTGTACAGCAGATTTTGTCCAAAAAGCAAACCGACGGCAAAGGCCGTGACAACTAAAACCAAAAGCACGCCCGGTAAAACCAGCTTGCGGTGCCCTTTGGAGCAAGCGCACTCTTTTTCGCCCGACTCAACGAGTTTGTATTGAGACATATTTTTATAAAAAAATTATAATTTCAAACTTCGCTTATTTTATAAATTCAATATCCGCGCCGAGTAGCCGCAACTTTTCGTCAATTCGTTCGTAGCCGCGATAAACGATTTCCGCTTCGTTCAAAATCGTTTCGCCTTCGGCAACAAGTCCGGCAATAATCATAGTGGCGCCGGCGCGCAAATCAAAACTCTTGATTTCCCGCGCGTAAAGCGGGGTCGGGCCGGTTACGAGCACGCGATGCGGGTCGCAAATCACGGCGTTCGCCCCCATTTTTATCAATTCATTAATGTATCCCAGCCGTCCTTCAAAAAGCGGGTCGTGAATCAAAGATGTTCCTTGGCATTGAGTGGCCAGCACTCCAAATGGCGCCTGCAAATCAGTTGGAAATCCCGGATACGGCATGGTCTGCAATTTAAACGCTTTCAATGGGTGGCTATGATGAATCAACAAAGTATCGTCTTTGATTTCCCAATTCACGCCTATAGAACTTAAAACGGATAAAATTTTATCCAAATGCTCGAGCGCAATCGGATGAATGAAAATTTCTCCATGAGTGGCCGCGGCCACCACCGCAAAAGTGCCGATTTCAATTTGGTCCGGAATTAATTCGTGTTTGGCTCCGTTCAATTTTTTAACGCCTTCAATTTTTAATGTATGCGTGCCGGCGCCGCTGATTTTCGCCCCCATTTTATTCAAAAAACTAATTAAATCCTGAACATGCGGCTCGGCGGCGGCTAATTTGATTGTGGAGACACCGTCGGCCAATACCGCGGCCATTATAGCATTTTCCGTGGCGGTGACGGAAAATTCCGGCAAAATAATTTCCGCGCCTTTGAGCCCGGTGGTTTTCAAATGAAAAAATTCTTTTTCTTTGCTGATTTCCGCTCCGAGCTTTTGCAAAGCGAAAAGATGCGAGTCAATCGGCCGATTGCCGATAATACAACCACCCGGTTCGGGCAAAGTCACTTCTTTAAAACGCGCGAGCAGGGGGCCTAAAAAAAGAATGGAAGCGCGTATGCTTTTAACCATCTTTTTATCAACATTTTGCAAATTAACATTGGCGCAATTAACAGTCAACTGATGCCCGCCGGACCACTTAATTTTCGCGCCTAAACTTTTCATTATTTCCATGATTTTTTCCACATCGGTAATTCGCGGCACGCGGTCAATCACGCAATCTTCGCCAGTCAAAAGAGTAGAGGCCAAAATCGGCGCCGTGGCATTTTTCATGCCGCCAACTTCCACCTCGCCATTTAATTTTTTACCGCCTTTGATTATAAATTGGGACATAATTTTGCCTATCAATCAGTTGAACCATCTTAACACAATTTTCACGCAAAGGCAAATTTTTTTACACAGCATCAAGCGGACTTTTAATCGCGCCCAAACTCTGCGTGCTGACTTTTGTGTAAATCTGCGTGGTCGCTAATTTGGCATGACCCAATAATTCCTGAATGTAACGAATGTCCGTGCCGGCTTCAAGCAAATGAGTCGCAAAACTATGGCGCAAGGTATGAGGTGAAACGGTTTTATTCACGCCTGCTTTTTGAGCCGCGTTGGCCACGATTTTTTGTATTGTTGCTTCGGTCAAGCGCCCACCGTCCCTGCTGGTGAAAATAAAATCATCAGGAATTTTTACCCTGCACTGTCTTGTCAAAATTTCTTTTAACGACTTTGGCAAAATTGTTAGACGATCTTTTTTGCCTTTTCCTTGATACACCCGCAACATCATCCTGTCCAAATCAATATCCCGCATTTTGATGTGTGTCAGCTCGCTCACCCGCACTCCGGCGCCGTAAAGCAAACTGATTATGCAATTATGTTTTGGATTGACCATTACTTTTATCATCCGACTGATTTCTTCTTTTGATAAAACAACGGGCAAGTGTTTTTCTTTTTTGGCGCGCGGGATGCTAAAAAAGAATTTGCGGCATAGAATCTTCTCAAAATATAGTTGTAAAGCACTATACGCGCAATTTAATGTTGAGGCCGACATACCCAAATTAGATAATCCTTCCAAATATCCGCGGACATCTTGTCCATTTATTTCCCTAATCGGCTTGTTTGACTTTTTCAAACAATCGTTGGTATAATACAGATAACTTTTGATTGTTTTTTGGCTAAAATTGCGCAATATCATTTCTTGGTGAAACTTTATCATCGGATCTTGACTTGGAAAATACGAATTATTGTCCATACCCCACTTATGGATTAAAATTTATACAACAATTTTAGCAGTTTTTAGACAAAAAAACAACAAGTTGGTTTATCAGTAGTTATACGCAATTTTGCCAAACAAATAATTGAAATATTTTAATTGAGCCCTTGTG
>CAYIOJ010000007.1:0-31061 GCA_964365025.1 uncultured Gammaproteobacteria bacterium
CGAAAATGAATTTCAATATCGTGGCGGTGCCGCAGGTCAACCCTATTGCGCCAGTGAATTTTGCTTCCTACTGGGTGGAGACGATTTCTAAAAAAACCAGTCATCCGAACGAGGCCTGGGACTTTTTGCTTTTTAGCGCCAAGGCGGAAAATGTGGTAAAATATCTGGAGAAAGTGAAAAAACCAACTGCTTTGCGTTCGCTAATTGCCGGGCAAAAAGAAGACCCTGATTTGCAGGCGTTCGCGAACGAGCTTTTGACTGCGAAAAGTTGGTACAGAGGCAAAGATACAACCAAAGCCGAAGCATATTTTGCCGGAATGATTGACGATATTTTCAAACCCGAGGCCTTAAATGACGCGGGAGTGTATCAAAAAGCCGTGAACAACGCGGCGGTGAAAGTGGGACAGACGATGTAAATTTAATTGTATGATGATGTCATTCCAGCGAAGTTTGTCCCCGAGCGGCATCGGGGAGCGGGAATCTAGAACAAAAATAATAATTATTTTTTTCTCCGCGGCGATTTTGTTTTTCGCGAGCGCTGTGTCGGTGTTTGCCATAGATGACACTCCTTTACCCGCGAACGACAAAAGCCAGGAAAATACTTGCGACTTGAGTAAACTACCCGAGCCGGTGACAGAAAAATCCGCTTTTTTGCCTGATTGCGTGTATTTTGAAAGTGCATCGTTGGATTTGCAGAAAAAATGCGGTTGCCGCAATGTCAATGTTTTTGTGGATTTTTTGGTAAAATACGCTAATGGCATGTTTTTATTTGTCGGCGGCGGCGCGTTGTTGTTTTTTGTCTACGGAGGATTTGTAATTCTGACCGCGGCCGGCGGCGAGCGGGTTAAAAAAGGTCGGGATATTATTGTTGCGGCGGTTATTGGCTTGATTATTATTTTTACCGCGCAAGTTGGGTTGAAGTTTATACTCGCGGCGCTTTTAAAAAAGGCGCCGGGTGAACCGACGAACACGAACCAAACACCAGCCACGCTTGAAGGGCTTCAAATTAAAGTAAAAGAAATAGCGCCAACCCAATAATCTATGCCCTTGCCTTACAACATTAATGATATTACACCTCTCACCAATCCTTTGGGCGATGCCAGCGTGCCTTCTTTGATCGGCACGACCATTGGTTATGTTTTGGGCGTGGTTGGCTCCATTGCTTTGGCGATTATTGTTTTTGCCGGAATTAAATTTATGAACGCGCGCGGCAATCAGGAAGATGTTAAGTCAGCTAGTCAGATTATGCTTTGGGCCGGACTTGGTTTAGCTATGATTTTTTTCAGCTATTTGATTTTAAGTTATGTTATTGAAGCGGTTAAATGAGGCCATTCATCGTCATGCTGAACTAGTTTCAGCATCCCGCAGATCCCGAAACAAGTTCGGGATGACGGTTGCGTTCAATTTGTTGTTTCTTGCTATTTTGGTAGCACCTAATGCTGTTTTGGCCGCGCAGGAAAAAATTCCTCTGCCCAATCCTCTTGGCACCACAAATATTCTGGACTTGGGAGCGCGCTTGATTCAAGCCGGTTTGGGCATTGCCGGTTCTTTGGCCTTGCTTTTTTTCATTTACGGCGGATTTTTGTGGTTGACCTCGGGCGGCAGTCCTGATAAAATAAAGAAGGGGAGGGACGTGTTTTTGTGGTCAGTGGTCGGGCTGGTAATAATTTTCAGCAGTTATCTAATGGTGGATTTTGTGATAAAGGCAATAACGGCAAATAAAACAAATAATTTGCAGGTAGACAATTGTCAAATAATCGCACAAACTGAAAAACAGGAATGTGCTGAGCCGTGCAAAATAATGGAACCGGTAGCGGCCGCGACTTGCGATACTAATTGTGCAAAGGATTATAAGATCAATCTGGAGAATTGCTTGAAAGGATCAGGTGTGAAGTAATATTTATTGATTAAGAGAGGAGGTGAATGTAGATGAAAAAGAAAATTTTATCGTTTGTGTTGAGCTTATTCGTGGTAAGTTTGTTCGCGTTGCCGGTGTTGGCAGTGGATTATTCAGGGACTCCACTTAATACTGTGGGAGTAGGAGATACTTTAGGAATTAATTATGGCAAAGCCACCGGTTTAGGCACTAAAGATGTTCGTGTCACCGTAGCCAACATCATCAATGTGGCTTTGGGTTTGTTGGGTATCGTTGCCGTGGTGATTATCTTAATTGGCGGTTTTGAATGGATGACTGCCGGAGGTAATGAAGAAAAAACAGGCGAGGCGCGTAATAGAATCTTCGCAGGCATTATTGGCTTGGCGATTATTTTGTCAGCTTACGCTATTGCCAGTTTTGTGATTAATAGTTTGGTAGCAGCCACGAATGGAGCAGCATAGCTTATTGTTGACGCAAAATTCGCGGGGCGGTTGGGCCAATGATTCAAAAAACAATTTTTTAGCCGGCATATGCTTAAGCAAAAATTGTTTGGTGAATCCACTCATCCGCCCTCGGATCTAAAATAGTTTTTAATTTTTAGTTTTTTTCATGTCATTGCGAGCGTAGCGAAGCAATCTCGTCTATTGCAAAAGATTGCTTCGTCGCTTCGTTCCTCGCAACGATTATTGAAAAATTAAAAATTGAAAATTAATTCTCTTTATGTCAAAAATAAAATATATTTTTTCTTCTCTTGTCTTGTTTTTATTTTCCGCCTCGGCGGTGTTGGCGGATGCTTTGGAGGAAGTTAATAAAGGTTTGAAAGATACGGCGGTCAAAGCTGGCATACCCACGGCCGGCACCGTTACAGGTAAAATCGGCGTGATTATCGGCGCCGCTTTGTCTTTTATCGGTATTTTCTTTTTGGCCTTGATGCTTTACGCCGGATTTTTATGGATGAACGCGCGTGGTAAACAAGAACAAGTTGACAAGGCGCAGGACATTATTATTGACGCGAGTATTGGTCTAGCCATCACCGGCGCCGCTTACATTATTACCAAATACGTGTTTGTGGCCATGGGAATATAGATAAAGTGTCATTCCCGCCATGCCTACCGGCAGGCAGGCGCAAGCGGGAATCCAGTATTTATGAAAAAAAAATTATTTGCTTTAATTGCTGTTTTGTTTTCACTTTTGCCGGCGAGCGTCAGCGCGGTTGGCAATGCGGTTGGCAATTTGGGAAATGCTCTAAATGATGCCGGTACGGTGGCGAGCGGCGCTGGCGTGAAAAAAGATATTTCACCCGAGGCTTACGCATCAAACATTCTTAGCGGAGCGCTGGCGACATTGGGCATTGTTTTTTTGATTTTAATGGTCTATGGCGGATTTTTGTGGATGACAGCCAAGGGTGATGAAACCCAGGCCACTAAAGCCAAAGATACCATCACCATGGCTGTCATCGGTCTCATGATTGTGATTGCCGCCTACGCCGCCACGCAGTTTATTATCAAGTATATTGTTGGATAGTATGAAATATCTAGGAGTTTTATTTTTTTCTTTGATAATTATTTTTTTTGTGGTTTCGGCCGGCCAAGCCGTTGATTGTAATAAATTTTGTGAAGGCGTCTCTGACTTAGATTTGTGGAATGAATGCATGGAAAAGTGCGAGAATGAAGGTGGCACTACTAGTGTGCCAGATATAGTCCCAGATCAAGAAAAAGACGCATCTAAACAGCCGGCGTCTGCTAAAAGTAGCAGTTTCAAAGACATTGGTTCAAAATTAAAAAATGTTCAGTCTGGTTTTTACGGCGATGTGACGCCGAAATCATTTGAAGAAATGGTTGGCGGTTATATTAAAACAGGACTGGCTCTGGTGGGCGTGATATTTTTACTTTTAATGGTTTATGGCGGCTACACTTGGATGATCGCGCGCGGAGATGATACCGAAGCCACCAAAGCAAAAGACACTATCACCATGGCTTCAATCGGCATGGCCGTGGTATTGATAGCATATGTGATAACTTATTTTATTTTGTCTTATGCGTTGCAATCAGCAGAATTGGGTACTTAATTTAAGTTTCACAATTTTTATTTTATTAGTTTTTTTGTTTGCTAATAATGCTAAAGCAGAGACGGGAGTATGCTTATTACAAAATGATGATGGTTCACAAACCTGCAAGGTAGCTGGTAGTCAAACCGATTGCGCCGTCAAAGCTACTTTTACAATTGGTTGGGTATCTTGCGAGACATTTTATCAGGAAATGCCGGAAGCGAAGACAGGCGCGAAAGGCGGTTTGAGTGCCTTGAAAAAAAGCGTTAATACTTTAACAGCAGGCAAAGTAAATAAACCATTGGAAGAAGTTATCGGCGGATATATTAAAACAGCGCTAGTTTTGGTCGGCACACTTTTTATGGCCCTGACTTTTTACGGCGGCTACATTTGGTTTATCGCGCGTGAAGATGAAGAAGAAGCCAAGCGCGCCAGAAGCATCATCAGTATGGCTTTGATCGGACTTATCGTCGTGCTGGCGGCTTACTCTGTCACTTATTTTATAATTTATCGTTTAACCGTGGCTTCGGGCACCGGATTGTTAAAATAATATGCGCAAAAAATTTTTATTTTTATCAATTTTTATCTTTAGTTTTTTACTAATTGCGCCGGTTTTGGCAGTGGAATCGGTTGACCTTTTGAAAAATACCGGCGCGGCTGCCGGCTATCCGTCGGAAACCACCGACCAGTATTCCATGGCCGCGACTGTGGGCGCGATTATCAATGTCGCTTTGGGGATTTTGGGTACGGTTTTTTTAGGCCTGACTTTTTATGCCGGTTATCTGTGGTTTACGGCCGGAGGTGATGAAGAAAAAACCACGCAGGCCAAAGCATATTTGTATAATGGCTTGATAGGCATGATTATTGTTTTGGCTTCTTACGGTTTGTCGCGATTTGTTGTCACATCAATTATTAGTGCCACTTTCGGGGGATAATTATAAATTAATTGTCATTGCGAGGAAGCGAAGCGACCGAAGCAATCTCGTGATTTGCTTTCAAGATGACGAGATCGCCGCGCTCACTTCGTTCGCTCGCGATGACAAACAACTATGAAATATTTTTTATTGTCTATTTTATTTTCTCTTTCTTTGCTAGTGGCCATGCCGGCCTTGGCCGTTGACCCAGCTGTAGCGCCTGACATTGTCGGCGAAATTACCGGTCAGATGGATGTGGCTGGCGCTACATCAGGATTGAGTGTGCAAGATCCACGCTTGACTGTCGCGCGATTTATTAATGTATTTTTGGGAATTTTAGGCACAATTTTTATTGCCTATGTAGTTTACGCCGGCTATCTCTGGATGACTGCTGGCGGAGAGGAGGAAAAAACCACCGAAGCCAAAGCGCACATTCGCAACGCCGTCATCGGCTTGGTGATTATTCTCGCGGCTCTGGGCATCAATCTTTTGGTTATTACTTATCTTATCCGCGCCACTGCCAATCCATATTATCAGCCGCCATTGACTTATCCGCAGTTTAAGTAAAAAAGTCGCTCCCTACGCGGGACGATTTTTTATCACTTCTTTTATGTATTCCCATCCGACTTTTATCAATCCCACTTTGCTTTTGCGTTTTTGATTCATTGTCTCAGTCCAAATCACGGGAATTTCTTTTATTGTGTAACCGGCGCGTTTGGTGTGGCAGAGCATTTCCGTGTCAAAGAACCATTGCTGATTTTTTATTAGCGGTAAAATGTTTTGAACAATTTTTTGATTTACGCCTTTGAAGCCGCAAGTAAAATCAGTCAGTGGCAGTTTCAACCATTTAGAAATAAACCAGAGGCTAATTTTAGAAACAAATAGTCGCAACAGTGAGCGGCGAATTTGTGATTCTGGCAAATAGCGCGAGCCAATAACTATATCCGCGCTGTTTTCCAGCTCTTTAATCAAGTGTGGCAGAGCGGATAAATCAGTGGACAGATCCGCGTCCGTGAAAACATAAAAATCAGCCGGGAATTTTTGCCAGGCGGTTTTAATCGCCAGCCCCTTGCCTTTTTTATTAAGCCGCAAATAATTTATTGTCAAGCGAGTGAGAGAAAAGAAAAATGAAGTTTTTCTTTTCCGAGTGAGCGCAGACATCAAAGGGCCGAAGCCCTTTATTTTTTTAGGATATTTTTTTTCCAGGACTTGGGCAATCAGCGGTGTTTTATCAGTTGAGCCGTTATCAGCCAAAATCAGATGCCATTGATAGTTTTGACCGATTTCATGATTATTCAAAAAGTTTAAAAGTTTGGAAACATTTTCAATCAAAATAGTTTGTTCATTATATAACGGCACGGTTAGATTAATTGACAGCATAAATTTTGACATCGCCATTATCGTAAATTTTTGTCAGATAATTTTTTTCTTCCGGCCGGAATGAATATTTAATATTGTAGGCATTATTCCAGTAGATTTTGGTGATTTTACTTTGTCTTAGAAAATGCTCCTTAGCCGCGTCAGAGGCGGTTTCAAGAAAAGATTTTACTATCTTTTTTTTCAACGAAACATAAGTTGTTTCAGTCCAGTGCCAGCCATAGAATTGTCGTCCGCTCAAGGCCGCGATGATATTGGTTTGTCCATCTGGAGAAAGAAAAAGATCCGAGGACACGCCATTCTTTTTGATCCAGTCAATCGCGTCGGAGGAGCTTTTTGGTAGATACAGCCAGTCATTAGTTTGCCAACTTTTGAAGTAAATAAATAAACCCGAAAAGCAGAAAAAAATTAAAAAAAGCCAGCCGGCGATTAAACGCGCGGTATTTTTTGGCAAATAATGGCACGGCCTCCAAGTGATCTTATTTTTAATTTTAATTAAAGCAATCAGAGCAAAAATACCGATTGGAATAATCAGTCCTTCCATAAAACGGCGTTGAGTGCTTAGCGGAGAGTAGAGCAGAAGCCATGTGATAATCAGCCAAAAAAATAAATAAGTGTGCGTCTCTTGCCATTGCTTGTCGCGCAAAAGGATGACGATGCCGGCTATGGCCAAAGGCCCAAGCAAGCCGAAAGAAAACAAAGTAATCCACCAGGCGGGAGATAGCGTTTGGTTGAGTTGCGCGGAAGCATAAAAACGCGGGTCATTGACCCAGAGATAAAAATAGTACAACAGCGCTGGTAAGGGCAGGAGCAATGGCGGCAGAGCCAGCCATAAAATTTTTAGTCGCGGTGTTTCAATTAGATTATAGACGAGAGAGGCAATGACAAAAAGAAAAATTAACGGCGCGTAGTAAGGATGAAATTGAAAAAAAAGAAGATTGATAAAACCCGCGCCAAAAGCGCAATACCAACTTTGTCTGCGGAAACTATCAATAATAAGCATAATTGACCAGAGCAAAAGTATCCAAGATAATAAAAAATGGCCGGAAAAAAACATGCTGGCAAAAGGCGTGGCTTCGGGCACCATTAGCGCGCTAGGGCCAGAGACAAAAAGAGATGCTGTCAGTAAGTAGCGCCAGTGTTTTGTCGGATAAAAAAAATCAATTGTTTTTTTCAGTGTCCAGACCAACAAGGGAATCAGCAAAATCCTCGCCAACTGAAAAGCGATGGGCGGAGTAATGTTCAGCCCTTTGGCTATGAGGCCGACGGCCAGCCAGAAGATATTAAAGAATCGTTGCGTCTGGATTTCGCCGGTTAGCAGGTCAATAAAAGTATAATGCCCCTGCCGCACTTGTTCAATGTAAGAATAATACCCAGGCACATCAACGGGATTGTAGACACCAATCCAAGTATAATCAGCATCGTTTGGTCGTTCAAAATAATTCCATAAATATGGCAAGGTTGTAATGACAATCATTGCCAGAGAAAGAAAGTAGAGAAATAACGTATTTTTATTAAAATTAATTTTCATGTATTTTAATTGATTTCAAAAATTTTAGCTTCTTTATCTTCATATTTTAAAACAAACTGCGGGTTTTTTTCTATCTGTTCAAGTAATTTTTTTTCAGTCAATTTTAGCAAAATAATTTTTGTCTTAAAATTATTTTTAATTTTTTCAGCCGGTTGCGTTTCTTGGCTGATATTGATAGTCACCCAAGTTTTGTAAAGCTCCGGATTATAGCGATAAAAAAAGGTAGGATCCATTCCGGCAATGTAAACATTATAGTCGTTGTGATAAAAAAGCATTGGCCAATCAGCCCATTGAGTGTGGAAAATCAAACTGCGCTCGGGTGTGTTTTGTTTAAGCCACTTGCTCGCTCCGGTCAGATATTCCCAGTTAAATCCTTTGGCTGTGAAATTGCGCAGTTCAATATTTTTTCCAAAAAAGACAATCAGCCAAGTGATAAGCAGATACGAAACTATGATTTTATTCACCGCGTTTTTTTTCCAGAATTTCTTTATTTCATCCGCCGGCGAAAAATTTTGCGGCAAAGAAAAATCCAGCAAAAAAGCATTGGCCAAAATGAAAAATGGCGCGAAGTATTCAATAAAACGCATGGATTTGAGCGTCATCACCGCCAAGAGTCCGGAAAAAATGTATAACGAGATAATTTGCCCGAATTTTTCTTTGCTCACCACTCCACCAGTTTTTACTCGCCATAAAAACACGCTAAAAGCGCCAATTGCTAAAATCCAGCCAAAAACATTGGCGGCAAGAAAATCGGTTATTTTTATCGGATACCATTCCAAGCCCACTGCCACCACGCCTTGATAATTTACCAGCCCAATTTGCACCACCTGTTCCCAGTAAAATTGAAGATTATTTGGAAAAGAAGGATTAAAAATCAAACCTGCCATAAGTCCGGCTGAAACAGAGACGATTAGTCTCCAATTTATTTGTTTTAAAGCATGTTTGTTAATGATTAAATCACTGATTATCGCGCATCCGCCTAAAATTATCATCAGACCCCATCCGCCGTGCAGCCAAACATAGCCAAAAGATAAAATTCCCAAAGCCAAATGGCGTTTTTGCCAAATGAGAGATAGCGCGATGAATAAAACAATAATGGACAGTGGCCCGGCTTTGGCCAAATTAATGCGGAAAACAAAAGCGGGTATTGAGAGTAAAATCAAAGTGTAAAAAAGCGGCCAGCGGATGCCCTGGCTTTTAAGGAAAAAATAAAAGAAAATAATAACAACAGTGGCAAAAATAATTGAGGCGATTTTTACGCCCAAAAGCGGCGGGAAAACAGTTATGAAAGGAATCAAAGCCAGCTGATATAGAAAATGTTGATTGGTAAAATTTTGAGTGAAAGAAGTGAATTTAAGCCAGGGGAATTCTTTGATAATCCCGCGGTCTTTCATTAGCATGGCCATTTTTGTATGATAAAAAGAGTCAGGATCAACAAAAGTCGGCGCCCATTGCAAATAGGCAAAAAAGGCCAGAAGCAGAATGAAGAAAACAGCGGGTTTGAAGCGAGTCATGCTTTTGATTTTAGCACAGTTGCAAGGTTTTTAAAATTGGAATACAATATATGTATGGTTAAAAGCAAGATAATCATCAAAATTACCCGTTCAAAGCGCCGTATTCCGCGTGAATTGCGTGAGGCGGCTTTTAAGCGCAAAGCTGGGCCGATAAAGAAGAGTATTAAGCGTGAGTCAAGGCAGAAATTATTGACAGAGCTTGACAGCTTGATTTGACAAGAGTCAAAAAATGTGATATAATAGTAATGTAAAAGTCGAAAATAAGTTCAAAAATATATTTTTAATTTAATTTTTAATTCAAAATCAATATGATTAAGAAAATTTTTAATTTTGTTTCGTTTTTAGTTATCTCTTCTTTAGTTTTATCAATGCCTTTGGCTGTTTTGGCTCAAGATGCCGGTATGATGCCTCCGCCAAGCGGCGATTCAGGCAGTTTTCAGCAGCCAACGAACAATTTTCAGCAACCAATGGATAGCCAACAGTATCAACAGCCGATGATGGGCGGCGATAACCAACAATTTCAACAGCCCATGAATAATTTTCAACAGCCGATGACCGGAACACAGCAGCAGCCATATTCAGGCCAAAGTTCCGAAGATACGGCTTCGTGCATGGTCAATGGCGTTAAAATGCCGGGGACTTGTTCAAAGTGGAATCAAGGTTCGTCAAATAATCAAAATAATTTTGGCGGCGAGGGTCAAATGGGCGGGCAAAACAATCAATTTGGAAATTTTCAAGGCCAACCAGGCATGATGGGTTCGGACAATCAAAACGGTCAAAGTGGCCAGATGGGTGGTCAAGGTCAAGGACAAGGACAAGGAAATTTTGGCGGGGAAGGCATGATGGGTCCTAATGGTCAAGGCGGCCAGGGCGGTCAGTTTGGTCCTTCTGACGAAGAAATGGAAAAGATGGAAAAGATGAGAGATGCGCAAGAACAGAAAATGCGCATGAAGGGTTTGAATCAGGCCAAAAAAGGCATGACAAAATTTTTAAAGTCCTTAAAAATGACGCAAACCAAAATAATCAAGATGGAAAAGCAGGGTATAGTTGTGCCAGCTGATTTAAAGAGTAAAATTGAAACAGCTATTGCTACTCTTGAGTCCATCATAAATGCCAAAGAATGGTCTGAAGAGATTGAGGAAAAAATGATGTCTATGCAAGAAATAGGCGATGGAATGCAAGATATCATGCCTCGTTTGGAAATGCTTTCCCGCCTGCCTAAAATGGTTAAAAAAGCGCAGTCAGAAATAAAACGTTTGGAAAAATCATACGCTAGCGCCGTAAAAAAAGCCGCGCGCGCCAAAGTTGATGTATCTTCAATTTTGGGGCAATGGCAAGCGGCGATTGAAGAGCTCAAGACTAATTTAGCCGCGGCTGCCAGCGGTCAGTTTGAAGAAGGCGAGGATCCAATGCAGGCAATTGGCGAAGGCGTGTTTGAGAATTTGGAAAGCGCCTGGCGCTTTGACCAGATCATCAGAATGGTTTTGGATGTAAAACGCAATTTGCGCAATGTTGGATCCATGTTGAAAAAATACGAAAAAAATATTGTCCGATTGGAGAAAAAAGGCCAAGATATGACCGAAGCAAAAGAGGTCTTGGGTATGATGAAGGAAAAGTTTATTGAAGTTAAAGACATCGCCTGGGATAAATTAGAGCCGGAAGAAATAGAAGATTTTATGAGCGGTTTGGACGGCTATATGGAGATGCAACAGCAAATGGAAGAGATGTTGGACATGGGCGGCCCCTCTATATTTGAAAAAGAAATGAAGCGCGCCCCGTCCAAAGAAGACAAGATGCCAGGCATGGATATACCGGATTTTGGCAAATTGATGAAAGCCAATGAAGACACGCAGAATAAATTTGTCCAACAATGGTCGGTGACTGAAGAAAAGCTTTTGGCGCAATTCAGCGCCGACAAAGTCGCCAAACTCAAACGGCTGTCCGCGCTTTTGCAGGCGGCTAAAAGAGAGGTGGCTGGCTTAGGCGATGTGGGTGTAGGCGTGCCGTCTGATTTGTTGGCGGCTCTGGGCTATTCCACCGCTTCCAGCGTGGCGATGAAATAAAAGTAGGAGATAATTAAACAATTCAAAAACACCTCCGATTTCGGAGGTGTTTTTGTATGGGGTCGCGTGGTGGATGCTGTTGGAAATGTGTTTAAAAATTCAACTGGGTATATTTCTATACCTGACTTGGCGTTACAGCGTTAGATTTAATTTATTGATTTTTACCCCACCTCGCTACTCACTATATTTTATCTGCTTCAAAGCTTTGACAGCGTGAAAATGTGCTTCTGCATACGGTGAGTATAGAATACTTAGCTGTTGGTGCAAATCTTGTTCAGAGTGCCTGCCCAGATTGTATTGCCAAAGTAAATAGGTTAGTGAGGGTAGAAGTTTAGTTGCTTCAAGCAGTTTTCGGAGATATGACTGCATACTTTGAAAATAGTTGAACTCCGTCGGTGACCAGTTGCTCTTCTGAAAATCAACAGCATCGAGCTCGTACCAGCCACGCAGTGAACCGTAAAAAATTTGTCGGTTCACATGGTAGATCTCATCATAATCAACCGCATTTTTAACTTCAACAGAATTGAGCTGCTTTGATAACTTGCTAAAAATATATTTTTCTAATTTTTGAAGATGATTTATTTCCTGTATTAGGCGAGATAATGATAATGAGTGGCCCTTCATTTTAGTCATAATTTTAAGTTACTTTTTTAAAGCCGCCTCTTCTGCTGAAGGAGGAGGACAGACAGAGAGGCGGTAGCCGTTATTGAGACGGCTTTTTAAATTATATCATGTTATTTATTTTACTTCTCAAATAAGTCTTTTTAATTTATTGAGTTCTATTAGGTAACCAATCCTTTGGGTTGGATTGAAAAAATTCGTTAGCCGGTGGTTTAATATTTTTTGGACCGATCAATCTCAAAGTATCGCTTTCCCAGACAAAATAAAATGGTCGCTCATCAGCAACATTTACGATCGGAAAATTTGAATCACAGTAATCTTGATAACTTGAACTTAGTCTCATTTGGTCCATAATCGCCGGTTTTGAGTTTAAAATCAAGAGTTTACTATCTTTCTTAAAATCGAGAAATGTTGATTGGTAAGGTACGGTGTATGCTTTTCCATTTTTTTTATTAATAATAACATAACCACTCGGCCACCCTGTCATTCCGATAGTTGCTATGGCATAATGTCCTGCAAATGAATTCTTCTCGTCATTCATGTCATTGCGAATGAGCGTCATAAACACGCTCGCCCATATATTGCTATTGATATCAAGGTCTGCGGGTCGGATTTTTAAAAAATCATCGGCTCTATATTTTTCAAATGTTTCAGTATCTGCCAGTTGATCATATTGTAAATACTTAGTCTGATTCAGAACTTTCTCAGCACATTCGTGGCTTTGTTTTAATGCCGCAAAATCATCAGCTGACCATACTGTCTTTTGCACTGCTTCCTTCCATTCTTTATTCAATCCTTCTTCCCAGTAGTCAAAAGTATATAAAAAATTACTAGGGTTAGGTGGCGGATTGAGAGTTGTGTTTGGATATTGCTTAATCTCTTTTAAAGAGTTAGGGATTTTCTGATCTATCTTTTCCACTTCAAATAAAACCTTGTATTCTCCAATTAAATCAAAATGGTTGTCTTCCCAAACATAGTATTCGCTATTCGTGTCTTTACAAAAAGGGTTATCATTTGGTGAGTTAGAATAACATTGACTATTGAGTGTTTCGGGAGGACTTATGATGAAAAGTGTACTGTCACCATTAAAATCAGCGCCCCAGGCAGAACCAAGCTTGGGGTCATAAACAATGCCAGTTAAATCATCAACAACGACAAAATATTGACATTGTGTTCCACAACCCAAAGTTACTACCGTATAGTGGTCGGCGAAGTTTGGGCCGTATTTGTTAACAAAAAACAGTATCTTTTCCTCATCATGTTGTTCAACAGATTTTGGTAGTTTGTCAAAAATGAGTTTAATCGGTTTTTTATTTAAAGACCATTCTTGATAATAAGCATCATCTCCCAACTCTTTTGCTGGGTAAGAATTCCAATCTGGTAGTTTAGTTGATGTCCCAACATTAGTATAAGGTTCCTTTCTTTCAGAGATTTTAATAAAAGTTTCCACTCCCGCCCCATCCTTGCTTACTTTGTAACTTTCCACAATACCTTCTGATGGGTAAATCGGAGACTCTCCTATTTTAAATATAGGATGTTTGATCATAAAACCAGGGAATTTTTTTGCCGGCCAGATATCAACTTCATATGTGTCCTTATAAAAAATGACCTTGCCCTTTTTAATGATACGAAGCTCATTTTGGTGACAACTTCCACAATTAGCATTAGATGTAATCATGGCAAGCTCTTTTTCATTATCACCATCATAATCAAGAAAATTAGACCGCATAAGCCACAAGTTCCCCTCTTTTAAGATATTCAATGCCGTTGGATCGTTATTCAGCATCTCAATTGACCTCTCGAGCGAAAAAAATGTTTTATTGTCACCCTCTGTTTTGTCCACACCATTCGGAGTAGTTGTGTTGCCGTCGTTTATTTCATTAGTCAATATTTTATTCTTAAATTCAAATTTGGTAATTATTAAAATAAGGATAAAAACAATCAGGATACCCGAAATCAGTATGCTTAATCCGACTTTAAACCAGTTTTGTTTTATCCAAATTGGCATATTTTCTTGTTATTTATTTACCTCTAAACAATGGAGGTCGTTCGGCACAAAGGAGGTCTTTAAAAATGCGGCCGCCGCCTCCCTGTAAACAATTTTCTTTATTCCATGTAAAATAAAATTGGTTTATTTTTAAACTAAAAATATCTAGTATTAGCCAAAATATCAAAAGCAGTACCAGTACAACTCCTAAAACACTGTAAATTATTTTAAAACAGTTTTTCATACTTTTATGATAATTTTATAATGATTCATCGGATAGTAATTGTAGGTAATTAACTTATTCTCTGGCAAAATTCAATACATCTTCGGCTTCTTTACAATTATCTTGATTTTTTTTGCATCCAGCCAGCCATCCTTCACTGGCGCCTAGCGCGTATCCACCGCGCAAAACTTCAGAATTAGAGGGTTTATATCCCTCGCCAAATTTCAATCCTTTCAAAGCATTATTATAAGCCATCCTTATAACCGATTCTAAAATCATTTTCAAATAATTTTTTATTTTTTTCTTCAATAGTAACGACAGGAAAACCATGCTCACGAAGACAGAAAAGAGTATTATAATAAAAATTTTCAAGTTCTTCGTAAGAATGTTTTTCTTTGGTAATATTATCAAAGTTTGATTGTAGACAAGTTTCGAATTGTTGTTTAGATGATGGTGATTTTAAAGTTAAAATTATCACAATTACAGATATAATAATAATTGCGGTCGTTAATTTTAAAAAAAGATGTTTCATAAATTACCACCCTAATAGCGCATATCAAAAATGATATTTTTCGTCATCATCTTTATGACTAGTAATAGTTTTCCAAAAAGTTGCTTGCGGTGAAATTATCCAAATAAAAAGTGCTATTCCGACAAAACTTAAAATCATCCAGTGTACTCCCGGTCTCACTATTAAATATAGAATCATTATTACAAAATAACTTATTAAAATCCTACCAATGATTGTAAGTATAATTTCCCACATAGTTATACCATTTATTTAAATATTGGTTGTTCCTGACAAATTTGGTTAACACAGTATTTATAAAATCCGTCTTATTCTTTTGAGACTAGACTGAGTAAAATTCTTTGATGTCTTTTTGTATATTAGCGAGACTTACAGTCGGATTCTTTTTCTCCCGCCCACACACAACCTCGGGTTGTTGCGTTAGTTTTTGCAAGCTTTTCAATATCCACCTTGGTTGGTTCAAAATCAGAAATTCCTCGACTATCATAAACATTTTCCATAATAGTTTCGTAGTAAAGATTGTTTAGAATATTTATTGCTTCTAATTCAAATTTAGTTTCGCAAATTACCATTTCTAACGGTATTCCCGAACCTTCTGTAAAAGCATACTTCGCAGTACACCACACATCTCTCATTGTCTCAAAGTTTTTGCGCCAATTGCGAATTTTTATTTGCTGATCTGCAAGAATTGGAAATAAATCATAAGTATTGATCTGTGGATACTTTATTGTTTCAAGTTTAGACTGTTTCCATTCTCGTTCAGCGGCCACTTCATCTAATAATTGAATAAAGCACTCTGTTGTTGGCACATTACCATATCCATCCGTGCATTTATTGGCAATAAACTCTTGGGCCGATTGTTCATTTGATTTTTGAATGGATTGCCTGTCTTCATTGGATGACGGGGTCTTTAATAATATAAAAAATACTGACAATGATCCTAACATTACTATAAAAAATACTGACAAAAGGATTGGTTTGTTTTTCATAAGCTACAGACTCTCGCTATATTCCTCACCTCGCAAGCTTGGCGGTGCTTCGCTTCGCACGGGGGATTATTTATTGCTTTATATATGTGATATATAAATTGAGGTAATACAGTTTTTTCATATTCATATTAATACCCCCCACTCATGGGAGATTCTTATTTAAATTATTTTATAATACTGGATGACCAGCATTTGTCCAATTTCCGCTACAAAAACTACTTCCTACTTGAACCCAATAATTACCCTCGTCATCCAAAAAATTGACCAATTGCCATTGAACTATCTTAGAAGTAGAAATAGGAACATTACAATTATAAGCGGTCACTTTCATCCAATACCAATATCCGTCACCCAGGTGATCCCAGACCCAAACTTGTCCATCAGTGGTTAGGGCATAATTTGTTGACCAACCCGTATAATGATAAGTGAATGCAATATTTCCAGCTCCCGATACGCCGTTTTTTCCAGGAAGTCCCTGTACGCCTTGTTCACCCTGTAAACCGGTTAAACCTACATCACCTTTGTCTCCCTTTTCACCTTGTATGCCCATTAGTCCTTGCATTCCTTTTTCTCCTTGCGGACCCTGTGCCCCAGGAATACCTTGAGGTCCTGTTTCACCTTGAACTCCTTGGACACCCTGCCCCCCTTTTAACCCAGGTAATCCTGATGCGCCGGGGTCACCTTTTTCACCCTTATCGCCTTTTTCTCCTTTGATATTCCAAGTCAATAAGGTGTCGTTCTTTTGGCAATCTTTGCGTGTGAATCCTTCACCGATAACATAAACAAGGCCACCTTTTTTTACACAAATGCTGATTACGTTGCCAACGGCATTAGCGTATGACCACGCCCCGATTGTTAGGCCGACTACCGCGACACTTATTATTGAAATCGTTAATATTTTTTTCATATATTAAAATTCTTTTCTAAATTGTTTACCAAGGCAGTCTTGATAGTCTCTCAAAATTATTTTCCATAAATAGGAAGTGAAACTAATTTTTAAGGCAGCGGGAGAAATATCTTTACAATCGGTGTTAGCCCATTCACCCTGTTGAGCTTTATAGATAATGTAACATTTATCATTCACCTCATCATATTCAGAACCCCTTGTATTGTCCCAATTATCTTTTTCTTTGTTATAAATATCAAAACAATCTTTTTTCCTTGTGGCTATATATTCTTTTTGATTTTGTTCAGTTTTAACCTGTAAATCCAATTTTTGTTGTTTTTCAATTGACCTCTGTTTAATCACTTGCGTGGCATAGAAAAAGCTCCCTAAAACAATGCAACCGAGTAGAATGGTTGTGGGCAGTGTGAGTTTATAATCCTTTAAAAATAATAAACATTTCATCGTTGTTTTCGGTATGATTCTAAAAAATTTAATAATTAATTTAAATAGTATTCTAAAATGATTACGGAGTAAATAACCAAATAAAAAGGGAAATACAAGTACCATCCCAGCGATGGGCCATTCTTCTTTCCATTTTACACCACTGCTCATCACACCATCTGCTAATGCAATAACAAAGAGTAAATTTAAAATAAACAGAAACCAAATAATCACGTGAAGAATTATTAAAACATTTTTTTTGATTTTATTCATATTTTTTATCCATAAAATTATTTTAAATTGAACCTTTCATCAAAAAGTTTTTCTTCTTCTGCTCTAATTTCGTAGTACCTACCGTGCTCTATTTGTGGATCCAAACCTAATTCATCCATCCTCATTTTTGTTCTTAATTCTACGGCACGATCCTTTCTGTTTGAACTTCTGTTAAATAAGAATGAAAAAATACCGGCGGTGGAAGGAACTGTATATTCAATTTGAGGATTATCTAACATTTCCAATTCTTTCTTTTCTTTTTCACTTAATGGCATATTGATACGGTATTGAAAAATTAAAAATTTTAAAGAAATAAATTACGGCCAAAGAGAATGCCCACTTCCGCCACCTTCTACATATTGCCCTTCTTGTTCCTCATAATTGGAAGATAAATCGGGAGTAATTTCACCCTTAAAAAACATTATCGTGGCAATTACAAGACCGAAAATGATTAATCCAGTAATTATTTGTTTTAATTCTTCATCCATACAGTTTTATTTAACAAAATAAACATAGTGTGACTTGCTACACAGGACGGTTTCATTTTAGAGATAACTTACAATTTTAGCACAAATCGGCAATTTTGTCAATGGTATGAGGGAAAAAACAAAAAGCCCGCCGCCAGCGATGGTTTTGCAACCACCTATCACCCTTTCGGATGATAACCCACTACAGGTGCTCTGACGACGAGCCCTCAATCCTGTAGTGGGATTTTTGCCATACTCTACAGCAAAAACCGTAAAGGTTAGGCAATAAATTGTTATGTAGTCAGTATAGCTGGAATATTGCTTTTTTTCAAGTTTTAAGCTAAAATAAAGCTATATTAAAATGAAAATTAATATGATGTCAATAGAAAAATTAGCAAGTAACAATTTTTTAAGTGTTTGTGATGTGGCGATGGATATAATGGAAAAGTTACAAATCAGTGATGATGCTAAGGTTAGATTTAGATTGATGCCAAATAGAATAAGATTTAAAGTTCTAATGCCATTCGATGCAATTAATATTCGAGATGAGTATTGTGAATATAGGGCGCAAGCTTTAAAATATTTAAAAATTAATCAATACATTCTAGAATATAGTTTTATTTCCGATTCCAACAGGTGGGATACGGAGGTCGAGGCATCTATAAATCGTGAGCAATTTGAAAAATTTTATCATCAGCTTGAGGGCGTATATCAAAAAAGAGTGGTAGACCCACAAATAAATGAAAATAATCAAAAAAAAGAACCCAATAAAATAAAATTTCATTTTTGCGAGGGCGTGCTTTTTAGAGATGGGATAGACGGGATTTTACAATTCAGCGAAAAAACACTGGAATACAATTTGCTTGTCGTTTCTTTGAGTCTGCCACTTAACGACAGAATAGATGTGGCCACCCAAGGTGTAGATTGTGAAAAGTGGAAACAATTGTATGATGTAGCCATGCGTCTTAACGAAAAAATTTCCTTAAAATTTGGTATCAATAATTTTTTTGAAATTGACTATAAAAACATGCATTTAAAGCGTATCACGGAATAAAATTGCACAGACAATCTCAGTGAGTGTAGTGAGTCACGAATGACTCACTAAGTATTAGGTAAGCTACACCAGTAAGCTTGCTTTTTTATTTTCGCCAGAGTTCCAAAAGCCACCTTTAAAATTATTTAACTAAAAAATTTCAATTATATGATAGAGAGACTACAAGAAACGAACTATTTTAAATCATCGGATATTTGTCTATGTGCCGCACTTTGTTGTTGTGGTTATCAGGTGGAGGCAGTAGATAAACAAAATCCGTCCAAAGCCGTCTTCTCGGTTAAGAGAGACGAACAATTAGACAGTTTAATTCAGCTGTACTTTACTCATCAGCTTAAAATTGAGCCGTTGAGTTTTTTTAATTTCCTCAAAGAGATTAAAACAAGGATCTATAACGCCTGAATGAGATATGTTATCCGAAGGTCAGGTTGAACAATTTAGAATGCTTTATGAAAAGCATTTTGATAAAGAAATCAGCCCAGCCGAAGCTGTGGATAAGGGTACCAAACTTGTCTGCCTTTTAGAATTGATTGGCAATTTACACACTAAATTTAATTTACAATATGAGATCAATCGAAAGAAGGTTTAATTATATTGCGACAAGAAACCCACTCTGGAGTTCTTATGTATGTTTTGCTGAGGCGATTAAAAGGCAAAGATTCAGCCGACAAGCTATTCATCGTTGGTTTCTCAAATTGGTTAAAAAAGACGATTATGATCCACAAGATAAAAAAGCTATTCTGGCCCATTTAGAGAATCGCTCCAGTTGGCCTGAGGACAACCAAAAATCAACCCAAACTAGCGATTAGCGAGGTTTAATTCATTGGTAGATACCGATTACTATGACAATAAAAATAGACGATTTAAAATTCAAATTCAAACTCAAAAAAGATGATTTAGAAATGCCCGCCACCATGACTTTAATTATCGGTCAATTTCAGATAAAGGGTTTTAGGGTAATGAAAACTAAATTCGCGGATAATGCCGAGCGATTTTTTATAAAGCCACCTGCCAATCGTTTAAAAACAGGCAAGTGGATAGATTTATTTTGGACCGACTCCAAGGATGATTGGAAATTGTTGGAGAAAAAAGCATTAAAGCAATTTGATGAGGAGCAATCCGCTTTTTTAATGGAGAAACAGTTTAAGCAGGAAAATAAAGAAACCGGGAGCATATAGTATTATACTACTATAGTATTATATATAACTTTATAGTTTTAATCCTTTTAAGTGTTAATTCTATACAGTAATACCTTATAGTTATTTATTTTGAAATAGTAGAAAATGGTGGAAGATTGGGCACTGTTTTAAAACACTATTTTCGGCTAAGTTTAAACAAATAAATCATTTTTAAATGAAATGATAAAAAGGTAATTTCCTAATGATTTCGGTAATTTTATGGGCAAGATAATCAAAGAAGATTGCAGATGCATTAGTATTAATAAATTGAATGAATGGGGCGTTTTAAAAAATAGTTTCTACAACGGTTCTATTAGTTGGACTAGCGGCTATGAAGGTGAAAAGGCCAATGTGGGTTATGTACTCGATTTGCAGGAAAGATATTTTAGGTTGAGATATCGAATTAGGAGTGGCGGTGTGGAGGAACGGACTAGCATCAATCATAGCTATCCACTCACCACCACCAATTGTAATTATGGCGGTCAACGGTGGTGGTTCGTTTGTTCCGTATACAATAATGGTCGATATTGCGGTAGGAGGGTGGAAAAGTTATATTTAGGTGCCGGAAGCAGTTATTTTGCCTGTCGTCATTGTTACGATTTAAGTTATAAAAGTAGGAACCAAAATAGACGGGGCCCGTTTGGTTTTTTGGGCAGAAGTTTTGGTATTTTAGAGGAAATAGAGGAATTGGAGAAGAAAGTTAAAATGCGTTACAGAGGTGGTAGGCCAACTAAGAAATACCTCAAACTTATGAAGAAAGTAAGGACATTGAATTATTGCTCTCAGTTTGTGGGTAAATTCCTTGGCTCGAGTCATTAAATATGGTATAGTATGAATGTAGCCCGAAATTCACACATATTCCCGAAGTTTTTTTATTGTCTCGTTCCCTTTAAGGGGCGGTTTGCCAATGAGGCTACTCTTCGGGGTAAGTGAATTGGGCTACCAAACCGTCCCTTTAAGTTTTTAAATTACAATTATATGCAACAAGCAGACCCCAACATCAAATATTTTCTTTATGTACGCAAATCCTCGGAAAGTGAAGATAGGCAGGTACAATCCATTGAAGATCAAATTAATCGGCTAAAAGAAATAGCTAAAGATTTGGGATTGGATATTGTCAGAGTTTTCACCGAGGCCAAGTCGGCTAAGCAGCCAAATAATCGTCCGGTCTTTGAGGACATGTTAAACAAGATTGAGCAGGGTAAAGCCGAGGGTATACTTTGTTGGCAAATTAATCGTTTGTCTCGTAATCCAGTGGATAGCGGCAAAATCAGTTGGTTTTTACAAAAAGGAATTATTAAAGTAATTCAGACGATTGATAAACAATATTTCCCCGAGGATAATGTCATAATGTTGAGCGTGGAGAGCGGGATGGCTAATCAATTTATTTTAGATTTGAGAAAAAATACTCTCCGTGGACTGGAAGGCAAAATTCAGAGAGGATGGTATCCGGGGAAAGCTTCTTTTGGATATTTGAATGATGTTATAAATAAAACTATAATTAAAGACCCGGAGAGATTTCAATTAGTTAGAAAAATGTGGGACTTGATGCTTGCCGGTAATTATAATCCTCCAAAAATTTTAAATATTGCCAACAATGAATGGGGAATGCTGACAATCAAAAGTAAAAGAAAAGGCGGAAAACCGATATGTTGTAGTGAAATTTATCGGATTTTCAACGATCCTTTTTATTATGGCCATTTTAAATACAAGGGCAAACTTTTTAAAGGTCTTCACGAACCAATGATAACTCTTGAAGAATTTGAAAGAGTGCAAGAATTATTGGGCAGAAAAGGTAAGCCGCGGCCAAAAAATCATGAGTTTTCTTTTACCGGGATTATTAGGTGCGGACATTGCGGATGTTTGGTTACAGCCGAGGAGAAAAAGAAATTTATCAAAAGTACTAAAGAATTTGCCACTTATGTTTATTATCGTTGTACCAGAAAAAAACGTGAAATAGGGTGTCACGAACCATCTGTGAGATTGAAAGATTTGGAAAAGCAGATTGTGGCCGAGATTGAAAAATATACCATTCCTTCCGAATTTAAAGATTGGGCTTTGGAAGTAATTAGTGGGCGCAATAATCAGGAAATTGAAACTCGTAGTCAGGCCTATGAGATGTTAAACAAAAATTATTTAGAATTGCAGAAGCAATTAGATAATCTTACCAAGTTGAGATTAAGAGAATTGATTAGTGATGATGAGTTTGTTAAAGAGAGGACGGATTTACAAAATCAGATTACTAAAATTAGGGAGAAACTTGGACAAACTCAGGATAGGGGGCAGAATTGGGTGAATTTGGTGGAAAAGGCGTTTAATTTCGCGGCCTACGCGCGCGAGGCCTTTGTTAGGGGTGATTTGCAGGTTAAGCGGGAGATATTTTCGGCTTTAGGCCAGAGCTTTGTCTTAACCAACAGCCAATTGAGAATAGAACCAATGGAATGGTTAGTTCCTATTTCTAACCTTGCCAAAATGAAGGAAAATGAACCAGTTAGGTTAGAACCAACGAATTTTGCCTCTAATAACGCAAAAAGCAGGGTTTTTGACCCTACTATTGCGTTATGGGGTGGCCAACGGGAATTGAACCCGTACTGCGAGTGCCACAAACTCGCGTGATAACCATTTCACTATGGCCACCATTTTTGACCTCGCGTGGAATCGAACCACGATCTAGGGATTAGAAGTCCCTCGTTCTATCCATTGAACTACGAGGCCGTTTTTCTTCCGTGAAAATTTTTAAACACCTCGCGCAGGCCTTTGTTTGTCACATGGGTGTAAATTTGCGTAGTGGTAATGGAAGAATGACCCAGCATTTCTTGCACACTGCGGATGTCCGCCCCGTTTTGCAATAAATCCGTGGCGTAGGAATGGCGCAAAACATGCGGAGTGATGTTTTTGGTAATGCCGGCCATTTTGGAATATCTTTTGATAAGCCGTTGCACGCTGCGCGGAGTCAACTTTTCCCAATCCTTGTTTTTCATCTTTTTTTTGTCTCGCTGATTGTGCGCGCGGTCAAGTGGTATGAAAATAAAAGGATTGAAATCGCGCCTCGCTTCCAGGTATTTGGCCAGCCAGAATTTCGCTTGATTGGATAAAAAGACCACGCGCCATTTGCCGCCTTTGCCTTTGACGGTAAACTCTTCCTTCTTAAGGTTTATATCATCTTTTTTAAGATTTGTCAATTCTGACACGCGCAGTCCGGTGCTGAAAAATAGCTCCAGTATGGCTTTATCGCGCGCTGAAGTGGAAGTTAGGTGGGTTAGCGGCGTTCCTAATAGCCGCTCCAAATCACTGCCTTCCAAAAAAGCAATCTGCCGGCCGGGCATTTTGGCTAATTCAATTTTTTCCGCCGCGAGCGTTTTGATGTCATTTTTAGCCAGGTATTTGAGAAACGAACGCAAGGCAATCAGATGGTAATTTTGCGTGGAAATTTTAATTGGATTTTTGGCTTGGTTGCTTTGGCGATTAAGCCAGAGACGGAATTGGCGAATATTTTCCTGGGTGATGTCTATTGGCAATTTAATTTTGGCGAAATTAAAAAAACGTTCCAGATAAAATTGATAATTGCGCACGGTCAAAGGCGAGCGATTTTTTTCGATTTCCAAATGCTCCAAAAAACGGCGGAGGTAGTCGTTGATGTTGGGCATAAGAGCGAGATCACCACGCCTCGCATAGCTCGGCTCGTGATGACTTTGTGTGTATTATACGACACTCGCAGAAAACAGGCAAACAAAAAATTCCGCTTGCACGGAACTTTTTGTCATTTGTTTACACCAGTGTCACGCTGGCAACTTTATCGCCATCTTCTTTAAAGCGCATCAGGCGCACGCCTTGCGTGGCGCGGCCCAAAACCGATACTGTGCCAAACGGCAGGCGGATTATCTGGCCTTTGGTGGACATTACCATTAAATCCCTTTCATCTTTGGCATTGACCACATAAGCGCCTATGAGCTGGCCTGTTTTTTTCGTTACTTTGGAGGTCTTGATACCCGAACCGCCGCGGCCTTGCAAGCGATATTGTCCCAATGGAGTTCGTTTGCCCAAGCCCTCTTCGGAAATAATAAAGAGTTGGAAGTTTTTGGCTTGTGTTGGCTCCACTATATCCATTCCCACAATTACATCTTTGCCTTTCAGGCGCATGCCGCGCACGCCGGAGGCGTTTCGTCCCATGGCGCGAATGGCTTTTTCTTTGAATCTGATGGATTGGCCGTTGGCTGTCACAATCATTATTTCATCAGAGCCGGTGGACGGCTTAACCCATTGCAGTAAGTCCTCGCTTTTTAATTTCAATGCGATAAGGCCTGAACGGCGGACATTGGAAAGATCTTTCAAATCAACTTTTTTAATAACACCATTGCGTGTCACCATTACCAGATATTTGTAATCGCCCAAATCAGACATTGATAATACAGCCGACACCTTTTCATCAGGCGCCAATTGCAAAAAGTTCACAATGGCCTGGCCTTTGGCAGTGCGAGAACCGAGCGGCACATCATAGGCCTTGAGTTGAAATGCTCGGCCTTTGGTGGTGAAAAATAGCAAATCCGCGTGCGTGGAGGTGGTAAAGAGCTGTTCCACCACGTCCTCTTCTTTGGTGGTAACGCCGATTACGCCCTTGCCCCCGCGGCCTTGCGTGCGGAATGTTTCCGGCGGCATCCGTTTGATATATCCGTCGCGGGTGATCATGACAATGGTGTCTTCATTCGGCACCAAGTCCTCCATGGAAAATTCTTTTACTCCGTGCGGTACCACTTGCGTGCGGCGTTCATCAGCATACTTGTCTTTTAATTCTTGAACTTCGGTTTTGATAATGCTTAAAATTCGTTTGGCAGAGGATAAAATTGCTTGCAATTCTTTGATTAATTCCAGTTTTTCTTTTAATTCATCATCAATTTTTTTTCGTTCCAAATTGGCCAATTGTTGGAGTTTCATTTCCAAAATCGCCAAAGATTGAATTTCCGTCAGCCGGAATTGTTTCATTAAATTCGTTTTGGCTTCCTCTTTGTCTTTGGATTTTTTAATGGTTTTGATTACCGCGTCAATGTTATCCAAAGCGATTTTTAAGCCCTTTAAAATATGCGCGCGTTCTTCGGCTTTTTTCAAATCAAATTCCGTGCGACGGCGCACCACCACCTGGCGATGTTTGATGTATTCTTCCAAGATATTTTTCAGATTCAACACGCGCGGCTGGATGCCGTCCACCAAAGCCAGCATGTTTAGGTGAAATGTTTCTTGGAGTTGCGTAAGATTGAAAAGTTGGTTTAAAACCTTTTTGGGGTAAGAATCCTTTTTCAGTTCAATCACAATGCGCACCCCGTCTTTGTTGGATTCATCGCGCAAATCCTTGATGCCTTCAATCTTTTTTTCATGCACCAAGTCGGCGATTTTTTCCACGAGCGTGGCTTTGTTGATTTGGTACGGAATTTCAGTAACAATTATTTTGTATAGACCGGCTTTATCTTCCACTATTTCGGTTTTGGCGCGCGTAACCACGCGGCCGCGGCCGGTGGCATAGGCCTGGGTGATTTCTTTTTTATCATAAATTATGCCGCCGGTTGGAAAATCAGGGCCTTTGACAAACTCGGTCAAGTCCTCCACATCAGCGTCAGGGTGTTCAATTAAATGATTGATGGCCGAGCAAAGTTCACCCAAATTATGCGGCGGAATACTTGTGGCCATACCCACCGCAATACCCATAGTGCCGTTGAGGAGTAGATTTGGCAAACGAGCCGGGAATACTGTCGGTTCCATGTGCATGCCATCGTAGTTTGGCACGAAATTGACCGTGTCGCGTTCAATGTCAGTGAGAATTTCTTCGGAAATGTGAGCGAGTTTTGCTTCTGTATAACGATAGGCCGCAGCAGAATCCCCGTCCATACTTCCCCAGTTGCCTTGTCCATTTACTAATGGATATCGTAGAGAGAATTCTTGAGCCATGCGTACCATTGAATCGTAAACTGCAGTGTCGCCATGAGGATGGAATTTGCCCAAAACTTCACCAACAATCGTTGCCGATTTTTTAAATTTTGCGCTTGGTCTTAAACCCATATTCCACATCGCATAAAGAATGCGGCGGTGCACCGGTTTTAGGCCGTCGCGCACGTCAGGCAAGGCGCGCGAAATTATCACGGACATGGCATAGTCCAGATAGGAGTTTTGTACTTCGGTAACAATGGGCTGGTTGATCAGCCGGCCGACCGGATTGGCGGAAATTTCATCCGATGCGACTTTTTGGGGATTTGGCTTGGAGATTTTTTTCATACTCACTTGTTTTCAATTTTCTTTTTTAATTCATTGATTTGTTCAGTATTCAGCGTCTCGGTTGGCGCGACCGCGGAAGCCGCGGCGGCATTTTTGATAATGTTTTCCAGCTTTTTCATTTCCGCCGCCTTGGCCTGTCCATTTTTTAAAATATCCGACAGTTCGCCTTTATTTAAAAAACTTAAATCTTCTTTTACCGCGCCGGTATTTTGAAAAGTTTGTTTTATTTGCAAAATCCAAAGGCCGATTAAAAAAGCCATTACCGCAATTACTCCGCTCCACATTAAAATTTGCCGTTTGCGCAAGTCCGGCTCTTGCTCGGCAGGAGTAATGGTTTGGGGCGCGCGCGCCATAATTTCGGAGATTGGCGCTTCGCGATAAAACATGGTGGGAAAATCAATTTTTTTGGCTTTTTTTTGTTTTGTTTTTTGGCGCGGCATAATTTATGATTTTTCCAATAACACCAATCGGGTTTCTTCTTGCGGCAGATCGCGTTTGCTGACTTTTAATTTTGGCAGCCATTCTTTTTCTTTTTGTCCCAAGAGCTTGGCAAATTTATCCACCGGTTCGCCGGGTAATTTGCCGCTAGGCGGATTAAAAGAGTGCGGTATGACAATGCGCGGTTCCAGCTGATTGGCCAAGTCCGAGGCTTCGTTCGCGTCTAAGATATTGCCACCGCCGCAAGGCAGCAGAAGAACATCAATCAGACCTAATTTGTCCACCATTTCTTCGTTGACGATTCCTTTGAAATTGCCAAAAAAGACCGTGCAGACATTTTCCGTGTCAAAATGAAAAACCAATTGCGGTTCTTTGGGATTTTTGGAAATATCAATGGCATAAACCATTACTCCGCGGACTTCATATTCGCCAGGACTCGCAATAACAAACGGTTCGCCGCTCAAGGTAATGGTATTTTTGTCTCCGGAGCCTAATAGCACCAGGTCGCTTTTGAGGTTGCGCGGCAAATCGGCCTTGGGTTCAAGATAAGGATTTAAAAGAATAACCACCTCGTCGCGCCAAGGTGTTTTAGTCTCAATTTTAAAGGCAGAATGACCAAACCAAGATATGTGCATAGAAAATTTAGTGTTACTTTCTTTTGGACTATTATACTATAATTTGGGCTGGGAGACAAGGGGAAAATATAAAAATCCCGACGTACGGTTACGTACATCGGGGCGAAAGGTTGCTCCGGGAATGATTATTCTTCGGCCGGAACTGGTGCGTCTGATAGTCGCATTTGTTCTTCTCGGTCAATTCGTTCTTGTTGGGCCTCGTAAGCATCCCGGCAATGACTGGGCATCATTACCGGCCACTTGTCGCCGGCCATGTCCGCCATCTGATCGCATTCGGCAAGCGTCTGCTGGAATTGCCTTTCCTGTTCCACCGGATCCCAACGCATATCGAGTATGACGGAGACGCTTACCATAAAGGTTGCGGAGTAAACAACTAGGAGGGCGAGAAATGTATTGGCAAGAAATCTGGACATTGAACATCTCCTTTCTGCGTTATGCAGATTGTTGTGGACTGCATTTATCAGCTTGGTGATCTGCCGGATATGTTAAGACGGCGGATATCAGAGATCCTCGCCATCAGCAGAGAGTTCAGGAAACCACGAGACACGCCAATCCAGGGGCATCGTTGTTGCCACTCCTTGTTCGTCAATTATCCTAACATTTTTTGTGTACATGGTCAATTTTTTGGACGATGATGCGCGCTCTGCATTCGCCCCATTTACAAGTTAAAACAAATGATGTAAATTAAGAGATATTGTCGGGCTGTGGCTCAGTTGGCTAGAGCACCCCGTTTGGGACGGGGAGGCCGTGGGTTCAAGTCCCACCAGCCCGATTTTTAAGCTCATTATGTTCTTTTTCAGAAAAAATTATCTTATCGTTATTTTTTTTGGAGCTGATTTGGCTCTTGTTTTATTACATTTTTTCTTGCGTAAAAAATTGGGATTTTTTGATTTGGATGCCGAAGGAAACTTGGCTTCGTTGTACTCCGGAGTCAAATTGTGGATTGGAGCGACCGCGGCTTTACTTTTAGCCGCGCTTTTTTATCAGTTAAAAAAACCGCGTTGGGAGTCGGCACTGTGGCTGTGTTTGGCCAGCGGTTTGGCTTACATCGGAGTGGATGATATGATGGCCATTCATGAGCGTTTGGGATTTGTTCTAAATAATATTTTTGGTCTGGGCGGATTTTATGGCGAGTCGTTTAATTGGCTGATTTACTTTACTCCCGCGGCGATTTTGGGCTTGGCGACGCTGGGCGCGGTCTTGCGGCATTTGTGGCAAAACGAAAAAGTGAGTGCATATTGGTTTTTGGCCGGAGTGATTTTATGGTTGGGCGGCATCGGGGTGGAGTGGCTGGGGCGGTATTTATTGTTACAGTTAAAAATCAATGTGCCTTTATATTATTTTTTGATTGTGGCGGAAGAAGGTCTGGAAATGTTCGGCGCCAGCTGTCTAATTTTCGCCATTTTAATTTACGGGCGGAAATTATTTAAAAAGCATATTCAAATAAAATTATGAGAGAAACTACTAAAATACTTTCGGCCGAACATCAGAATATTTTAAAGATGCTGGATTTATTGCTCAAAGAATGCGCGGCTTTGGAGTCGGGCCAGCCGTTGAAAAAATCGTTTTTTGAGCGGGCGGTGGATTTTATCAGACATTACGCCGATAAGTTTCATCATGCCAAAGAAGAGGACATTTTATTCGTGGAATTGAACAAACCAGAAGCGCAGATGCACTGCAATCCGACCGGACAAATGCTTTATGAGCATGATTTGGGACGTGGATTTGTAAAAGGGCTGGAAGAAGGGTTGGCGAGGGAGGACGCGGTGAAAATCATGGAGAACGCGCGCAATTACGCGCAATTATTGCAAGAACACATTTTTAAAGAAGATAACATTTTATATCCAATGGCTGAAACGGCCTTGGCGGAAGAGATTGAAACGGCGATGTTAGAAAAATTCAGGCAGGTGGAAGAGGAAAAGTTTGGCCGCGAGGTAATTGAAAAATATTTATCTCTAATCAATCAAGTCGGGGGTGAAATTAATAGCTCTTGACTTTTTTGGTTTTTTAATTTAATATAATTTCCATAAAGGACAGTGGGGAGTCCTTTCGGGTTTCGCGAGCAAGGAGCTGGCGGAAAACAATAACTCAAGTGTTAAGAAGGAGACAGAGGATGAGTGGTCATTGTGCCATCACCCACCGTGCGTTCGGCACGGCCCAGTTGCGGGTGGTGATCATGGCTCCGCGCGAACAGCGGATGCCGAATGGCGGATCAAAGTGGGAGTTGCGCGAGGTGGCGCAGGCCGACAAAATCGTGTTTTACACGCTCATGTCGCGCCGGATCGGCCTCCGCCCCGACCAGGTTCCCGGCATGGAGCGCGATGGCAGGGAGTACCGCTTCCACTTGCAGACCTTTGTGGAGCGGCTGATAGCGCGCGAGCCCGGCAAGGTTGAGGCTCTGCGTTTGGCCATGCCGTGGCTCAAGCAGCACATCGTTGCTGCCTGCAACTGCGTCACGAGCGCGGATGATCGCCCGCGCTTCACCATCGGCAGCTTGGGCATCGCCCGCGTGGTGGTTGACTAGTGAGCCGCTTCGGCGGTAAGTTCTTGGGGCTATAACTAGCCCTGGTGGTCCCGTAGGTACCCCTGCCTATCGGACCACTTTTTTTATGGTATAATTATGGTGTATGCAAAAAGTGCTTCTAATTATCGCTCATAGCGGTTTTAAACTGGTGGAGTATATGACATCTAAAAAGATTTTAATTGATGCTGGCATCAAAGTGGTTACGGCTAGCAATCTGCTCGGCACAGCCATTTCTTCCATTACCGATGATGAAGCCAAAGTAGATTTGGTTTTGGATGATGTTAATGTCGCGGATTATGACGGCATATTTTTTATTGGCGGCCCGGGCGCGTTAGAAAATTTGAATAATGAAAAATCGTATCGGATTATCCGCGAGGTAGCATCAAGCGGGAAAGTTTGGGGAGCGATTTGCATTTCTCCGCGCATCCTCGCCGCGGCCGGAGTTTTGAAAAATAAAAAAGTTACCGGCTGGGATCGCGACAATGAATTGGCGGGAATTTTATCAGCAGCCCGCGCCGAGTATGTTCGCGAAGCGATGGTGGTTGATGGAAATTTAATCACCGGCAATGGACCGGAAGCGGCTGCGGAGTGGGGGACGGCGATTGCGCGCGCTTTGTCATAGAGCGGCTCTATTATTGACTGTTTGGTAAAAATAGATTATTATCAAAACATATTTATTCTTAATTTAAATTAAATTTATGGATACAACCAGCGCGCAGAACAAAGTGTTCTTAATTAAAAAGATCTATTTTTACCTGGTGTCGTTTGTGGCTTTAATGATGGTGGTATTTTCTTTGGGCGATTTAATCAACACGACTTTGCGGATTTATGTTTTCACGCATGCTGATAATTTTTCATATTATCCAACCATGGTTTGCGAAGCTCCGGCACCTTCCACTATTAAAGATCCGAATGTAAAGCCGCTGTCACAAGCAGATTGCGAAAAACAAAACACTGATAATCAAAAAAGGGCTGATGAAGAGCGGCGGTCCCAGCGCGAAAGGGACTTGGTGCGGGATATTTCCATGATTGTTGTTGGCTTGCCCTTGTTCACCTTGCATTGGTTGGGCGCGAAGAAAAAAGATCAGGAATAAAATAAGTCATTGCGAGGAGTGTAGCGACGAAGCAATCTCATTCAAGTCGCGAGATTGCTTCGCTCCGCTCGCAATGACTAATAATGCGCGGGTATCATATAACGGCTATTATCCGAGTTTTCCAAACTCGTGACAGGGGTTC
>CAYIOJ010000008.1:0-10935 GCA_964365025.1 uncultured Gammaproteobacteria bacterium
AAGATCCTGATGAATGTTTGAAAAAAAATCCTGATATATGGTTCAAAGCGGTGGACAGCGCGCAATTATTCATGGAATATTTTTTTCAAAAAAATTTGGCGGGCAAAAATTTGACCGATCCGACAGTCCGTTCACAGGTTGCCAATATACTTTTAAATCAAATCGCCAAATTGCCTGATGTGATTGAACAGGATTTTTGGCTGAAAAAATTAACCGGTGTTTTGGATGTGGATATTACACTTTTACGCGAACGACTTTCTGACTTGCGCCGCAAACCGATGTATAATCAAAAAGACGCTCCGGCTGACAAAAAAAATCAGGCAACAGAACAAAACGCTCCGGAAATCGCTTCGGAAAACTTAATGAGCATTGTTTTGCAAGATGGGGAATTGCTAAAAATCGTTGCTGACCGTTTAAAAGTGGCGGCTCTGGCGGAAAAACATCAAAATCTTTTCAAGGACTTTTTAACTTTTAACCAAACGGCTGAAAAAACATTGGAAAAAGTTATCCACAGTTTTAGACAGACAAACCCCTCGCCGGAGAGTTGTCAAATGATTGATATTTTGGAATTGCTCTATGAGCAAAAATTCGCTAGTTTAAGCCAAGATAAATTGTTAAATGAAGCGATAAAAATAGTGGATTTTCTAAATTTGTGTTATACTAACAACATTCGCCGCCAAATTGAGCGGGAAATGAAGCTGGCGGAAGCCAAGGGTGATAATGCTAAAATAACGGAATTATTGGCTAAATTCAAGGAGTTAATATGAAGAACAAGAAAATCATTAAAAAAAAGAAAATAGTAAAAAAAATAAAAGCTCGCGCCAAACAGCTCGAGCTTAGATTAAAATTGGCAAAAGCGCGCAAAATTAAAAAAATAAAATTGGCCAAGAAAAAAAAGGTTGCTAAAAAAATCTTCAAGAAAAAAATCCAAAAATCGGCCAAAGACAAAAAAATACATCTTCCCTCCGCGCCCAAAGGCATTGCTCCCAATCAAGAAACCATTGATAAATTTGTAAAAAAAGGACACCAACGCGGATTTTTAACCGAGACGGAAGTGCTTTACGCTTTTCCTGAAATGGAGGACTATCTTGATGTTTATGAAAATTTTCTCAATAGGATGGATGAGTTGGGATTAAATATAGTGGAGACAAGAGAAGATTTACTGACACAAAAAGAAAATCCAAAAGTAACGCCGAAGAAAAAGAAAAAAGAAGAAAAACCAGTGCCAAAATCAATGAGCATGGAAATTTTGGATGAATTGACAGCTGATTCCATCCAAATGTATTTGCGCGAAATCGGTAAAATTCCGCTTTTGACAGGGGCGGAGGAATTGTCTTTAGCCAAACGCAAAGAACGGGGCGACAAAGAAGCGGATAAAAAATTGATTGAAGGAAATTTGCGGTTGGTGGTGTCCATTGCCAAAAAATTCGTTGGCAAACAATTATCGCTTTTGGATTTGATTCAAGAGGGGAATATCGGGCTTTTCCGCGCGGTGAAAAAATTTGAATATCGCAAGGGTTATAAATTTTCCACTTACGCCACTTGGTGGATCAGGCAGGCCATCACGCGCGCGCTCGCCGACCAATCGCGCACTATTCGCATTCCCGTGCATATGGTGGAAAATATCAACAAAGTACAAACAATCACGCGGCAATTAGTGCAGGATTTGGGACGCGAACCCACGCCGGAGGAAATCGCGGCGGAAATTGGGGAGGATGTGGAAAAAATAAATTATATTTTGAAAATTTCGCAGGAAACAGTGTCATTGGAAACATCTGTTGGCGATGATGATGAAGACAGTACTTTGGAAGATTTTATTGAAGACGTAAAAAATATCTCGCCTGATCGCTCGGCCGCTTTGCATTTGTTAAAGGATTATGTGGTGGAGGCGATCAAGGATTTGTCCCCGCGCGAGCAGAAAATTTTGGAAATGCGTTTTGGTTTGAAAGACGGGGTATCGCACACTTTGGAAGAAGTGGGCAAAGAATTTAATGTGACACGCGAACGCATCCGTCAGATTGAGGCCAAGGCGCTGGAACGGCTGCAAACCTTCGCGACTATTGAGAAATTGAAGGATTATTAGAGTATTTGGAAGGCGTCTTTGACAAGCGCGCGTGATTTTGATATAAGTTAAGCGGTTCTTTATGAAAATTTATTCCGAGGTAGCTCAGTGGTAGAGCGACCGGCTGTTAACCGGTTGGTCGTGGGTCCGAATCCCACCCTCGGAGCCAATAAAAACAGAGCCAAAGACTCTGTTTTTATTATTAAGTACCTTAAAAAAGAGGAGCCGGTGGACCAGCCCCTCATTACCTGCTAGATTCTGCGGATAATTCGCTCAAGCAGGCCGCCGAGTTTCGCGGAGGCCTTTTGGGCTTGGGCGAGATTCCTTTCGTGAGAGTGTGTCTCGTTGTCACTGTTAGTAACAAAACCAAGGCCAAGCACTTTCACGTCATCGTAAAGAGCGGCGATGCAGGCCTCGGGCAACATGCTCATGCCAACAACACTCGCGCCAGTTTGAGCCTTCAGGTGAACAGAATTCGCCTGCCCAGAGCGGCATTTCCGGCGCATAAGCCGTAACAAATCCATCAACCGCGCAGACATCACCGACGGCAAACGGCAAGTGGTGGATGTTTTTGGCCTCAAGGCGCGTTGCTTAATTTAATTAAATTTGTTAAAATATAATCAAATTTACCTATTACCAAATTTTATGGTGATTTTTGGCGTACGAGTTGATAATTTTTCGCGAGAACAAATTTTGGCTAAAATAAGCGAATTTTTAGAATCAAACAAAAATAATTTAATTACCACACTCAATCCTGAAATGCTTGTAGACGCGGAATATGACTGGTTTTTTCAGCAAGCATTAAATAAAGCTGAAATGAGCGTGGCTGATGGCGCCGGCTTGGCGCTGGCTGGTCAATATCTTTACAATGAAAAATTGACTCGTTGGGCCGGGGTTGATTTAATGGAAAAAATTTGTGAAATGGCTGCGAGGCAGGGGAAAAGCGCGTATTTGGTTGGCGGGGAAGAGGGGATTGCAAAAAAAACGGCTGAAAAATTGCAAAAAAAATATTCCGGACTGAAGGTTGTTGGGGCGGAGATGGGGATTACGTTTAGGAAAAATTTTTCTGTCTTGTTTCAGAATGACAGCGATAATATCAATTATCTAACCGGTTTGAATTTTAACGCCGAGGAAAATAAAAAATTATTAGAAAAAATACGCGCGGCCGCGCCCGATATTCTTTTCGCGGCCTTTGGCCATGGTAAACAAGAAAAATGGCTGGCGGAATTTTTGCCGCAATTGCCATCAGTGAAAATTGGCATGGGAGTTGGTGGATCTTTTGATTATCTTTCCGGCAGTGTCAAACGCGCGCCGCTAATCACGCGCCAACTGGGTTTGGAGTGGCTGTGGCGTTTATTGCGTCAGCCCTGGCGAATAAAACGAATTTGGAAAGCGCTTGTCTCTTTCAGTTTATTGATAAAAGATTACAAAATTCAATTATCTCTGCCGTATCGTCAAGGAGTAATAGCATTTATTATCAATAAAAAAGGGGAATTTTTTATCGCCAAGCGTTGTCCCAAACCAACAGATTATTATTTTTTTAATATTGATCATTGGCAACCGCCGCAGGGTGGAATCAGCGCCGGAGAAACGGCGGAAGAAGCGGTTTTAAAAGAAGCGCGAGAGGAAACCGGCATAACGGCGGAAATTGTCGCGCGCTGCGCCACAGCCCATCAATACGACTGGAGCATCGCCTTTATGCGCAAAAAGGGCAAGGAATATCACTTCAGAGGGCAACAAAAAACTGTTTTTCTGTTAAAATATGATGGGGATGGAAGCGATATCAAATTGGATAAGGTGGAATTATGCGATTACCGCTGGGTTAATTTGGAAGAATTAAAAAAAATGATTCACCCTCTGCGCCGACCGTCTTTGGAAATTTTACTTAAAGAACGTTATGACAAAAAATAACAAAAAAACTTGTCCCCGAGCGGCATCGGGGGTTCGCGTGCGTTTCGCGCCGTCTCCAACCGGCTTTTTGCATGTTGGCAGTTTGCGTACCGCATTGTACAATTTTTTATTCGCTAGGCAAAATAATGGCAAATTTATTTTACGCATTGAAGATACGGATCGGGCGCGCTATGTGGATGGCGCGGTGAAGAGCTTGTTAAAAACCTTAACTGTTGCCGGACTGGAATGGGACGAGGGGCCAGCGCTAAACGGCGCGGAAAATGGTAAATTTGGCCCGTATATACAATCGCAAAGAACAGAGATTTACAAAAAATACGCTGAAGAATTGATAGCCAAAGGCCGCGCCTATCATTGTTTCTGTTCGGCCGAACGATTGGAAAAATTGCGCAAAACACAACAAGCAAACAAACTGCCGACCATGTATGATGGTTTATGCCGCGGCCTGGACAAACAGACCATTGCTCAAAAATTAAAAGAAAAACAGCCGCATGTAATCCGACTGGCTGTGCCCAAAGAGGGGATTACTGAACTCACTGACTTGATTCGCGGTAAGGTAAAATTTGAAAATAAATTAATTGATGATCAGGTGCTTGTAAAATCAGACGGGTTTCCAACTTATCATTTAGCTAACGTAACGGATGATCATTTGATGGAGATAACGGATGTTATTCGCGGCGAGGAATGGCTTTCTTCCACTCCCAAGCATATTTTATTGTATCGGGCCTTTGGTTGGGACGCGCCGCGATTCGCGCACATTCCTTTGCTTTTGAATCCGGACAAATCCAAACTATCCAAGCGCCAGGGCGATGTGGCTGTGGAAGATTATTTAAAAAAGGGGTATTTGCCAGAGGCCCTGGTAAATTTTGTGGCTTTGCTTGGGTGGAACCCGGGCACCGAGCAGGAAATTTTCTCTTTGCCGGAATTAATTAAGGCATTTGACCTGGCCAAGGTGCATCAAGCCGGCGCGGTGTTTAATCTGGAAAAACTGGATTGGATGAACGGGGCATACATTAAAAAAATGCCAATTAGCGAATTAACAAAAAAATGTCTGCCGTATTTTAAAGAAGCCGGTTATGATTTAGATAAAGTGGAAAAAGAAAAATTTGAAAAAATCGCGCTACTGGAACAAGAACGAATGAAAAAATTAATAGATTTACCGGCGGCAGTGGAGTTTTTCTTTAAAGAACCGCGATACGATGCGAAAATTTTGGTATGGAAAAAAAGCGATCAAAAAACAACCTGTGACCGCTTAAAAATATTGATCAAATTTTACGACACATTCAACAAAAAGTGGACCGAACGGGGGATAGAGGAAACAACTATGGATTTGATTAATAAAGAAAATTTAGCTAATGGGCCGACGCTTTGGCCGATGCGCGCGGCCTTGTCCGGCCGCGAGGCTTCGCCGGGGCCGTTTGCCATTGCCGGAATTTTGGGTAAAAAAGAGACAGTTAAACGGTTGAAAACCGCGCTAGACTTGTTATGCGAAAAATAATTTTTTCATTTTTAGTTTCCGTGATTTTTTTGACGCCCTTTCAAACCGCGTTGACTTCGGAAGTGGATGAAATCAATCAACAAATCGCGCAAAAACAGGAGGCGCTGAAGAAATTGGAAGCGCAGATTGAAATTTACAAAAAAAATATTCAGCAAAAACAAAGCGAGTCAATCACCCTAACTAATCAGTTGGCAATTTTAAACAGCCGGATTGAAAAAACCGCTTTAGATGTCCAGGTAACGGAAATTCAAATTTCACAATTGAATCTGGAAATACAATCGTTGGACATTTTGATCAAAGAAAAAGAAGAAAAAATAAATAAAGAACGGCAATTGCTGGCGCATTTAATCAGCTCTATTCATTTGAACGACCAAAATAATTATTTGGGCGTTTTTTTAAGTTATAAATCATTCTCATCGTATTTTGATCAGGTGAAGAATCTGGAAAGCATTGGCGAAGAATTGGGCCAGACTCTAAAGCAAATAAAAGCCGATCGCGCGGAACTGCAAAACAAACAAGACATTGCCGTGAAGAAAAAAGAAGCGGTGGAAGAACTGAAAAAGACACTCGATGACCGCCAGGCAAATCTGGAAGAACAGAAAGAAACTAAAGACTATTTGTTCACCCAGACCAAATCATCGGAAAATAAATTCAAATTATTGCTCGCGCAATTGCGGCAGGAGTACAGCCAATTTGACCAGGAGTTGGCTAATTTGCAAAAACAAGCGGAAAAAAAATTGACGGAAAGCGATAAATTGGAAAGCGGACCAACAGCATTGTCTTGGCCAATCAGTCCGATCAAAGGCATATCGGTGTATTTTAACGACCCAACTTATCCATTTCGTTATTTGTTTGAGCATTCGGGCGTAGATATACGCACCGCTCAAGGCACGCCTGTGGAGGCCGCGGCTTCCGGTTATGTGGCGTGGGTGCGCACCAGCCGCCTATACGGCAACAATATCATGATTATACATGGCAACGGTATCGCCACGCTTTACGCGCATCTTTCCAGTTTTAGTGTTAAAGAAGATAATTTTGTGAAAAGAGGGGATATAATCGGCAACAGCGGCGGCATGCCGGGAACGCAAGGGGCGGGATTATCCACCGACCCGCATTTGCATTTTGAAGTCCGCGAGAACGGTATTCCGATTGACCCGATGAATTATCTGACAAGATAGTTTTTTTGGGTGTTTATTTTGCGACACTAAATATGAAAAAAATTTATTTTTATATTTTATTGATCACAGTATTTTTAACTGCAATCTATTTAATAAATATTTTGCTAAATAAAAAAATAATAAACGAGGCAGTTTATTTGCGCGGCAAGCAACTATCAGGAATTGAAATTTATTATGATAAAGATTTGGATATTTTTTCTTTTTTAATGATTATTTCCAATCAAGGAAAAAATTTGCATGCTTGTTCTGTAATAATTGATGAAAAAGATGAGGTAGAGATAGGTAAGATAGGGGTAAAATACGGCTTTTTGAATGGTTTTGAGAAGTTAAGGGGTAATAATGACATAAAAGTTGGAGAGAAGGTAGATATTCACAAACACTCGGAGGACACTAATTTTGAACTTAAAAATAGAAATGTTTGGAAATCTTGGCTACCGAGTAAAATCGGCTTAAAGTGTCAAGAAGGATTTGATGAGTGGATCGTGGTAAAATAGACTCTTGTGCCGTATAAGGTATATTGTGCGACACTAAATAAAACGAAAAAAAATCCCAAACGCCTCTTCCCTACTGATAATACGACCTGTTTTCGTAGCGCACATCAATGTAGCGCAGATTGTTTCTTTTTTCTTTTATTTTATCGCGTAGAAAAATTGTCAGCACCTGCATTTGCTTTTCCCAATCGTTTTGCCTGTCCATAATAATTTTCCACCCTTCGGTGGTGGTTAAATTCACCACTCCCCCGTCTTGATCCAATTCCGCAAAAGAAATATTGACATTCGTCTTGGCCGGAATTTTTTCTTGCAAAAACAATAAAAATTGCACCGCGGCCGGGACAACTACCAATTCATTTATCGCAAAATCTTTATTTTCTTGAGATTTAAGCAATAATAGATTCAAATAAGCCGCGCTATTGATATCAGCCGGATTAACTTCTTGAATTACCTTACCCTCCTCATCAATTAAATAATAATAATTTTTTGGCTCGCCATTAAGTTGTGATAAAGAATTTTCCAAAAGCAATTTGGCCGGTTTTTCTTTGACGGTAATTTTTAATCCGGAGGGAAATTCAGTATTTATTTTTAAATTCTCCAAGGCGTAATCTTTTTTAATTTCTTTTTCTATTTTAGCCATATTGGCTATAAAAAAATTCCTGCCGTTAAAAAACCACCATCTTTTAGCATTTAATATTTGATTTGCCAGATCATTTAAACTTGCGTTGGAAATTCTTTCCGAACCGACAACGGTGAGCCGTTTAATGTTAAAATACGGATGGAGTACGGCAATGCCCAATGTCCCCAAAATGGATAAGACGCCTATGGCTATTTTAAATCTCGGCGCCTTCGTGCGCGCCGGCAGATGTTTTTTATTAAGATAGGGATTGCGAAATATCTTGCCGGAAACATCGCGGGGCAGATTCCATCTGCGGCTTTGGCCAATTTTGAACCAAATAAAAATTTTTTTCCAATTTCCGTTTTTTTTGGGCGTGTGATAAGATTTATATCCGCGATGCCTTAACATATTATTCTTTTTATTTGCGGATTGATGCGCGTTACCACTTCGTAATTAATAGTGCCGATTTTTTTAGCCAAATCATCGGCGGTAATCTCCACCCCTCCCTGCCTGCCTATGAGCGTAATTTTATCCCCAGTTTTGGCGTTTAAACCAGTCAGGTCAATCATTGTCAAGTTCATGCAAATTCGGCCAAGAATAGCGCATTTTCGACCATTGAAAAGAACTTGTCCACAATTAGAAAGATGACGATCCAGTCCGTCCCAATACCCTACCGGAATTATCCCCAGCTTGGTTTGGCGGTATGTTCGGTAAGCGCCGCCATAGCCAATAAGCGTATTTTTGGGGATTTCTTTTACTTGTATGAGTCGTGTGTGCCAGCTCAAGACCGATTTTAGTTTTATTATTTTTTTTATTTGTTCTGACGGATATAGCCCATAAAATCCAATTCCTAGACGCGTGGCATTGCATTGGTTTGGTGGAGTGACTAAGGCCGCAGCCGTGCAGGCGATGTGAATCATTCGCGGATTAATCCCCACAGCTTTTAATTCAGCTATTGTTTTGTTAAAGATTAGCAGTTGTCTTTGTGTGTATTTTTTATCTTCTTCTGACGAGGCAAAATGACTAAATACACCTTCAATATCTAAATTATTCAATTTTTTCAACAATTCAATATTTTTTATCAATTTTTTTGGCAAAAAGCCAATTCTTGACGCCCCAGTATCTATTTTTAAATGAATTTTGGCTTTTATCTTGCTTTTTTTAGCGAAATTATTTAATTTTATGGCAGTGGCAGTATCATAAATCGGCAAAGATGTATTTTCAAGCCCTTTTTTGCTTACTGTCGCCAATTCTTCAAAATCAAAAAAACTCAATACAATAATCGGTTTTTTAATTTTATTTTTACGCAGCTCCAACGCTTCCGCTAAATTTACAACCGCAATTTTATTTATCAAATTACATGTGTCACAAAATCTGGCGACCTCCAAAAAACCGTGGCCATAGGCGTTGCTTTTAACAACCGGAATAATTTCAATCCCCTTCCCTATTTTTTGACGGAATTGCCGTAAATTAAAAGTCAGGGATTTTTTGTTTATTTCAACCCAAGTAAGCATGTTTTTTATTAAATTTTTGCAAAACCAACAAGTTTTTGCAGAACTTTAGGTATGGCGATATGCCCATCTTCCTGCTGAAAATTTTCAATAATGGCGATCAAAGCGCGGTCAGTCACCACCGTGCCGTTGAGAGTGTGCGCCAACGCATTACCATCTTTGCCGTCAGTTGATTTTTTATATTTGATATTGAGGCGGCGCGATTGAAAATCCGTGGTGTTGGAGGCGGAAGTCATTTCACGATATTTTTTCTGTCCCGGCAACCAGGCTTCCAAATCGTATTTTTTGGCTGCGGGAAAACCTAAATCGCCGCTACAGATATTCACCACTTGATATGACAAGCCAAAATCATTTAATACCTCTTTTTCAATTGTTAAAATTTCCTCGTGCATATCCCACGATTTTTCCGGTTCGGAAAATACCACCATTTCCACTTTATAGAATTGATGCACGCGCAGTATCCCCTGCTGATCCTTGCCATAAGAGCCGGCCTCGCGGCGAAAGCAAGGTGTGACGGCGCAATATTTTTTGGGCAAATCTTTTTTGTTGAAAATTTGACCATCATGCATAGTTACGAGCGGCACCTCGGAGGTGCCAATTAAATAAAGATCATCCTCGCCGGGATTGACTTTATAAATCTCATTTTTGTCAGCCGGAAAAAATCCGGTGCCAAACATGGCTCGTTCGCGCACGAGAATCGGCGGCAAAACCAGCTCAAATCCGCGTTTTACGGCCTTTTGCAGGCCATATTCAATAATAGCGCGCTCCAAAAGCGCCAGCTTGCCTTTTAGATAATAAAAACGCGAACCGGCCACTTTGGCTCCGGCCTCGCAATCAATCAATTCTTTGGCCGCGGCGACTTCAAAATGCTGTTTGGGTTCAAAAGAAAATTTTGGCCTCTCCCCCACTGTCTCGGTTATTGCGTTTTCCGCTTCGTTTTTACCAACGGGCGTTGTTTCATGATTAAGATTGGGTATTTGATAAAGAAGCTCGGCAATCTGTTCTGCCAGCGGCCGCAGGCGTTCTTCCAATTGTTGTAATTTATCGCCTAACTGACGCATTTCAATAATTTCCGCGTCAGTGGGCTTGGTTTTGGAGATTTTTTTTCTTTCATTGCGCAGGGCCTCCGTTTCCACTTGCAAAGCTTTTCTCTGTTCGTCCAATTTTAAAAATTTCGATAAATCAATTTTTACATTGCGACTTTTATTATTTTTTTCCACCAGCTCTAAATTTTCTTTAATGAATTTGATATCTAGCATATTTTGACGATTTATATTTCTTTGGATGAAATGATTTTAATTTTACAATTTTAATTTTCAATTCCCACTCCCCTATTTTTTCTTTCAAATCCTTAATGAAAAATTTTTGGTCGTAGCCAAGACAGATAATATCAGGTTTTATTTTTTTAATTATTTTAAAATATTTTTTTTTATCTCCTAAAAACACTTTATCCGCCCAGTTGGTTTTTTGCAGATTTTTTTGCCGTTGTTTTTCCGTGAAAAATGGCGAATGTTTTTTAAGTTTTTTGACCGTGCTGTCGCGGGCAATTACGGTCACAACAGTATCCCCATATCGGCGCGCCTGCTGAAACAGTGACTGATGACCAGGATGCAGAATGTCAAAAGTGCCGAAAAGGAGGATTGTTAGATTGGATGCAGGCGGAGGCAT
>CAYIOJ010000008.1:10945-28829 GCA_964365025.1 uncultured Gammaproteobacteria bacterium
CTGCCGGATTCCGGCTTCAGTGTTGGAAACAAAATCACTTCTTTGATATGGTGCGAATCAGTCAAAAGCGCGGTGAGCCGATCAATGCCCATGCCCAAGCCAGCAGTCGGTGGCATTCCATGTTTTAGCGCTGTCACAAAATCCTCGTCAAATTGATGCGCTTCTTCATCTCCTTTGTCGCGCAGTTTTTCCTGTTCTTTAAAGCGCGTTTCTTGATCCAACGGGTCGTTTAATTCAGAAAATCCATTGCATAATTCAAATCCACCGGCCACGAGCAATTGCATCCGCTCGGTATATGCCGGATTGTCCGACTTACGTTTGGCCAAAGGCGACAATTCAACCGGGTGGTCGGTCATGAATGTTGGTTGAATAATTTTTGGTCGCGCCAAGGTCTTGAAAATTTCATCCATTATTTTTCCGCGGCCGTCTTCTGGCGACACTTGAACTTTCAACAGTTTCGCTTGATCATACAACGATGGCTGATCCGGATATTCTTCAATATCCAATTTGGCGTATTCAATTAAAATTTCGCGGAATGTTTTGCGCGGATACGGTGGAGCCAGATTTATTTTTTGTTCACCGTATTCAAATGTTTTGTCCGTTCCCACGCGCGATAAAAGATATGGAAAAAATTTTTCCATCAGTTTCATCAAATCCTCATAAGTCGCGTAAGCCCAGTAAAATTCAATTTGCGTAAATTCCGGATTGTGACTGAAATCAATGCCTTCATTGCGAAAACAGCGCGCGATTTCATAAATTTTTTCAAAACCGCCGACAATCAATCGTTTCAAATACAACTCCGGCGCGATACGCAAAAACAGATCAATGTTTAAAGCATTATGATGCGTGACAAACGGCTTAGCCGCGGCTCCGCCGGCAATTGATTGTAAAATTGGCGTTTCCACTTCCAAAAAATTCTCGGCATTGAAAAATTTGCGAATGGCCTGAATTATTTGAATCCTTTTGAGCGCGATTACTTTGGCTTCGGGATTCGCGATTAAATCAAGGTAGCGTTGGCGGAAACGAGTTTCCACATCAGAAAGGCCGTGAAATTTTTCCGGCATTGGCAAAAGTGATTTGGAAAGCAACTGCCATTTTTTTACCAGCAAAGTTTTTTCTCCGCGTTTGGTAATAAAGAGTGCTCCCTCGGCGCTGATAAAATCGCCCAAGTCAATGATTTCCGAAAAAAGCTGATAAGCCTCCTCGCCCACCTCATCTTTTTTAAAATAAATTTGAATTTTGCCGCTGGCATCTTCCAAATGCGCGAAGGTTGAACCACCATGTCCGCGAATACTGCGCAAACGGCCAGCTAGACAGATTTTTTCCTCCCGTTGCGCCAGCCGCTCAAAATCAGCCAAAACAGCCGAAATACTTTGACGGCCGTTATTCTGCCAGGAAGGATAGGCCGCAAGACCAAGCTCCTTGATTTTTTCCAATTTTTGCAAACGCGCTTGCGTTTCATCGGTTAGAGTCGTATTTATAGGTGGCTGTTTAGGCATAAAATAATTATTCAATGTCCCTATTATATCAAACCAACTTAAAAATGTCCAAAAAAAAAAGACCGCAGTGAAGATAATACTGCGGCTATTATTTTTCCGTGGTGACCGCCTGACAGTAGCCTGCCAAACGCGCCAGCTGGCCCAGCGTTCCTCGGTTACGCTGGGGTTAGAGGTTACTACTCGATACCGTGCATCAGCCTCTTTATGGGCTTGAGAGATACGAGAAGGAGGATGCCGGCGAGGCCCGCGGTGATGGTTGGCACCCAGAAGAAGTCGGTCATCTCCATGCTGTCGTAGAGGCTCGCAAACTTGCCCGCCAAGTAATTGGAGGCAAAATTGGCCAGGAACCACACCCCGACGAGCATGGACACGAACTTCTTCGGCGAGAGCTTCGTGACCATAGAAAGCCCAATCGGCGACAAGCACAGTTCTCCCACGGTGTGGGTAAAGTAAACCCCGACAAGCCAGAGCATTGTCACCTTGTTGCCGCCTGAGGCAAGCATAGAGGCCGGGATCATGATGAGGAACCCCAGCGAGGCCAAGAACAGGCCGATGGCCATCTTCGCCGGAGAAGAAGGGTGCTTGCCGCGCTCAGACAGCCACCGCCAGAGTCTGGTCATCGGGATACCGAGCAGGACGATGAAGATCGGATTGATGGACTGGAACCAGCTTGCCGGAACTTCCCACCCAAAGATCATCCTGTCAGTGGAGCGATCGGCAAAGAGGGTCAACGAACTGCCGGCCTGCTCGAAAGTGACCCAGAAGAAGATGACGAAGAAGGCCATGATGAAAATCGCCGCTATCCGATGCTTCTCTTCGCTGGTCAGCACCCCCCCCTGCAAGAGGGCTTCCTCCTTCTTCCTCATCAGATCCACCTCACCGAGCCTTTTTTGGGCGGCGATGAAGATGACGAGCGCGGCAATCATCCCCAGACCAGCGGCGATGAACCCCCAGTGCCAGCCGTAGTGCTCGCCAAGGGTACCGCAGACCAGCGGGGAGAAGATGGCGCCGAGGTTGATGCCCATGTAAAAGATGGTCATGCCGCTGTCCTTGCCAGCGCTGTCCTTATCTTCGTACAGTTCGCTGACCATCGGCGTGATGTTCGGCTTGAAAAAGCCGTTGCCGAAGATCACGAGACCGAGCGCCACGTAGAAGAAAGAAACCTGCGGGATGGCCATGGTCAGATAGCCGAGTCCCGTGAGGATGGCCCCGATGATGACGCTCTTCCGTTTGCCGATGTAGCGATCGGCCACGAAACCGCCCAGAATCGGCGCCAAGTAGACCAGGCCCGTGAACCAGCCGTAGATCGTCCCGGCATGTTCCGTGACGATCTGCTTCTCGCCCATGTCCACGAACAGGAACTTCGTCATGTACAGCATGAGGATGGCCCGCATGCCGTAGTAGCAGAATCTTTCCCATGCTTCCGTGGCAAAAAGCCACGGCAACCCTTTAGGGTGTCCCTCGAAAATCTTGGCCAGCTTCACTGTGAATCCCTCCTTGCCCCAAACTTAATCAGGGCTTTTGCACTTCCTAGAACTATAGTACTCTATTATTTTCACACCCAAGCTGACCATCGGCTGGTGTGATTTTTGTCAAAGGTCTAACTGTCTGCTCTATATTTTATACAAAGCGTATAAAAAGTCAAGATCATAAATATCAAAAAATACCCCCGATAAAATCGGAGGTATTTTGATGTCTTTATTTTATCCCCACAATTGTGTAATTGGTAGATCCGCCCGGGGTAGTAACTTCAACTCGCTCCCCTTTCTTATGCCCCAAGAATGCTTGAGCTAATGGCGATTCATACGAGATTCGGCCGGCAGTTGGATCCGCTTCATTCGGACCGACAAGTGTGTATTCTTTGTCTTTTCCAGCTCCATTTTGAACACGCACGGTTGAACCCATTTGCACCACTTCTTTTTGCGTTTGTTCAGCCATTACCGAGGCGCGATTCAAAGTATCTTCAATCTCCATAATTTTGCCGGCTGTGAAAGCATAATCCTCTTTGGCTTCGTGATACTCGGCGTTTTCCGATAAATCGCCAAGTTCTTTGGCTTTGTCAATTCTTTCAGCAACTTCTCGTAATTTCGCCTTTAGAGCGATAAGCTCAATTTTGAGTTTTTCTAGACCTTGAGCAGTGAGATAGATTGGTTGGTCATTCATAAAAAGGTGTTAAAAAGGCCGCCCAAAAGGCGGTTTTAATGTAAATTATATCCGTAGGATACTCTTGAATAAAAAGTGTGTCAAGTGAAGGTGTGGATAACACTCTTTTTTAGAACAGAATGATGAGATTCTGTCCTAAAAAAGAGCGCGCAGTTTTAGTTTGTTGGTACTGCGCGATGACCAGTGAGAGCACAATTGAATCAGATGATCCATACTTTCTAAGAGTTGCGGCAGTTGCAGCAGTTGCAGATGTTGTCAACACACCACCCGTAGAGAATGATGGTCGCGACACCTACTGCGACAGCTAGTGTGACCAGTGTGAAGATCCAAGACGGCGCTTGGATGGTCATGTGATATGGAGTAATTGCATCAAAGTAGAGACCGATTGACGCAATTATGCAAACGCATGCCACAATGACAGTCAGAAGCGATCTGTAAAAGAATTTCATGGCTTTCCTCCTTGTTGCGCATTATTGCGCGTTTTTGAAGCCACCAGACAAATAAACATCAGAATATTTAGTTGTCCAGGAGCATCAATAACAAAATAATCATAGCAAATTTAAGCAAATTTGTCAATAGTCATGGCGTAATAGCTAGAATCAACGATTTTTAGCCCACCAGCCCAAAATCTCGCGCGCTACAGGCACGGCCGCATGACTCCCATCCCCGCCTTCTTCAATCAAAATCGTCAAAACAATTTGCGGATTTTCATAAGGCGCAAAGCCGGTGAACCAGGCGTGCGGCGAATATTTGGAAGACCATTGCGCTGTGCCGGTTTTTCCCGCCACAGCCACGGGCACAGTATTGAGCGACTGCGCGCTGCCAGAGGTAACGGTGGCGCGCATGCCTTCGCGCACGATTTTTAAAATGGAATCGGGCAGGACTGTTTTTTCAACGATACGCGGCGTCACGGCAATCTGTTCTTTTGTTTCGGAATTTTCCATAATTTTAACGACATGCGGCTGATAAGATGTCCCGCCATTCGCGATAATGGCCGTGTAATTTGCCACTTGCATTGGAGTTACCAATAAATCACCCTGACCGATAGAAAGGTTGTAGGTATCGCCAATGTACCATCTTTCTTTTTTAATATCCTCTTTCCATTCGCGCGAAGGTATGAAGCCGGCTGTTTCGCCGGGCAAGTCCACGCCAAGAGTATTTGCCAAGCCGAATTTTTTTAGATATTCGGTAATTTTTTCCAGACCCAAACCGCTGAATTTTTCATATCCTCCACCAATTATATAGAAAAAAGTATTGACTGATTCGGCCAAAGCCTTGACCACGTTCGTGGCTCCGTGCCCGCCGGCTTTCCAGTCGGGAAAAAACCATTTGTTGATTTGCAAACCGCCGGAACTTAAAAATGTTGTCTGGCGATTAATAATGCCTTCGCTTAGAGCGGCCGCGGCCATAATCGGCTTAATGACCGAGCCAGAGGGAAAACTGCCGGCCCAGGCGCGACTGAACAGCGGGGCATTGGGATCCACCAACAATTTTTGGTAATCCTCAAAACTAATTCCGCGGCTAAAAAGGTTGTTATTGTAAGTCGGTAAATTGACCAAAGCCAAAATTTCGCCATTTTGTGGATCAAGCGCCACTGCCGAGGCTTTTTTCTTGCCAGTCGCGCGCAATTGAGCAGTTAATGACTCTTCCAATTTTTTTTGCAAATTTAAATCAATGGAGAGAATAAGATTTTGACCAGCGCGCGGCGGATCCACATTAACGGTATTTTTTTCTCTACCCAAAGCGTCTACTTCAATTTCCTTTTTGCCGTATTCGCCCCTTAAATTTTTTTCATAAAATTTTTCCAAGCCGGTTTTGCCGATAAAATCAGTGGGCAGGTATTGCGGGTTCAGCGTCAAATCATCTTTGTTAACTTTGCCCATATAACCCAAAAGATGCGCCAAAGAAGCGGTAATGTCAGCCGAACCTTTGACGGGCTCGGTAAAAAGATATTCCCGCCGGCTGCTGTTTTCCACATTTATGCCCGGAAGTTCGGCCGAAGAAACACTCAACAACACGGCTGTCTGATAATCCAGATTATCGCGAATGGCCACCGACCGATAACTGAAATTTTTAAACTCTTCAATTGTTTTTTTTATCTCTTCCTCCGGCACTTGAGCCAGAGTGGAAATTTTTTTGATAACTTCTTCGCGCTTAATTTCATCTTTGGGCAAATCCTGAAACAGTAGATTCAGAGTAAAATCAGGAATGTTCGCGACCAAAGGCGTGAGGTTGCGGTCATAAATAATGCCGCGGTCAGCCGGAATCGGCCTAACGCGCAAACGGTTATTTTCCGCCAACTGGCGATATTTTTCCCCCTTAATTATATTTAAATAAACCAAACGTCCCATTACGATAAAAATCAGCAAAAAAACAAAAGCGCCAATAAAAAAAAGCCGTTTCTTGGAAATGGCCAGCCCCAAAAAATATTTTAGCGGCTCGGGCGCGCCCTTGGTTTCGCCCAAAAAAATACCTTCCACCCAACGCGCTTTAATAACACCGCTGACGTCGGAATCAGAAAGCTCATTCGTTTTTATGACAAAAGGATCGCGACGGCGGAGAAAATTTTTAAACATATTGGGTCTGTCGCCAAATGCGCCTTCGCAACGAAAATCCAGAATTTCGCGACAAAATCGCTGAATAAATTTTGAGGTTTAATTGCAAATTAAGCTGAAAAATTTTGAAGCGATTTTGGCCGAAATTATGGATTTGCAGTAGAAGTGGCATTTGGCGACAGACCCATATTATCTGACCAAGAAAATCGTTTTTAACCGGCGGCTGAAACGATTGGCAATAACAAAAAATATGGATAATAAAATTGCATTGACTAACGATTCTTTCATGATAACCGCAAAGTATTCGCTTAAAGTGTAGGAAAAATTAGTATCGGCTTTGATCATTATTATTAAATTCAGAACCAAAAAAATTAAATGAAAAAGCAAGGTGCCGCAAAATCCGAGTACGAGCAAGGCCGGCAGTGAACGATTGGTAAAAAAATGTGAAAAAAGAAAATGGGTGCCAATGAGTCCTAAAATAAAGGAAACCATCAACAGACCAAAAGTAGACGCGGAAAATAATTCTAAAAAAAATCCGGCGAGCAAGGCCAGCCAAAAAACGAAAGTCGAGCGGGAGACAAAGAGAAAAAAAAGAAAAATAACCAAAAAAAACTGGACCATATTATTGTTGCTGAAGCACGGTTACGATACTGGCTTTATTCAAGTCAATAAGCGGCCGCAAGTTGGCGCTTTGAAACGGCTCATAAAGCTCTTTTTGAATTGACTCAACTTTTCCAATGATAAGTCCGCGCGGAATTCCTTTTTCCCCGCCGGAAGTGATAATGATATCGCCCACCTGCACGTTCTCGCTCTGCGGAATCATTTTCATTTTAATGTTTAAACCGTGCTCGCCCTCCACCAACCCTTGGGTTTTGTCTTGATTGGTGACAGAGGCGGCGATTTTGCTTTGATTGTCAATAATAAGACGGACAACGGCGTTATTTTTTTCCACGCGCGTTATTTTACCCAATAAAAAACCATCCTCCACGATGACCGGATCGCCAATGGCGAGGCCTCTTTCCTCGCCGCGATTGATAATTACGGATTTTGAGGCGTTATCGGCGCCCCGGCCGATAATTTCCGCCACCACTTTTTTAGGCACAACTTTTGCAAAATCAGCTTCAGCGCGCAATGTTTTATTTTCTTCGCGTAAAAGAACGAATTCTGTCTGGTCTAAATATAATTGTTTTAATTTAGCTTGGCACTGGTCGTTTTCAGAATAAATATTTTGCCGGCCAAAATAACCGGCAGATAAATTCTTTGTTTTAATTTCGATCTGATAAGCGGTTTTGACAATCGGCGCGCCAGCCCAGCGTAAAAAATTTTCCAACGCGCTCAAAAAGCCCATATAATGGGCCAACAGCAGGATGACAAAAACGACGGAGATATAAAAAAAGAGATGGCGCATATTCATAAATATTGCGTGCCGAGCCTGCTTAAAATTATCGTAAAGACCCTGACGACGGCAGGCCCACAATTTCCAGCAAATCAGGACGTTCCAAAAGAATGCCGGTGCCGCGTACAACACAGGTAAGAGGGTCATCGGCGATTCTCACCGGAATTTCCGTGACCTCGGCAATGGCGCGGTCCAGCCCGGAGAGCAACGATCCGCCGCCAGAAAGCACAATACCTCGCTCGTGAATATCCGCCACTAATTCCGGCGGCGTAATTTCCAAAACAGATTTAATATTATCAATGAGTGAACGGACTGAACGAGTCAAAGCCGCGCGCACCTGTTCATCGTTTATAATAATTTCGCGTGGTAAACCGGTCACCAAGTCGCGGCCACGCAGATTGCACTCCATGGGTTCGGCCAAAGGCACGGCCGAACCGATTTTAATTTTTAATTCTTCGGCGTAGCGTTCACCCACCAGAAGATTAAAATGATCTTTGGCATACTGAACAATATTTTTATTTATCTCATCGCCGGCAATGTGGATTGATTTCCATGTCACCGTCCCGCTCAACGAAATCACGGCAATATCCGCTGTGCCGCCGCCAATATCCACAATCATGGAAGCCACGGCCTCTTCAATAGGCAAGCGCGCGCCGATCGCCGCGGCCATAGGTTCCTCCACCAAATGCACTTTGCGAGCGCCGGCCGCCATAGCCGCGTCTTCCACGGCTTTGCGTTCCACCTCGGTAATGTCTAAAGGCACCCCAACTATAATGCGCGGCCGCGTGGCCAGAGAAAAACTGTCTTGATGGACTTTTTCAATAAAATACTTCAACATTTTTTCCGTCACTTCAAAATCAGAAATCACGCCGTGCACGAGCGGCCGCGTGACGGAAATGTAGGGCGGGGTCTTGCCCATCATCATTTTAGCCTCTTTGCCCACTGCCAAAATCTGCTCGGTACGCAAATTTATAGCCACCACCGACGGTTCATTGATGACAATACCCTGATCTTTGACATAAACCAAGGTGCTCGAAGTACCCAGGTCAATGCCAATGTGTTTTCCAAATTTGCTAAATAGCCGGCTAAGCATAAAATTCCTTGAGAGGTTTTATTTTGCTTTTTTCCTCTCCCCTCCTCTTAAATTCCACTGATTCTTGGGCCAATGTTTTTTCACTGATTACTAGACGCGCGGGAATGCCGATTAAATCAGCATCGGCGAATTTGGCGCCGGGAGACAAAGCGCGGTTGTCAAATAATACCTCTTCCCCATTTTTTAAAAGATGATTGTAAAGTTTTTCTCCGGTTGCGGCCACTTCTTCACTTTCGCCTAAAGTGAGAAGATGAATTTTATATGGAGCGACATTTTCCGGCCAAATCAGGCCATTTTTGTCATTATGCACCTCGGCGATTGCTCCCATCACACGCGACGGTCCGATGCCATAACACCCCATAATCACTTCTTTTTTCTTGCCTTGCGCGTCAGTAAATTGTAATTTCATCGGCGCGGAGTATTTGGCATAGAGTTTGAAGATGTTGCCAACCTCAATAGCCTTACCCTCGGTTATTTTTTCGCCGCAGATCGGACATTTAGCGCCGGCTTTAACTTGCGCGATCTCTTTATTTTGCGCAAAATCTTTGTTAGGGCAATAAAAAATTGTATCTTCGCCAAAAGGCGTGAGTACCTGAAATTCATGAGAAAATTCTTTGCTGAATGATCCGCCCGAGGCCTCCACTATAAGCGCGTCTAACCCGCACCGTTTAAAAACATTTAAATATGCTATTTTAGATTTTTCATAAAAATTTAGCAAGTCCTTTTCAGTGGCGTGAAAACTGTATAAGTCTTTCATGCTGAATTCTCGGCCGCGCAGAAGGCCGGATTTGGCGCGCGGCTCATCGCGGAATTTATCCTGAATTTGATAAAGCGCGAAAGGCAAATCTTTGTAAGATGAAACGCGTTTGCGGGCAATGTCCACAATCACCTCTTCGTGTGTCCAGCCCAAGCCGTATTCTTTGTCTTCGCGGCCTTTGAATTGAAACATCACCGCCCTGCCCGGATCAGTCCAGCGGCCGGTTTCTTCCCATAATGCTTTGGGTTGAAGCGCCGGCATAAATAATTCCTGTCCGTCAATGGCGTTCATTTCTTCGCGAATAATATTTTTGATTTTATTCAAAACGCGGTAGCCCAAGGGGAGATACGAATATGCTCCAGCCATTAATTTGTCAATAAATCCGCCGCGGATTAAAAGTTCCGCGTTGCGGCTGACTTCGTCTTTGGGTATTGTTTTAAGCGTTTTGCCGAAAAGTTTAGATTGTAACATATTTAAGTTTCTTTCGGCGAGCTAATAAAAAAGAATTCTAAAAATGCGAAAGCAAAAATTAAAAGAAACGTGTTCCAAAGATGCAATAAGCGCTGGCTTTGTAAAAACATGGCAATGATTAAAAGCGCGCCAAAAAGCATTCCGTGGCGGAAAGTTTTTTTCACTTGATGAAAATGAGGGTCGTTTTGTTTGAAAAGCCACACGCGCAGACCAAAACCAATGACAGTAAAAGTCCCGGCCAAAGCCAGAAACAAGCTGATGTAAAAAGCCAAAAAACTCCAAACGCTGGCTTCGTAAGGATTAATGTTGAAGAGCACTAAAAACCAAGCCACCCAGCACAAAAAAGTGGCCACGGTCATAATTATCAGGTAGCGGGAAAGGGTCATATGAATAGTAGTATTCTATCAAAATGTCTAGCGTAAAGCAAGAGATAAAAAAACCTCGCCTTTGGAGCGGCGAGGTGGGTTGGGTTGGTTGATTTGCCCTCTTGAATTTCTATGGGACAGGACAGAACGGCGTGTCCTCGGGGCAAGATGGATCAAAGACAGCTAGGACAGTTTCTCCCCCAATCATCGGCTGCTTCCACACTTCCCCCCACTGAAGAAAAAATGGCGGTGTAGTTGGGATAGCGTCCGATGCGGACGGACCAGGATAGTAAATCCTAAAAGCGGCAAACGGTAAATCCATGTCACCGACTAGGGACACCGCGCTGATCTCAACTGTTGTTGCATATCCAACTTTTACTTTGCCCCAGAAGTAATTCTTGGTAGAACACCCTAGGTTCGCAAAAAACCCGTTAGATGCGCCGTTTTCCAGATCATATGACACCTGGCACGATGCAGTATCATCGTCGTTTGAAGGGCAAAATGCCCACATCGAGGAATATGCTGATGTGATGATCTTTATGTAGCCGACGGTATCATATTCACATCCGCCGCTATCAAAGCAATCCGGCGCCCCATCCTTGTCGTCGTCTTCCCCATTCAAGCACATTGCTCCGTACTCGTCTTTTGGGATGCAGACCATATTTTCCCAGCATTTCTCCACCCCCAAACATTTGTTAGGGCACTCCTCGCCGCAACCGTTTGATCCGCACTCCTTGTTGTCGCACTGCGGCTTACAGCACCAGCCGTCCGGCATGCAAAAGGAGTCGTCGCCGCACTCGCCGCAGACACCTCCGCAACCGTCGGGCCCGCACTCTTTATCCGCGCACGAATCAGGCATACAAACGCACTGCCCGTTGATGTCGCAGATAAAGTTCTCCAGACACTTGCCGCAGACGCCGCCGCAATTATCCGGCCCGCACACTTTGCCATCGCATTGCGGTTTGCAGGCGACGCATTCGCCATTCACGCAGGTTTCGTCTTCCGGACACTTCCAACATTCACCACCGCAGCCATCGTCGCCGCAGTGTTTGTCAGAGCAGTCCGGTAGGCAGAAACAGGTTTGTTCTGCAGTGCAGATGTCATTGGGAAAGGAGCATTGCCCACACTCGCCACCGCAACCGTCAGGACCGCATTCCTTGCCCTCGCAAGTTGTAGTGCAACAAGTGTTGTCGTCCAGGCAAACATGGTTTTCCGCGCACGCTCCACACTCGCCGCCGCAACCATCATCGCCGCAGGACTTGCCGGCGCAGTTTGGCTCGCAGACGCACAACCCGTTGACGCAAATGTTTTGTTGACCTGCGCACCCGCCGCCGCAGATTGTGCCGCAACCGTCGTCGCCGCACTCTCTGTCTTCGCACGAATTAATGGGCGTGCAGCAGGCGCCGTTGAGGCAGACGTCTCCCTCCGCGCAGGCGCTATCGTAGGCGCACTTCTTGACACACAACGGGCCGTCCATTTCCCAGGCGCACGACCCGCCGGTTTGACACGGGCCGGGAAAATGGCAATCCGCATCTGCCTTGCACTGGATAGAGATATTGCCAAAGGAGCAACCCTCGGGGGAGTTGTCGTCCACGGCCAGGTCGTCGCCAACCTGCTCATCTCCAACCGCGCCTTCTGCCGTGTCAGTGGGTCTTTCCATTGCGATGTCAGCACCGCAACCCAAGCACAGAAGAACCATCATGAACGCCATGATAATGTTCGACTTCATCTTCCCTTCTCCTTCTGTTGACAGCGCTTTTACTGCTGTCGTTTGTTGATTCATCTTAAGACCGTCCAAAAACTGTCATTGCGTCCGTCAGCGGGCGGATCATGCAATGACGTAAAAAGTTTTTGGACGGCCTCAAAGCGCAATATTGCTTGTAAAGAACAACAATTTACTATACTAAATATTGAGCATTTTGTCAAGTTAGACCTCCGCCCATTCGCAAATGCCCTTAAAATCACAATGCCCGCAGTTAAAAACCGATGGTTTGGGCGGAAAATCAGAGGCGCGAATGGCTTCAATTTCAGCGGTAATTTTTTCTTTGATTTTGGCCAATTCCGCCGACGTGCCTAAAAAGGAAACCTTGGTATTGTTGTCTAAATAGTAAAAACTCAACAGCGACGGTTTTTCCTGTAATGATTCCACGGCCGCGAGCTGATAAATCAAAAGCTGTTCTTTGTCTTCCAATTTTAAATCATTTTGCTTTTTTGGCGAGCCGGTTTTGTAATCAATCAATTCAATTGTGCCATCAGGCAAAGGATCAATTCGGTCAATTTGCCCGCGCAAACGGTATTCCCCTATTTTTAAATGAAATCCTGCTTCCAAAAATTTAGGCGCGCGCCATTCGGATTTCTCATAAAAATCCTTAAGAATTTTTTTGCCTTTGGCATAGTATTCTTCTTTTTGTTTTTTACTTTCATACCAATCGTCGATCCAAGCGAATTCATAAAGATTCAACAATTCTTCCAGTGACGGAATTCGTACCTGTTCTTTAATTTTTGATTCTGTCGGAGTAGTAAATAAATCTCCCTGCTCCTGTGAGTTTAATTCAATAATTTTTTGATAAAAACGTTGTAAGGCCAGATGCATGGTTTTGCCAAAGCTGAAGCTAGCGCTGCCTTTCACCGGGATATGTAATATATGGGCAAAGCGATATTGCAGGGGGCAGGTGGCAAAGGCCTTCAATTGCGTGAAGCTGAAATGCGCGGGCATACCGGCTGGCGCGGGCTTGGCCACGGCATGGCTTGTTGGCTGGTGAAGGGAATCCAGTGCGTCCGGCTGGTCTTTTTTTTGGCTGCCGTCAGCCGTGAAGCCGATTTCTTTTAAAAATCTTGACGGTTTTCTCTGCCGCGTGCCGCCGTAGTCATCGGCATAACAGAAAAATACGCTTTCTTTCGCGCGCGTAACGGCCACATAAAACAGCCGGCGTTCTTCTTGCAAATGAATATCGCCCTCGGGCAAAATTTCTTTCACTAATTTATCCGGCAATTCAATTGCTTCGCCTCGGCTGATAGTTGGAAATTTTTGCTCTACCAAGTTGACCAGAAAAACATGCTTGAATTCCAATCCTTTGGCGCCATGCACAGTCATAATTTTTACCGCTTCCGGCCCCTCGTCCGCTCCGCGTAAACTCCCTTCTTCGCCTGATTCCAAAACATAATGCAGATAGGCCAAATAATGCCTGGTCAATTTTTCGATATTGCTTTCTTCAAATTTAATGATGGTGTCGTAGTACTGTTTCAAAAACATGATTTGACGCATGGCCTCGCGAACTCCCGCCGAACTTTTTGTTACCAAATTTTTCAAATAGCCGGAGTCGTTCAAAAACGCGTATACCACCCGGCCCACCGATTCGGCACGCGCCACTGCCGCGTGTTTGGCCAAAAGTCCAAGCATCTGGTCAATATTTTTAACACTCGCCTCACCCACTCCCAAGGCGCGCGCGTGTTTTAATGTTTCAAAAATTGACCATGTTTTCTTTTTAGCCTGATGGGTTATTTTTACAATGTCTTCGGTCGCGATATTCCAAAAAGGCATGTTGAGCACTCTCCACATGGCCGGATTTTCATGATAATTGTCCAACAGTTTAAGGTAAGAAATGATATCCAGCACGAGCCCCTCACGATACAGCCCTTTGGAAGCGAGAAATTGAAAAGAAATCTCCGCCTGTTCCAGCGCGCGCGTAAAAGCGTCAGCGGCGCTATTGGAACGAATGAGAATGGCAAAATCATTCCATGAACTTTCACGCCCGCCCTCTTCATCAGCCAGTTTTAAGCTCTGAATTTTTTCCACGACCCGCCGAGCTTCTTCAATACCGGTGCGAGCGTGAATTTCTTCAATTCGGCCTTTGATTGATTTTTGAGCGATTAATTTTTTATTGATTTTTAATTTTTCTTCCAAACGGTCTGGATTGTTATTAATTATCAATTGATAGGCCTTGTCAAGAATTAATTGCGCCGAGCGATAATTTTCCACAAGCGTTACGAGTTTTGCATTGGGATAATCATTTTTAAAATGCAGGATGTTAGAAATAGAGGCTCCGCGGAATTTATACACGCTCTGGTCATCGTCTCCCACCACCGTAAGATTATTACGCGGCGCGGTAAGAAGTTTAATCAATTCATATTGCGCTAGATTGGTATCCTGAAATTCATCCACCAAAATATATTTGAATTGGCGGCGGTAGGCGTCCAAAATTTTCGGCCGAGTTTGAAAAAGTTTGAGTGTGTAATTTATCAAATCGCCAAAATCCAAAGCATTATTATCCAAAAGAATTTGATTGTAAGTGTGATAAGCGTCGGCAATTTCGCGCAGACGCTTTTTTTCATCGCCTAAAATTTCTTTGGCATCGCCCAAAGCGCTGTCCGAATCAAGCGCTAAATTTTCCGCGTATTTCAGATACTCCGCCGGCGTCACCATTTCATCTTTACAGCGCGAAAAATGGCGGATCATCGCGTGAATGAATTTGGTCGGATTGCCCAAAGGGCGATAATAGTCCAGGTCAAATTTGTCCAAATTTTCGCGCACTAACAGCCAGGCGTCGGTGGGCGTAAACAGTTTAAAATCATTGGAAATGCCAATATCCAAGCCGTGCGTTTTGAGCAGGCGTTCGCCAAAAGCGTGGAATGTTTGCACCCATAAATCCAAAAAGCCGTAAGGCAGAAGCTGGTCCACGCGCTCTTCCATTTCACCGGCCGCTTTGTCTGTGAAAGTCAAGGCTAAAATTTCATTGGCCCGGGCCAATTTTTGTTCAATCAGCCAGGCCAATCGTTGCGCAATAACCGTGGTTTTACCCGTGCCGGCGCCGGCCACAATCAAAAGCGGGCCGCTGGCATGGCTCACGGCTTCGCGTTGCGCGTAATTTAGAGAGTTTTGGGCAGACATAAAATCATTTTATGTCTTTTGTAAACAAAAAGCAACTAGTTCAATTTTCCCCATTTGACGATCAAGGCGTGATACTCGTTATAGAGTTTTATTTTTGTCCGGCCGCGGATGCCGGCGCGCAAACGCGTTTCAAAAAACTTTTGATATTCGTCATAAGTTTTAAATTCCACTCCGTATTGGCGGCACAATCGTTTGGTGTAAGCGTCAATAACAAAAATCGGTTTTTGGCCGGCGTAAAGCAGAATGGAATCAGCGGTTTCCGGCCCAATGCCCCAGAGTGACAATAATTCCTCGCGGGCCGGTATAAGCGGCTTTTGAAAAAAAACACGCAGGTCGCCGTGATAATTTTTTATCAGCCAGGCGGCAAAAATTTTCAGTTTTTTTGTTTTTTGTTTGTAATAACCGGATGAACGAATGCATTTTTGGAGTTTGGCCGTTGGGCAATGAGCTATGGCTTTGGCCGACATTAAATTTGCTTCTAAAAGGCATTTAATCGCCTTTTCCACATTAGTCCATGCCGTGTTTTGGGTCAAAATCGCGCCCAGGCAGATTTCAAACAGATGGTGATTTTGGTCGACCTGGCGAGTAGTTATTGGCCACCAGCCCTGCGGGCCGTGTTGTTTATACAGTTGGCGGAAAATCTTGACAACATTCATAAATTTGTTAATTATGAGGGCATAACCCAACCTAAAGGAGGTGGATCGTGAACCGGAAAATAGAGGAAATAAGACAAAAACTGGTTTTTGGGGCCATTGCTCTTCTCGTAATTGCGATCGTCGTCGTTGTATACTTTGGTTGGTTGCGACCAGCGCAGGCGATAGCAAATATAGATGGAGGCACTTGCTGGACCTACCCGTCAATCCAGGACGAGTATGTCGGGCCATCTTTGTCTGTAGGAGAAGCCGCGAACAGAGAGAGGACCAACATTAGAGACAGTTGCGGCAACAACTATAGTGTAATAATATTGCCGGATGATGAGTCGCTTTGCTGTCGAGCGGGGACCCCGGTGATACCGTTAATAGGGTGGTGGGGAACAAAAACCATACTTTGGTGGTGCGCCGGAAACGGATTGCAGTATGGTCCTATTAATGGCCAGCTTATCTTTTTTGACACCGACGCATATGTTGGCTTCTGGCCAGACCCCACTTGCTACGAACCATAGCATTCCCGCCGCACCCGCGACATTCGCAAACAACCCCGCCATTCCTGGTCGGGGTTATTTTTTATTTTATTCAATTTCTTCAAAACTAATTTGCTCCAGCGGATTGATTTTTGCGAGGACGATTTTGACTTCCAATTCTGGAAATTTGTTGAGAATTATTTTTTTCGCTTCGCGCATATCGCCAACATGCTGTGAATGTTCAGCTTCGCCCGAAGCAAAAGCGTCGCGGCCGCCATACGCGCCGCAATCAGTGTGATTCATTAAAATAACTTGAGAAATTTTATGAAGATTTGAAGAAATATCTATCTGGCGCAAAATAATTTCCGGTTCAGCGGGATTTTTGGGATCAACCAGTCCTTTGCTAGCGCCGGCTAAAGAGACAATATCGCAATTATTTAACAAATTTTTTTCTTTAAGCCAATTTTTAATGGCTTCGCCAAAACGAAAATCAATGCAATGTAAGATTAAAGCATGGCAATGATGTGGCATATTTTTCAAATTCCCCACTTCCGTGCGGAATAATTTAATAAATAACGCGTTGTCAGCCGGTTCAGGACTGACAACGCTGGAGATGCCGGTCTATCTGTCAGCGGATTCAAGACCGTGGCGAAGGCGGATTGTTTGAATGATGCTCCTGCTGAACTCAAGCCTCATATATTTCAAGAAGTCTTTGGTTGAGAAAGTGTAGGAACGACCCTTGCCCGGTTTTTTCCCTTCAGCCGGAAAGTCAATGTGAACACAGCAGATGACGCGCCAATCGCGATGACGATTCTTCAGTCGTATTTTTGCTCCGGTCACCAGCTCCATCTGTTCAACCAAGTCCAGGTGGTGAATGGCCGCGGCTCCGCAAGGCGCGTGCGTGTATAGTAGAACCGTCGGCCGCGCGCCATTAGTGTCAAGCCTTTTCAAACTGATGGCAGCGCGGATATGATTGTATACAACTCGGTCTTCCTGCAAACCTTGATTAGCAACAGGCGATTCCGTTGCCAAAAGCAACGCGCCGCCGTTCAAAGTCACAAAGTGTGTACAACAGCCGTTAGGAGTCGCGTCACCGCCATTCGTTTCAGCTAAACGACGATGAAACGTCACAATCTCGGGCAAACGATGGCCATCACCGCACGCCACCACCACTACGCCAGCGGGATCAAATCTTTTGCAGTCAAAGTCTCGCAATACGCGTGTTTGTCTCCTCAAGATGTCAAACAACTCTCTGTTGCCTTGATTCAAAATAACCACCGGTTCCTCCTTCTTGGGTTTCGCCCGACTCCCTCTCCCTGAAGGAATCTAAAAAAAGACGCAAAGAACATCTTCTTTTAGATTCTTTCATGTTTTAAACTATAACAGATTTAGCTCTATCCGTCAAGTCCGGAGCGGCCGCTGTGTTTGCCACGATGCTTTCTCGCCACTCGCAACCGCGCCAGTTCGCGTTCAATTTTAACGGCCAAACCGGTGTACTCCACATCTTGAACACTTTTTTGCCTCATTAACTCTTCGGCTCTTTGACGAGCGTTTTCAGCCCGTTCAACGCTGATTTC
>CAYIOJ010000009.1:0-27422 GCA_964365025.1 uncultured Gammaproteobacteria bacterium
AGATTGCTTCGTCGCTTCGCTCCTCGCAATGACAGTTCTTGGACAGTCTGAGGCGAGTTTATCCTCGCGAAAAAAATTACTTGCCGAGCCTGCACATTAACTATGAAACTAAATATATATACAGACGGCGGAGCTAGAGGCAACCCCGGGCCGGCGGCTGCTGGAATTGTCATTAAAAATGAAAAAGGCGCGGTGGTGGAGGCCTTTGGCAAGTATCTTGGCGAAACCACGAACAATCAAGCCGAGTATCGCGCCTTACTTTTGGCTTTGGAAAAAACCACGGAAATTGGCGGCACGGAAATTGTCTGCTATGCTGACAGCGAACTCATGGTCAAACAATTAAACCGCGAATACAAAGTGCGCGACCAAAATCTTGCTCCCCTATTTTTAAAAATCTGGAACCTGTCCGTAAAATTTAAAAAAATTTCCTATCATCACATCCGGCGGGAAAAAAACACCGAGGCGGACAAATTAGTGAACGAAACGCTGGATAAACAATAAACAAAACCACTCCCTCACGGGAGTGGTTTTTCTAAATGAATTTATTGATTCACGGGAGGAGTTACCGATTGGGGTTGGGCCGCGATTTTGGCGTTAATCTCCGCCAAACGCTTTTCCAAGGCCTCCAACTTGCTCTTTAGCGCTGTAATGGCGCGCTCAACCTGCTCTTTAACTTTTTGCAAATTCAGCAATTCAACATTGGGTCTGATCACCACCGAGTCAGCGGTGATTTCATTTTTCACCTGGCGAATCACGCCGCGCACCACTACTTTGTTGCCCACTATCAAATCGGAAAATTTCACTTCCTTCATTCCGGCTTTGGCGAATTTGGTGTTAGCGGTGACAAAAATCTTAAATTCTTTGTCGCCGCTTTTCATCATAAAGGTCAAGGCCGCCATGTCAATCGCTGTCACTTCGCCTTTGCGCGCTCTAAAAATCGCGTGAATAGATTCGTCTTTGACTAATTGCGCGTTGACCGAACCGTCTTCTAGCAATTTGCCCACCACCATTAATTTATCGCCGACAGCCAATTCTGATAAATCGGCCTTGCCCATGTACTTGCGCACGATATCGGTGTCGGATGTCACGTGAACCACTAATAATTTTTCTACTGCCGGATAATTGACAAACACCTTTTTACCTTTACCTTTGCCCTGCACTCTGCCTTGTAATCTTTTAACCATCACTGTCAGGTCAGACGGCACTGTGGCGCTGCTTTTGGCCGTTAAATCCCCATAAAATACCACCGCACCTTTATAAACGCTGACCGGTGGCTGTGTTTCACTGGTAGAGGTCGCTTCTTCAGCCAAAACCGGCATTGCGCCAAATACGAGCATTGAAAACATTGTGATTAAGATGAGTAATTTTTTCATATATATATTTTTATTTTATAATCCTCTTAGTTTTTTCTTCCGCTCGACCTCTGTTCGGAAGAATGTTTATTTGTTTTTCCAAGATCTCTTGCCGGCGTTCCCTCATTTGCTCCAATTGTTCTTCCCATTTTTGCGCCTGAACTTCCAACCGTTTGGCGCGTTTTTGCATCACCGCTTCAATCCTTCGTTCTGCCGCTGGCGGGAGAATCTTTTTTGCCTCTTCCAACCGTTTCTGCCTTGCCTCAACTTGCATCTCTATCCTCTGCTTAATCATACCCCGCGTCTCCGAAGAAGTTACAAGGTTAAGTGTTTTCAAACCGGATTCCTCGGTCTCATTTAATTCGTCCAAAGTTTTTTCAAAATTCAATTTTCTGGCTTGCAAGCGCTCAATTTCGGCTAAACGGCGCCTCATTTGCTTGGCCTGCCAGGCCGCTTTGCGTTCTGGCGAACGCGCCACAATTCGTTCCTCAATTTTTTCCATATTCTTTTTAAGGCTATACAAAGGATGGACTTCATTTACCTCCGGAGAAGAATAGGCGTAAGCGCCGGCGCCGATGCCCAAGGCCAATATCAAAGACAAGGCAACGGTCGCGTAACGCATGGCCGGTAAACGCCACAATATGAAAGGCGCGTGATTGACGGTTTTTTCCGCCTCAATTTGCGTTGATAATTTCTGCCACAAAGCCATCCGAAAGGACCTGCTCGGATTGGCGGATTTTTTAATTTTCCAAAGATTATATCTTAAAAACATATTGTTGCGTCATTCCCGCGAAAGCGGGGCTCCGGTTAATTTTTCTTTCAATTCTTTCATCGCCCGATGGGTGGCCACTTTAATCGCGCCCGTGGACATTTCCAATATCTCACCCATTTCCTCATAACTATACCCCACCAGGTACTTCATGGTTACAAGCCGGCGTTTGTCCTCGGATAAATTGACCAAGGCGGCCATTAATTCGCGCTCGGCGTCTTTTTTAGCCATTTGCTCAAAACCATCAGTCAACAAATCGGTTTTAACTTCTGTTTGACTTTCAATTTCCGCGTGCGCCGCTTCATCAATCGCTTCCAAAGAAATTTCCACGCGCTTACTGGCATCGCGAAAATGATTGGCTAGATGATTGCGCGCGATAGTGAATATCCAGGCGGATTTTGATTTTTCTTCTTCATAAGCATCAAAATTCTTCAAGGCCTTAATAAAAATTTCACTGACCAAATCCTCGGTCAGCTCTTTTTTTCCCCCCACGCGAAAAAAAACAAAACGATAAATTTTATCAAAATGAATGTTGTAAAATTTTTCGAAATTCCCTTTGGACATTGATTAATTATATAATTTTATCGAGAAGCTTAATCGCTTCTCATTTTTTATCTTCCAATTTCACAATCCTAATTCTTTCAACAACTCTCTCTGCTTGCGGCTTAAGCGTGTAGGTGTTACCACAATTACCTCCACATACAAATCTCCTCGTCCATTACCGCGTAAATTAGTAATGCCTTTGTCTTTTAGCCGTATCATCTGGCCGGACTGCACGCCTTCGGGAATGACAATTTTAATTTTGCCATCCAAGGTGTCTATTTCCACCGTATCACCCAAAGCCGCCTGCGTAAAGCTGACATTCTTTTTCAGGTGTAAATCAAACCCATCGCGTTTAAAACGCGCGTCCGGACGCACATGAATACGCAAATACAAATCGCCCGGATAGCCGCCTTTGGGACCGGCTTCACCGCGGCCGGAAAGATGAATGGCTTCGCCGTTATCAATGCCCGCTGGAATTTTCACTGTGAATTCATCGTGCTTTTTGACAATGCCGCGACCGGAGCAGTGGCGGCACGCCTTTTCCGGTTTTTCCCCGGCTCCGTCACAGGTCGGACACTCGGCCTCTGCTTGAAACGATCCAAACACTGTGCGCTGAACCTGCGTAATATGTCCGCGGCCGCCGCATTCCTTGCATTTCACGGTTTTGCTTCCCGGCTCCACGCCCGCTCCGGCGCAAACATCGCAAGCGCCATTTTTATACAATCTGATTTCTTTCTCCACGCCAAAAGCCGCTTCTTTCAAATCAATCTCCACATCCACCTGAATATCCAAACCTTTTTTACTGCGTCGCCCGCTCCGGCCGCGACGCCCGCCACCGCCTCCAAAAATATCGCCAAAGCCGGAAAAAATATCTCCCAAATCATTCATGTCAAATCCTTGTCCTGGCGCTCCGTTGCCAAAGCCGCTAAAACCTCCGAAGCCGCTGCCGCCACTCCCGGCTTGCGCTTGCTCAAACGAGGAACCAAATTGGTCATACTGGCTCCGTTTTTGCTGGTCGGATAAAACTTGAAAAGCCTCGTTGATTTCTTTAAATTTTTCCTCATTGCCGCCTTTTTTATCCGGATGGTGCTGGTGCGCCAGACGCCGAAAAGCCGCCTTGATTTCATCCGGCGAGGCGGCTTTATTTATCCCCAAAATTTTATAATAATCCTTGGACATTTTTATTCTTTTTTCTCATTCACCACTTCACCTTCAATGGGCTCTTCTTTTTTGTCGCCGGAAGCGTCTCCAGAAGGAGCTGCGTCGCCAGCCGGAGGAGCGTTCTTTTGCGCCTCGTACATGGCCGCCCCGACTTTCTGCGCCGCCTGCGACAATTCATCCGCCACTTTTTTAATGGCCTCGATATCATCGCCCTCTTTGACTTTTTTCAACTCTTCAATTTTTTCCTCAATCGGTTTTTTATCTTCCGGCTTTACTTTGTCGCCGGCGTCGCGCAGCATTTTTTCCGTGGTGTAAATCATGGTGTCGGCCAAATTTTTGGTTTCAATCGCTTCCTGCTTTTTCTTATCTTCGTCAGCGTGCAATTCCGCTTCTTTTTTCATTTTTTCCACCTCATCTTTGGATAAACCGGACGATGCGGTAATGGTAATGGCTTGCTCTTTACCAGTGGCCTTATCCGTGGCTTTCACATTCAAAATACCATTGGCATCAATGTCAAATTTCACCTCCACTTGCGGCACGCCTCTGGGAGCTGGCGGAATGCCGGAAAGGATAAATCGGCCTAGGGTCTTGTTATCAGCCGCCATGGGCCGTTCACCCTGTAAAACATGTATCTCCACACTGGTCTGGCTGTCCGCGGCTGTGGAAAACACTTGCGATTTGGATGTTGGAATAGTGGTGTTGCGCATAATCAGGGGAGTCATCACCGAACCCAAAGTTTCAATACCCAAAGACAACGGCGTTACATCCAATAATAGCACATCTTTCACTTCACCGCGAAGAATCGCGCCCTGCACGGCCGCGCCCACGGCCACCACTTCATCCGGATTCACGGTGATATTCGGCTTCTTGCCAAAAAATTTCTCCACGGTCTGATACACCAAAGGCATGCGAGTCATTCCGCCCACCATCACCACTTCGTTAATATCCCCGGTGCTCATCTTGGCGTCTTTTAAAGCGTTTTTCACCGGCGCGATAGTTTTTTCCACCAATTCACCGACCAATTCCTCCAATTTGGCGCGAGTTAATTTCATCACCAAATGTTTCGGGCCATCAACTCCGGAAGTGATAAATGGCTGATTTATTTCGGTTTCTTGCGCCGTGGATAATTCAATCTTGGCTTTTTCCGCCGACTCTTTAATTCTTTGCAAAGCCAAATTATCTTTGGACAAATCAATGCCCTGATCTTTCTTAAACTCGTTCAAAATCCATCTCATGATCACTTGGTCAAAGTCGTCTCCACCAAGATGCGTATCGCCATTGGTGGACAGCACCTGCACCGTATCCGCGGCAATATCCAAAATGGAAATGTCAAAAGTTCCGCCGCCCAAATCATATACCGCGATTTTTTGATTGACCTTTTTGTCAAAACCATAGGCCAAAGCCGCGGCGGTGGGTTCATTGATAATGCGTAAAACATTCAAACCGGCAATCTGGCCCGCGTCTTTAGTGGCTTGGCGTTGGGAATCGTCAAAATACGCCGGCACAGTAATCACCGCATCGGTAATTTTTTCCCCTAATTTTTCTTCGGCATCAGCTTTCATTTTTCCCAAAACCATGGCCGAAATCTCTTGCGGGCTGTATTCCTTGCCCTGCATCAGCACTTTGACGCCCTCGCCCGATTTGATGATTTTATACGGCATGGTTTTCAAATCCCGTTGAACTTCGGCATCGTCCCAATGACGGCCAATCAACCGTTTGATGGAATAAAGCGTGTTTTCCGGATTGGTGACAGCTTGACGCTTAGCCAATAAGCCGACCGGCCGTTCGCCATTTTTAGAAACAGCGACAATTGACGGCGTGGTACGCGCGCCTTCTTTGTTTTCCAGCACTTTGGGTTGACCGCCCTCTACCACGGCCATGCAGGAAAAGGTTGTTCCGAGGTCAATGCCTAATACTTTGGACATATATGTGTTGGCCATTCCAAGCGAAGCGGAGAATCCCATCTTTCGCTCAGAATGATATATTAAATTATTAATTATTTTTTAAAACTTTTCGTTCCAATTATTTTTACATTCTTTACAACTGCTTTTTTGCTTAATCATTTACCACAAGAGCAAGATTCACCTCTGAACTGCCGAGGATTCCTCGGTAACTGAATTTTCGCGTAACTTTTGGTTTATCCTACTCCACCTGACTCACAAACTTCTCTAACTCCTCTATCAACAACAATCTTGAACGCGCGGCGGCAAAAATTTTATCCACATTTCCACCCCTTGACAAGTGTCCCACCCTAATGTTATAATGAAATTAATCACGATGAGAGGACTACCAAAGGGTTTCGTCCCGCGGGAATGCCTCTCTTTTATTTTATCCGCAATTTCTCTTCAAATAATTGGATATTAACGATAAAATGACTAAACCGACGCAACAATGACGAAAAACGCAAATTTGGCACAATTACTTTAGCTAACTTATCTTTACCGCTTAAATACTCCAATAAACAATAAAAATCCCCATCACCGCTAACAATCACCGCTCTTTCATAATTTGGAAGTTCAATCATGGTGTGCAATACTAACTCCGCGTCAACATTGCCTTTAATAAAACTTTTAATTCCATATTTCACCTCTAATGTCGGCTTAAAAACACAGATGTAACCGACCTTTTGCAAAAAGGTATAAAGATTCTGATTACCGACAACATACCCAATGAATAAAAACGCTTTTTCAACATGATATTTATCCCGAAGAAAAATCCTAAATCTTTTAAAGTCCAACAACCATCCTTGGCTCTTTACACCCAAATTCAAATTCTGACTGTCAATAAAAGCGTAATTGTTTTCTTTTTCCTCCATAAAATAATTTAATTTAAAAACCCCGCTGTACTCCCTTGCGGGAGCAGAGCGGGTGGTTTTAGCTATTGATAATATAGCACACCATCCCGCGACATGTCAAGTGGATAAATTGTCAAATGCCTATTTTCATCCTGATTGAATGAAAGACGCTGGATCCCCGCTTTCGCGGGGATGACGCTTCGCGTCATTTCTTCTTAATCTCCACCTTAATTGTTTTCGCTTGAATTTCCGGCGCTTTGGGAACAGTAATTTTCAACATCCCGTTTTCAAACTCGGCGCTGGCTTTATCTTCCTGAACATTGGCCGGTAAAGCCACTTGGCGATAGAACGAACCGGAGCGGACTTCTTTGCGATAATAATTTTTTTCATCCACTTCTGATTCTTTTTTGCTTTCACCCTTCACAGTCAAAACGCCATTTTTAACAGTTACCCCCACATTTTCAGGATCAACTCCTGCCAAAGATGTTTCCGCCACCACCGCATCTTTTGTTTCATACACATCAATCGCCGGTGTAAATCCATTGGCGTTGCTGGACATTGATGGCAATCCGCCCTCAAACATTTTATCCATTTCATCAGCCAAAGAAGGCATAAGAAACGGAGACCATTTGATAATAGACATATTTTTTAAATCTTTCTCCCCTCAAAGGGGTTAATTATTTACTCACAATTTCTAGGGCTTCGCAAGACAAAAATCTATTTTTGTCTTGCGAAGCCCGACGAAATTTCAAGCTTTGCTTACAATTACTTTCGCGGCCTTGATTACTTTTTCACCCATTTTATACCCGCCTTCAACTTCTTTCACAATTTCGCCCTCATCTTTATCCTCAACAGTTTCTTCGCCCACGGCTTCGTGCATTGCGGGATCAAATTTTTTACCAACTGTTTTAATTTCTTCAATTCCCAACTGTTTCAAAGTTTCCACAAATTGTTTTTTAATATGCTCCACTCCCACGAACCACTGTTCAACGCTTTTACTGTCAGCCGCGTCCGGCTTATGCGCAAGCGCTTTTTTGTAATTATCATATACTTCAATAAAATTCATCGCGGACATTGCTTGCGCGAATTTCACCATTTCCGCTTTTTCCCTAGTTGTTTCTCTTTTCAAATTATCATAATCAGCCAAAGCGCGCTTCCAATTGTTTAGATACTCTTCCTGTCTAGCGATGGAACATTCTTTAAAACAAATAAAATTTTCAATTGTATCGCGAACAGCCAAATCATCTCTTTTTAAGGCATCTTCCGGAGTAATCCAAATAAATTCATGGCCTTCATCATTCAATTTTACTTCAGTGGGATTGATGGCTTTGGCGGCAAAATGCAGATGTATAAAATGCGCCGGACGCCAAGATTTCTCTGAATTAATTGATTCGGCAAAATCAGTCGGCTCAATGTTTTCTAAGTCCAAATTGGTCTCCTCTTTTATTTCTCTCTTACAGGCATTAATAAAACTCTCATCTTTTTTTATATGACCGCCGGGGATAACCAATTTATTTTTCCATTTTTTTGACCGCATTAAAAAAATCTCGCTCTTTTCATTATAGATTACGCATCCGGCAGTAATTTCTATACCCATTTCGTCTTCTTCTTGTTTATATTCATCGCTCATAATTTCTAGGGATGAGTTAAGCCAAAAATTTATTTTTGGCTTGCGAAACCTGACGAAATTTCAAGCTTCGCTTATAATGTTTTAACAAAATTAACTAATTCCAAATTTTTTTCATAACCCATTCTCATCGGGCCTAAAATCCCAAATAATCCATTGTCGCGAATTGGCGCGGCAATAAAACTGCACATTTTGCCAAAGGGATTGTCCGTTCCAATTAAAACTTTTTTGCCGCTGCCGATTAACTCCAAGACTCGCGGCATCATTTCCTCGCAGTGATCTAAAATTTGCGAAACCGAGGTGACGGTGATTTGCTCGGCAAATTCCGGCTTAGCGAATAAATACGACAGACCGGTAAAATACAATTGATTGGGGCTAAAAGCCACAATTATAGCTTCCTGCGACATTTCTGCCGCAGTTCGTCCGGCTGCTTTTATTTTCTCATCACCTTTAAAATCTTTAACAATCGCATCTATTTTTTTATCAACTTTTTCATCTCGCTTTTCAACATCAATAAAATTATCCACAAAAAATTTATAACCATTTTCGGTCGGCACGCGTCCGGCTGAAATATGCGGCTGATAAATATATCCGTCTTGTTCCAAAGCCATCATTTCATTGCGGATGGTGGCTGAAGATACATCGCCGAATTTATCAGCTAAGAACAAAGACCCCACCGGCTCGGCCGTGGCTAAATAAATCTTCACAATCTGCTTAAAAAGCTGTTCACGGCGCTTGTCCATAGTTATTAGCACTCACACCTTTAGAGTGCTAACACCATTATATCCACAGGCGACCATGGTGTCAAGAAGAGCTTGTTTGTGCTATAATATTTGTGGATAAATCATAAAATTTATCTGAATTTTAACTTAAATTAACTTAAATTTTTTAATATGAAAATACCATCCTGGTCAATAGCAATTACCGCGGCTTTGACCATTATCTTAACAGCGGGCGCTGTCAATGCCCAAAGCGAAGAAACAAAACTAGAATCGCCTGCTTCCATAGAGGAAAATAATGACAATTCTGAAAAACCAACCATTAGCAACCAAGAGATAAAAGACTTTCAACGCGAATTTCGCGATTTGCAAAAACAAGTTAAAGAATTGCTTGGCCAGCTGGCCAAGGTCAAAGGCGCCGAAGAATGGAAAAACACTGTGAGTGAAATAAACAAATCAGCGGCTGATTGTCTAGCCAGATTTGCTCAAGCCGGAATTGACGAAAAACGCGACATCATGGATGAATGCCGTAGCGCAGGTCTCTGGGAGAACATGAATGAAATCCGCGACGAATTTGTACCGCCGCAAGAATTAAAAAGAGTATTGCAAGATATTAAAAATCAAACGCGCGATTTATTGCGCTACAAAAAACAATTAAGCAAAATTAGCGCTGACGCAGACGCCGGACAGCTAATAGCAACATTGCTCGCCCAGTTGGAAACTTTTAAAAACAACATTACCAACAATGTCGGTCGAGACCAACGCGATGCCATGCAGGATTATTGGGACGCGCAGATCTGGGAAGAATTAAACAAAGTTCGCGCCTTTGTTGAATTGCCGCGCGAAATGAAAAATGTTCAACGTGATTTAAAAATTGTCCAAAAATCGGTGCAAAATAAATCATACAAAACCGCTTTTGCCTTTTTCGGAGTTGATGAGGATAAACTTTTCGCCGCTCTGGTAGCTAAACAAGGGGTGGTGGAACAAATCTTATCTCTGATGAATCAGGGTGATGCGGCCGAAGCTTTTGCTTTAGTTGAAGAAGATATTCATCAAGGCTGGCATCCGGGTGATTTACGCCACTTGACCGACATGCTTAGAGAAACGCATCAACGGCTAAAGACCATGAAAGACGCGGATATTTTAGAACAAGTCAAGGAAGTGCTGTCTCCAATTATTGACACTTTAAATGACGGCGATATCCGCGAAGCGCGCGACGCCATGGTGCAGTTCACCGATCAGATGCAGAAATATGAACGCGTGTTTCAGCGCTACTACGGCGGTGAACGCGAGATAGACGCCAAAACCTCGCAGGCGTTGGAAAAATTAGAAGGTCTAATTCAACAAAAATTGAATAAAGAAGAAACAAACCCAAAACAAGCCATTCCTTCGGAATCGACTGAATAAATGAAACAAAAAAATACCCCCGATTTCAAGTCGGGGGTATTTTCTTTTCTCTGTTAAACGAGCACCCGCAATAATTCTGACGATAAAAATTATGCTCCTTGGCCAGTTGATAGGCCGCTTCCTGCCCCCCACCCTTTTTCCAATCGGCCTCGTAAAATTTTACGCTGTATTTCTCGCCGGCTTGCTGACCCAAAGGATTGATCACTTCAGCTTTTTTATTGCGCCCCATGGTCAGGGTCGTCGCGAAAACTTCAAAACCATTTTCTTTGGCGTAACGCGCTGCCTCTTCCAAACGCAGGCGCCAACAAATCAAACAGCGAGCCCCACCTTCCGGCTCATGTTCAAAACCTCTAACCGCCTCGGCCCAATGATTGTGACCGGCCGGACCTTCCACAAAAGGCAGGCCAATTTCCTCGCACCGCTCGCGCGTGGTGTCGCGCCGCCGCTCATATTCTTCCACAGGCTCAATATTGGAATTGTAAAAATATGCCGTCACCTGATACTCGCGGCGCAAAACATCCAGCACATGGCTGGAGCAAACAACGCAACAGGTGTGTAAAAGAAGGCGGGGCATAGCAATTGTCATCACGAGCGAAGCGAAGTGATCTCATCAAGATTGCTTCGTCGTCGCTTACGCTTCTCCTCGCAATGACATTATAAAATTGGTCCTAAAATTTTTCCAATTAATTCAAAAAATTTTTCTCTGATAGGGCGCTTGGCCCAACGCAGGGGCCGGAATAATCGCGAATTTCTTTTCCAACCGTGAAAAATCTTTTTTAAATCCGCAATCATGCTTTGGTTGGTAAAAATCAAATTGGTTTCGTGACTGCGATAAAATGTTTGCGAATCAAAATTGCTGGAACCAACCATGGCCCAGTGACCATCCACCATCATGGCCTTGGCGTGAATCATATTTTTAACCAAATACACTTTCAAGCCAATACGGGCGAATAAACTCCAATAAGCCCTCATGGCGTAATTAAGAAAAAACAGGTCGCCGCGCCGTGGCAAAATCAGGTCAATTTTTACTCCGCGATGGCGCGCTTCCGCAAAAGCCTCCATAAATTCCTTATCCGGCAAAAAATACGGACTGACAATAACCAAAGATTTTTTGGCGCGGCGAATGGCGCGCAAATAGACATTGCGCACCGAGGAAAAATTTTTCCTCGGCTTGTGCCACAAAATCCGCCAATACTTTTCTTTAATTACGGGCAGATAAAGAAGCGCTTTTATTTTTTCCAAACGCCCGCCGCCGACCAAATAAGAATGAGCGAATGATTTTAACAAATGCCCCACCAATAGCCCCTCCACCCGAACATGCAAATCAAACCAGCCAAAAGATTTTTTTTCAACATTAACGCCGCCAATAAACCCGACTTTTTCGTCAACCACCAAAACTTTGCGGTGATTACGCTCAAAAAACCGCCACACACCGCGCCAAAAAAACGACAATTCCCAAGGATTAAAATAAATTACATCTATTCCGGTGCGGCGCATCTCGGCCATGTTTTTTTTTTCAAAACTAAAACTTCCCAAAGCGTCAATTATCAATTTTACCTCCACCCCTTGCTTAGCTTTGGCTTTTAATTTTTCAATAAAAGGCCAGGCCGGCGTATCCTGCTCAAAAATATATGTTTCCCAATAAATTGATTTCTCCGCCGCGCTCACGGCCTCAAACATGGCCTGCAGGGCAGAACGAGTGGTGGAAAAAAAATGGTACTGGCCGCTTGATTTCATACTGGCTGGGTCTTTCGCCAAATATACCTTATCACTAATTCCCCAAAAATACCAATTTAAAAAAGGCGCCGGGTCCCCGTTAGGGAACGCGCGGCGCCGGTTGTGGCGGCTATCGCGCTTGCGCGAACCAACCTGTACGACTGTCGGCGTTGTAAAAGCCGTGGATCAGCATCTGATGTTTTCTTTTCAGATCGAAGAGGCGACCGCTGAAGTTGAAGGTTTGTGGCGGCTGACTAGATCGACGAGTAATGTTCGTCACCGCGAGCATCATCATACCGCAGCTGGTGCTAACGGTGAGTAGAATTCCCCGATAACAGGCTTGCTGAAACACCTCGAAACTAGGGTTGTCGGCACTCTCTTTGATCCAGACCCTGTCTTTGACTTTCGCTGAATTTGCCATGGTTACCTCCTTGTTGAGCGCTGTTACTTGACCCATTTGGCCAAGCAAACACAATTTTATACCAAAAACAGACATCAGTCAAGACTGGTGTCTGGTAGCCCCATGGGGATTTGAACCCCAGTTTCTTCCGTGAGAGGGAAGCGTCCTGGACCGGGCTAGACGATGAGGCCCTATTTATTTTTCCAACTGACATCCTGCCGGCAGACTAATCTTTGGGCGTCGACCGGTTCAGCCATTAATTCAACAACAATCTTCTCCATCCTAACACCTTGCGAACCTTTTATCAAGATCAAATCACCGGCGTGAATATTTTCCCGCAAAAATCTACCAGCTTCAACGCTGATGGCAAATTCAACAATTTTATCCTCGCCCATTCCCCGCACCCGCGCCGCCTCGGCCACAATCTTCGCCCTCTCCCCCACTGCCGCCAAAAAATCAATTCCCAACTCCGCGGCTTTGGCCCCCAGTTCCTGATGCGCTTCGGAAGTGTAAGAACCCAATTCCAGCATATCGCCCAAAACAGCGATACGCCGGCCACCCTCCACCACTTTTATCTCCGACAAAATCCGCAGGGCGAGGAGAGCCGCCAGAGGCGACGAATTATATGAATCGTCAATAATCGTGGTAAAATTCGCACCGGGCAAAAGGCGCATGCGTGAAGGCGGCGGATTATAAAAACGCAGACGCTCGCTTACTTCCACTAAATTTAATCCGTAGTTCAGGCCGACCGCGGCGGCGGCCAAAGCGGCGTAAACGTGCTGGGTGCCGACAACTTCCGGCAAAAATATCGGCACCACCGATCCGCCATATTGAATTTTAAAATTAACTCCCGTAGTATCTAAAAATTCCTTTTCCACTTCTTGAATAATATTGAAGTTCACGGCGCGCACTGTCGCTTTGTCGCCAAAACCAAACGTAATCGTTTCCGCCTCGGTTTTAGCGATCATTGGCAAAATCTTTTCGTCATCGGCATTTAGAATCGCGACGTCGTTCTTTGATAGATGAGTGACAATAATTTGTTTCTCCTTGGCCACTTGATTGACAGTTTTAAAAAATTCAGTGTGTGCTTGGGCCACGGCCGTAATCACGCCCACCCGGCAGGGCGCCAGATTGGTCAGATAACTAATATCGCCCGGATGGTCTGCTCCCATTTCCAAAATTAAAATTTCCGGATACTGCTTATCGCGTTGCAAAAGCAGACCGGTGACGCGCCAAAAAATCTCCAGCCATTTCCATACCGAATGCCCGCCGCTTTCCATTCCTAGAATTGTCAACGGCAAACCGATTTCATTATTGTAATTTTTTACATTGCGGCGGCAACGAAATTTTTCCGAGAGCACGGCGAAAATCGCCTCTTTGGCAGAGGTTTTACCCACCGAACCGGTAATGCCAATCACTTCCGGATGATATTTGCGCAACACTGCTTGAGAGAGCAGGCGCAGGATGAATTGGAGAATGTATTTCATATTTGTCACTTATTCGGCGGAATTTCCAGATATTGCAATAAAAATTTAGCGATCTCGCCGAAAGTCGGCACAGCCGTATATTCGGCAAAACGCCGCTCCGGCTCCTCATACTTTACTAACATAACAAAGACCGGATCGTCAACCGGTCCAAATCCGATAAATGTTTGGTTGGTGGCGCTCTCAACATATTCGCCATTGGTTCCTGGAATCTGCGCCGTGCCGGTTTTGCCGCCAATGTAGTAGCCCTCCACCCCCGCCTTCTTGCCATGGCCTTCGCGCACCACTGTCGTGAGCATTCCACCGAGCAAACGCGCCGAGCGGGCGGAAATCACCTGCCGCACCATTTGCGGAACGCGTTTTTCCGCCGTGCCGTCCGGTTGCCGAATTTCCGAAATAATATATGGTTTATATAATTTTCCCTGATTGGCAATCGCGCCAAAAGCCGACGCCAATTGCATTGGCGTGGCCGTAATGCCTTGTCCGAAAGACGCCGTGGCCAGATAAATTTCTTTTTCTTTTTCCAAAGAACTGATATTGCCCGAGACTTCGGTGTCCAATTCCACGCCGGTCAAAACGCCAAAACCAAAATCCCGCGCATATTTTTTAAAATCCTGGTGGCCCAACGCGCGCGCGGCAAAATACGCGCCAGTATTGATTGATTCTTTTAACACTCCGGTCATGGTTTGATTGCCGTAACTTTTGTCAGCCGCGTTTTTGATAACATGGCTTCCCAGCTGAATATATCCTTTGTCAAAATAGACAGTATCGGGAGACACCGCGCCCGCGTCCACAGCTCCGGCCATGGTAATGGCTTTGAAAACCGAACCAGGTTCGTAAGGCGTAAAAATCGCCGAATTATTAAAAACGCCGATATTTTTTGTTTTTTGATAACTATTGGGATCAAACCCGGGCTCGTTGCATATGGCTAAAATCGCGCCGGTTTTTGGATTTAGAATTACCACGGTACCGCCCTTGGCATTATACTCGGCCACGCCTTCTTTTAATTTTTGACAAGCAACATATTCTATGGTTTTATCCATTGTCAAAATCAAATCCGCGCCATCTTTCGCCTCGGCCATTTCACGACCGGCCAAAGGCAACCAACCGCCGGTGGCATCGCGCTCACCCAACATATACCCTGATTCGCCGGAGAGCAAATCATTAAAATACCCCTCCAGGCCGTAATGCCCGATCGGTTTGCCATCGTCAGACAGACCTAAAAATCCAACCACCTGACTCGCCATTTCCTTTTCCGGATAAAAACGCGCCGGTTGCCGTTCAAAATACACGCCAGCCATTTTTTCCAGTTTTAATTCTTCCACCGCCGCCAAATCAACTTGTTTTTTAATAATTTCATAACGACTGCCGGAATTTTTCACTTTTGAGGCCGCCTGCATTTCATCCAATCCTAATTTTTTTGCCAAAATCAACGCTACCTGACTGGAGCTATGAGTGTTTTTGACATCGGCGATAATCTTCGGATCGGCAACGACAATAAAAGTATCTTTGTTCAAAGCTAACGGCGAAGGTTCGCCGGTTTTTTTATCATTCTGAAAAAAAATGCGCCCGCGCTCGGGCAACAATTCTTTCTTAAGCAGATGTTTATTTTCGGCCAAGACGGAATAATGCGCGCCTTGCCAGATTTGCAACATAAAAAGCCGGCCGATGATCGCCAGCGCGAACAGCCCGAAGCCGATTTTAATCACGAGTGTTCTGTTGTCAGACGATGCTAACGAACGTTTTCTGCGGTACATATTTACACATATCTCCTCTTCGTCCCGCCGCCCAGTCGTTTCTTCGCCACATCATCCGCCACGAGTCCATCTTTCACCAACGCCTGCATATCATTTTGCAAACTGATCATCCCCTCTTTAGCGCCGGTCTGAATCACCGAATCAATCTGCGCGATTTTATTTTCGCGGATAAGATTAGCCACGGCCGGAGTATTAATTAAAATTTCCCGCGCGGCCACGAGTCCATTATTTTTCATTGGCAAAAGCTGCTGGGAAATTACCGCCTTCAAAACCGCGGCCAACTGCACCAAAACTTGTTTTTGTTTAGCGCCATCAAACACATCCACAATGCGCTCCACTGATTCAGCGGCCGAAGGAGTGTGCAGTGTAGAAAAGACCAAATGCCCGGTTTCCGCCGCGGTCAGGGCGGCGCTGATGGTTTCGGGATCGCGCATTTCGCCCACAAAAATCACATTGGGGTCTTGGCGTAAAACATATTTTAAAGCCGTGTGAAAATCCTTGGTGTCAATCCCCACTTCTCTCTGTTCAATTAAAGATTTTTTGTCTTCAAAAACAAATTCAATCGGATCCTCAATCGTCACGATGTGCGCTTTGCGTTCCTGATTGATTATTTCAATCATTGAAGCAATGGTGGTAGACTTGCCGCAACCGGTCGGGCCGGTCACCAAGACCAATCCGTCCAAGAGTTTGGGCAACTGCATCATGGTTTCGGAAAACCGCAAATCCTTGGCGCTGGGAATGTCTTTGGGCACTACGCGCGCGCTCAAACCCACTCTACCCTGTTCCTGATGCAGATTTATCCTAAAACGAGTGCCCTTGATTTCATAGCTGAAATCCAGCTCTTTATTTTCATCAAACCGTTCTTTTTGGGTTTTATTTAACAAGGAATTGATGCCAACGCCCAATTCCGCGGCGGAGATCGCCGTATCTTCAATATCTTCCAATTGCCCTTGTACGCGCAACATGGGCTTTTCCTCGCCGACCAAGTGCAAATCCGACGCCCCCTTTTTAATCGCCAACTCAAAATATGATTTTATTGGTTTCATAAAATAAATTAAATACCTTTATGTTCTAAAACGCGCCTAATAGTGCGCGCAATAATTTTTAAATCAAACCAAAAAATTTCTAGGGCCGAACGCGTGCGACAAAATTCAATGTAGGTGGTGTCCATTTCTTCATCGGATTCAGTATGCCAGCCCTTATATGATTGAAAATAACCGGTCAGGCCGGATTTGATAATTTTTTTGGTGTAAATGCCTTTATCTAATAATTTCTGATAATTAACTAAATTAGCCGGCCGCGGCCCGACTAAACTCATGTCCCCTTTCAGCACATTCCACAACTGCGGCGCTTCGTCTAAATAAATTTTTTTCAGAATCCAGCCAACTGACAAAAAATTATGGCGCTCTTTTTCCAATTCGGCAGTATGCACGAACTTTTCTTTCTTTAACAATTCATCAATCGCTCTTTGTTGGCAGACGCGGATTTTGCACATCTTGAATTTCTGACCGCCAGAAATACGCTCTTCGCAATAAAATAAACGCCCTCTGGCCAACGGATAAAACATTTGTTCAATCAGCAGGGCGATAAAAAAGATAAAAAGCAGAGGCGCCAGAACAGCGAATAAAATTAAACTGCCAAATATGTCAAAAACTCGCTTTATTTTAGGAATATATACAAAGTCCTCTACTGTGAGCATATTAGAAATTCTACCACATCTTGCTTTTTGGGGCAATTTAAAGTATAATTTCAAAATCGGGCTGTAGCGCAGTTGGTAGCGCGCATGGTTCGGGACCATGAGGTCGGGGGTTCGAGCCCCCCCAGCCCGATTTTTAATAGTATGTTTGATTTAATCGCCATTATCAAAGCCGGCGGATACATCGGTATTTTTTCAATTGTTTTCGCCGAATCCGGCTTGCTTATCGGCTTTTTTTTCCCGGGCGACAGCTTGCTTTTTACCGCCGGATTTTTGGCCTCGCAGGGATTTTTGCGCATTTCCATTCTAATGATTGGTTCGTTTATTGCGGCAGTTATCGGCGACAACGTTGGCTACTCTTTTGGTCTGCGTGTGGGACCAAAAATTTTCAAACGTGAGGATTCTTTAATTTTTCATAAAGATCATCTGCTCCGCGCGCAAAATTTTTACGCTAAACACGGAGGCAAGGCGATAATTCTCGCGCGTTTTATGCCGATTGTCCGCACTTTCGCGCCGATTTTAGCGGGCGTTGGTAAAATGCGCTATGGCACATTTCTCGCTTACAATATCGTCGGCGGATTTCTCTGGGCCGCAGGCTTAAGCGGCTTGGGATATTTTTTGGGTAGCGCCATTCCTAATGTTGACAGGTATCTCCTGCCAATAATTATTTTGATTATTCTCCTCTCTGTCGCGCCGTCGTTTTATCATGTGCTGAAAGACCCGACTCTGCGGCGGCATTTTTGGCAAACCGGCGTAAGAATGCTGAAAAAATTTAAGAGATAAAAAGGCCGCTCTTTGTTCACTTCGTGAACTTGAGGCGGCCGAAAGGAACAACAGACAATCTAAAGCTTCTTAATGGCGTATTTATACCCCCTTAGTTACTACATCAATTTTTACATTTTTTCTATCAACAAGTCAAGGGTCACCTCACCACACATCTCTCCACCCACTTCTCGCATTCTTTCGTCGCCTGTTGCAAATCAGCGTCGCTCAAAGATGTTTGATTTAAAAAATATTCGCTCACCAGCCACTCGCGCGGAATAAATTTTTGCAAAACAAAAATCTTCGCGCCGGCAATCAAGTGCGCCATTTCTTCAATGTCTTCCAACGCATGCCAGCCCTGAATTACCGTGGAGCGAAATTCATAATCAACTCCGCTGTTTTTTATTAACTCAATGCTCTTTTTTATCGCTTCTAAATTAACCGGACAGCCAATAATTTTTTCGTATTTTTCCAACGACGCTTTAATGTCCATGGCCCAAAAATCCACTAATTTTTCCTGATTCAACTTGATAATCATTTCCGGATTAGCGCCGTTAGTGTCAATCTTTATTAAAAATCCCATCTGTTTTATTTTTCGCGCAAATTCCAAAAAGTCGGACTGAATAGTCGGCTCGCCGCCGGTAATCACCACTCCCTCCAACAATCCTTGCCGCGATTTTAAAAATTCTAAAATTTCTTCTTCGGAAATTTTCTGATATTTTTTTTCTGCCGCTTTCACCAATTCCGGATTATGACAAAACCCGCAAGCAAAATTGCAGCCAACGGTAAAAACAATCGCCGCTACCTTGCCGGGATAATCCAACAAAGTCATTTGTTGCAATCCGCCTATTAACATAGAAAACAAAAACCCGCTTGAGCATGGCCGGCAGGTTTTTGTTACTTATCCGCTGATTTAATTGGCCGCTTCGGTCAACTGTTTATCGTACTCGCACCGGTCATAAAACTCGGCCTTTTTGCCCTTATTCCACTGGGCCACCGGACGCAGATACCCCACAATGCGGGAATACACTTCGCAGGGCTGACGCTTGGCTGACAAATCCCCGCCGGATAATAAATCGTTTTGCATAGTTCCTCCATGATAAACAGACCCGTAGCCTAAACAACCACGGCCGCTGTTTGATTAATATTTTGATTAATTGTTTGTTGCGCCGGTTCTAATTTTTTTGGTGAATAACCGATCGCCTCATCGCATTTGGGACAATAATAATGCTCACCGGCCATATACCCATGCGACGGGCAAATGCTGAAAGTCGGGGTCAAAGTATAATAGGGCAGGTGAAAATTGTCAGCGATTTTTTTCACCAATTTTTTGCAGGCCTCGGCCGAGGGCAATCTTTCACCGATAAATCCGTGCAAAACCGTACCACCGGTATAACAGGTCTGCAAATCATCCTGCAATTTCAAGGCCTCAAAAATATCATCGGTATAACCAACCGGTAAATGCGACGAATTTGTGTAATAAGGATCGGCGTGGCTCTGGCGATAAGCCTCTTCATTAGCGCAAATGATGGCCGGATATTTTTCCTTGTCTTTTCTCGCGAAACGATAGGACGTCCCCTCGGCCGGCGTGGCTTCCAGATTAAACAACATGTTGGTTTCTTCCTGATATTTACCCATCCTCTCGCGCATAAAATGCAGAATTTCCTTAGCCAAAGCGTGCCCTTCGGGGGTGGTGATATTTTTATCCGCGCCTAGCAAATTCATGACTGCCTCGTTCATACCGTTGATGCCAATGGTGTTAAAATGATTTTTCCAATACTGGCCAAATCTTTCTTTGATGCCGGCGAGAAAATACTTGGAATAGGGATACAGCCCTTGTTCGGTAAATTTTTCAATAATTTCGCGCTTAATTTCCAAAGATGTTTTGGCCACATCCATTAAATGAGACAGGCGATTGAAAAATCCTTCTTTGGTTTTTTCCAAATATCCAATGCGCGGCAAATTGATTGTCACCACGCCAATACTTCCGGTAAGTGGATTTGCGCCAAACAATCCGCCGCCTTTTTTGCGCAGTTCGCGATTATCCAAACGAAGGCGGCAACACATACTGCGCGCGTCTTCCGGCTTCATGTCAGAATTGACAAAATTGCTGAAATACGGCACGCCATATTTGGCTGTCATTTCCCAGACCGGATCCAAAACCGGATTTTCCCAGTTGAAATCCTTGGTGATGTTATAAGTGGGAATGGGAAAGGTGAACACGCGGCCCTTGGCGTCGCCCGCGAGCATCACTTCGGCAAAAGCGCGATTTAAAAGATCAATTTCCGGCTGAAATTCTTTATAGGTTTCTTTTTGCGGTACACCACTGATAATCACGCCCTCGTCAGCCATATAGCTTGAGGGCGCCAAATCCATGGTGATATTTGTAAAAGGCGTTTGAAAACCTACCCGCGTCGGCACATTCATGTTAAACAAAAATTCCTGCAAACATTGCTTGACTTCGTTATATGTCATTTTGTCAAAACGGATAAATGGCGCGAGCAAAACGTCAAAACTGGAAAAGGCCTGGGCGCCGGCGGTCTCGCCCTGCAGAGTATAAAAAAAATTAACAATCTGCCCCAAAGCCACGCGAAAATGCTTGGCCGGGCCGGATTCAATTTTTCCCGGCGCGCCGCCAAAGCCGCGCATCAATAATTCTTTCAAATCCCAGCCACAGCAATAAGCGGCCAAAATCTGCAGGTCGTGCAAATGCAGATCCGCTTCCAAGTGCGCCTCCCGCACTTCCTTGGGGTAAATTTTATTCAGCCAATAATGAGAACTCACGGCCGAAGCCACGTGATTATTCAACCCTTGCAGTGAATAGGCCATGTTGCTGTTTTCCTTCACGCGCCAGTCCACTTGTTTTAGATATCCGTCAATCAAATCATCGGAATCAATCAGCGCGGCTTGCATTTCACGCAGGCGCGCGTGCTGATCGCGATACAAAATGTAGGATTTGGCTGTCTGGATGAAACGTGATTTGATCAATTCTTCTTCCACGATGTCTTGCACTTCTTCCACAGCCGGAATAGACCGCTCGTGGAATTTTTCATTCAAATTTTTAATGACTTTTTCTTTGATTTTTTGCGCGAACTCCAGTGCTTTGTTTTCGTCGGAAATTTCTTTGGTAGCTGTGGCGGCCGAAACAATCGCTTTGACGATTTTCTCTTCTTCAAAAGGCACGATGCTGTCGTCGCGCTTTCTGATTCGCGTGATTTTGCTTTCCTCCATATTTTTTAATTATTACTAGCTATTGTGGTTTGCTGATGTATTATACCACTACTGCTTGTGGTTTGCCACTGTGGATAAGTACTGGCCAAAAAGTATTATTTAATTTTATCTCTACCAGTTTGAAGAGTCAATGATAATAACCTGTGGATAATTAAATCCCTCCGACATTATTGTCGGAGGGACAAAATTTACGACACTAAATTTATGCTAAAGAGCCTTGTCCACCAAATCCTTCATCATATTCAGGGGCAAAGCGCCTTTGACCAATAACGGCGCGCCTTTGGATGAAATAATAATAGTACCGGGCGTCCCCTGTATCCCCGCGGCCTGCCCTTCCTGCATGGCCTTGGCCACATAACTCGCGTATTTGCCGCTGTTGAGACAATTTTCAAAAGCTGATTTGTTTAAATCAAGCTCCGCGGCCAGTTTGGACAAATCCGCCAAGGCAAAACCAGTGCCATTGGAGGTAGTCCGCTCATAAACCTTGTCCGCGTATTGCCAGAATTTTTCATGCCCGCCCAATTCATAAACGCATTCAGTGGCTTCCGCTTCTTTTCCCGCATTAGCATGAAAACTCAAAGGATAATGACGATAAACCCATTTGATCTTGCCGGGATAGGCCGCAAAAACTTCTTTCATGGTGCTATGGAATTTTTTGCAAAAAGGACACTCAAAATCAGAATATTCAATTAAAGTGATTTGAGCATTGGCCGGGCCGCGGCTATGATCGCGATCAGTTACCGTGGCTACTGTGCCGGCCGGCTCGGTGTATTCGTTGCCGGCCGCTTTGTTATCTCCAGCTGCTATTTTATTTTTTGTATTATCGCCACCGCTGGAAACTAAACTAATATTACCATTTAAAAACAAAATCAGCGTGATAATAAAACCAATCGTGCCTAGAATGAGAATTGACACAACAAACCCCAGCCAAAACGAAGTTTTGGCATTAAGCGTTTCAAACGCTTTTTTGACTTCCGCGTAACACATAGAAATTTATGTTAATTAAACTCGGGGTGTGAATATATCTTTTTTTTGCTGCGGACTGTCGCCGCGACTACAAAAAAGATATATTCACACCCCTGTATTTTAGCACGACGGTTTTTTACTGGCAAGCGTCGCGGTATGTTTCAATTATTTTATTGATTTCTTGCTCTACTGTCCTATTTTCACAAATCCACTTTTTGGCCGTGATACCCATGGTGTGGCGTTTTCCATCGTCAGACAAAATTTCCCTTAATGCCCGCGTTAAATCATCGCGGTTTCCCGGCTCGATGAGCAATCCCCTCTCTGCTCCGACTAAACTTCGCACACCCGGCAGATTGGAGGCGATGACCGGCAAACCGTGAGTCATGGCTTCCAACAAAACCAAGCCATAGGCCTCGGATTTGTCAATTGACGGTAAAACAAACACATCGGCTGATTGATAATATCTTGGCAATTCATCATTATTCACGCGGCCGGCAAAAATGACACAATCCCCCAGTCCAAGTTTCTTGGCTTTGGCTTCATAATATCCGCGCAGGTCGCCATCACCGACTATTACTAATTTATATTTCAACCCTTTCATCGCTTCCAGTAAAATGTCCACACCTTTAAAATAATGGGCTTTGTCCAACGCGCCGACAAATAAAATCTTCCGGTAACCATCTTTATGCGTCATTGCGAGCGCCGTGCCTGCCGGCAGGCAGGTAGCGAAACAATCCCGCACTCCAAACGGCGCCTCCACAAATTTTTCCGACCATTTTTTCAAATACGGCGCAAGATAACTGTGTTCCGCATAATCCATACTGCTCACCAAAATTTTATCCGCCCTTTTTATCAAGTTTGACAAAGTCAAACGAGTATAAATTTTAAAGAACAAACCCTTCCAGCCGCGTCCGACCAAATCCATATGATAAGTGACAACCAATGATTTTTTACAGCGCAATACCGCGCCCACTGCGCCAATAAAAGGATAATGCAGATGAATAATGTCAAAAGAAGATAATTCCGCCGGCATTTTTTTTATCCAAGCCGCGTTGCCATGGCTCACATCTGGCCACAATCGGCACACTCTGTATGGCGAAGTCATTTCCGGGCAATCGCGGTCCGAATACCACGGAGTAAAAACCGTCACCTCCATCCCCTTCTGCGCCAAACCAGCGGCCTCTTGGGCCGCCACATTGCCAATGCCCGCGAGGTATGGTGGAAACACCGGAGTGACGATGGCGATTTTCATAACTTTTTAGCGGTCTCCCTGACAATTTTAGTGATATTCTTCTCCATCTTCTCAATCCGCACTGTAATTCTGAAAATAAAATAAAACAGCGCGGCGACGGAAACATACATTATCAAATCCGTCCCGCGGCCCACGCCCAAACGATTGGCTAAATCAGTTGACAAACTCGGCTGCCAAACCACGATTAAAACAACCATCCAAAACAAACACCAAAAAATCAGAGCTCCCAAGGAAATTTCTTTGGCGCGCCAACGCCCGCCCACTTTTATTAAAGCAAAAATAATAAACAAAGAAAGTAAAATTTGAATGAGCATACTAAATAATTTTTTGAATTATCAAATCCTTAATAATTTTTAAACCGCCCGAAAATCCTTGACCATAACGATGGTATTTAACAGTCACCGGCACCTCCACAAATTTTAAATTATTTTTTGGCAATTGCGCGATGATTTCCGAATTATGCGCCATTCTATCTTGTTCGATTTTGATTGACTCGGCGGCGCGGCGAGATAGCGCGCGAAGTCCATTGTGCGCGTCAGACAGCCACAAACCGGTAAATAAAAAATTGACCACGCGGGCCAAGGGCAGAATAAAATATTTTTTGGAAAATGGAATGTGATTGGCTTTGCTCAAAAATCTGGAACCCAAAACCACTTCGGCAGATCCATTGATAATCGGCGCGGACAAAGCCGCGATGTCTTTGGCTTCAAATTGCCCGTCGGCGTCAAAATGGACAATTACCTTGGCCCCTTTGTTAAGCGCGTACTCCGTGCCCGTGGCCAAAGCCGCTCCCTGCCCCCGATTGATAATATGCCGCAAAACAATCGCACCCGGCACGCGCGCCGCTTCAGCCGTGCCATCCTCCGAGCCGTCATCCACCACCACTATTTTCGCTTCCTGGTATCTGGCAACTAAATCACTTATCACACCCGCGATATTCTTTTCCTCATTGTAGGCCGGAATAACAATGAACATAGAACATACTAACCCTGTCCGATGGTTTTTTCTTTGGCGATAGTGAAATCAATGGTTTTTTTCAAACCGTCTTCCAGCCCCACCAAAGGCATCCAGCCCAATTCACTTTTGGCTTTGCGAATATCGGGAATTCCCAATGGCGTAATAAAATCCAATGGCTTTTCAAAAATAATTTTTGATTTTGAACCGACTTTCTCAATAATGGACTTGGCCACGTCGTAGAGCAGGTGCGCGCGCTCATCGCCGAAATTCACGACTCCAATACCGGCCGGCGCGGACATAAGCTTAAGCAATCCGTCCACCACATCGCTCACATAAACCAAAGACGATGAAAATGTTTCGTCTCCATAAATTACCAAATCCTTGCCGCGAATGGCGTCAACTATAAAATCAGAAATCATTTGACCATCAAACAATTTCAATCGCGGGCCGTAGGTGCGGAAAATGCGCGCGATTTTGGCGTCAATGTTGTGCACCTGCGCGTAAGTGACAGTCATGGTTTCGGCAAATCGCTTGCCTTCGTCATAACAGGCGCGCGGGCTTAGATTATTCACCATGCCCAAATCCTCTTCGCCAAAAGCCGCTATCTCCGGCCGGCGCGGGCCGTACACCACCGCGCTTGAGCCTAACACAAACTTGGCTTTATATTTTACGGCCATTTCCAGCACATGATAGGTGCCGACACTATTGGACAACAATGTTTCAATTTTATACTGATTAAAATTCTTGGCCGAAGTGGGGCAAGCCAAGTGGTAGATTTCCTGCACGCCCTGAAACTTAATTTTAAATTTTTCTAGTTCCGGAAAATCCTCCAAATTAAATGACTGGTTGATGTTTAATTTCAGCAATTCAAAATCGGGATCTTTGAGCAAATGTTCAATGTTCGCCGGCGTGCTATTGGAAAAATCGTCCAGACAAATCACTTTACCGGTTTTCAACAGCGCTTCGCACAGGTGCGAGCCGACAAAGCCGGCTCCGCCAGTGACTAAAATATTTTTTTTGCCGAAGATGGGTGTTTTGGGCATACAATTAAATTACTTTCTTTCTTTAAGTTCAATTTCCTCTTTTAATAAATCAAATTTAACTACAAAAATGTCAAAAAAACCTTTTTGACCTACGACACCGTAACCCATTTGAGCCATATTAAATAAAAAACCGACTTTTACGCTGTAATCCCATCCGCCTACTTTAATTTTGACTTGATGCAAATAATAAAATTCGCCGAATCCAGTTATTCCGCTCACTTCTCTTTTTTCTCCTTTAAAAACATCTATACCCAAAATTCCGGCAATTTGAGCGTCAAATATACAAAGATCCGCTCCCGAATCCACTAAAACCTCATATGAAACAAAATTATCTTTATAACCAATTTCTATTGGAACAACCGGCCTCAAGACATCTTGACCATAATTTTTATAATTAAACTTCATAAACCAAAACCAACATATGATACAAGATTTCGTGGCATGCGAGTAAGAATTGGCTTATTATAACCTTTCTTACGCGCCTTATTCCAAGCTTCTTTAGCTGTTTTGCCATTCGCAATCACTGTGGTCTCATCACTATCCAAAGCGACCCAAAATCCTTTATATTTTTTGTAAATTTTAGTCCAATCTATAGCCATATTAAAAATCAATAATTAATTAAAATTCCTATTCCGCTTCGAAAATCCCCTTTAATTTTTATCTCTTTTTTCTTTTTTCCTTCTTTTGTCCAAACAACAACAATGGAGTTTTTGGCCGGTTTGGCGGTTAAAAAATCGTCCTCCCCATCGCCATCAATATCCCCTTTAGTTACAGCCAGCTTACCCTTGTAGGTATTATAGAATGAAATGACCTTTTTGGGCAAATCCTTGCGGGTGTATTTTTTTATTTCTCCGTCATAGCTTGTTTTTTTGCCGTCTTTAGTATAAAAGATCTTTTTGCCATTGATAATTTTATAAACCAAAATTTTTGCACCCGCGCTAACTGGTTGTGGATATAATTCTTCAATAATCTCCACTGCTCGCGCTAAATTTAATTTGCCGGCGCCCAACTGCCGAGGATATTCAAAATTCTTGGCCTCAATATTATCAGCGCTTTTGGTTAAAATATAATAAATTTCTTTTGGACCCAAATCCGGACGGAGTGATTTAATCAAGGCGACAGCACCTGTTACCAATGGCGCGGCCAAGGATGTTCCCGAGTATTTTCCGCCAAAACTCTGATTTAATTCAGAATCATTGGGATTGTGAACCAAAGTGCTTTGCATTTCCGTTCCCGGAGCTGAAATATCAATACAGCGAAAACCATAAGCGGCAAACGGCGCTTTTTTGTCGTTCTTGTCCAAAGCAGTCACGCCAATCACCCACCAGGGCTCGCCTTGCGGACCATCATAGCACACCGGATAACGCGGTGAAAAATCCAAATCGCCATCAATTATGCCGTTCACACCCAAAGCGTCATTGCCGCCAGCCGCCACAATCACCACATTGGCTTCGTGCGCCCGCTGAATAGCTAAATAAAATTGATTGTCCAATGTCTCGCCAATTCCGCTTACAAAACTCAAACTGATTATATCTGCTTTTTGCGCCACGGCATAATCAATGGCCTTGGCGACTGTTAATTGGTCGCCTTCGCCATTTTCATCCAAGGCCTTCAATGGCATTATTTTCACCTGCCAATTCAGGCCTACGCCGTCAGTGGCATTGTTGCCGGTGGCGCCAATAAGTCCGGCGATCAAAGTGCCATGCTGAAAACTGGATTTTTTGTCTTTATTTTTAAAATCAGGCGAAGGGTCGGGGCGATTATTAATAAAATCCCAGCCGTAAAT
>CAYIOJ010000010.1:0-25820 GCA_964365025.1 uncultured Gammaproteobacteria bacterium
ATGAACGACAAATGTCGCTTAAGTTAGCGAAAAGTTAACGCAACACGAGTGCGTATCGGCTTATGAGAAGTTTTTCGACTGAAGGGAGAAAAATTTGGGAAATTTGCGAGCCGAGCAAATTTCCTCATAAGCCGTGTTATACGCCCCGACGACTGAAGGGAGGAGAGCGCAGCGTGGCACGGAGCGTAGCGGAGTGAGTTCAAAAAATATTTTTCGGTCTCATTCATTTTGAGAGGCTTTCCTCATTTCTTATAAATTTGATTTTTCAGTTTCAAAATTTTTATCATTCTTAATGTACCATAACCAATCAATACGACACCGACAATCACATTCAATATTTGAATCAAGGTTGTTGGGATTGTTTCTTTTAGCAAGGAAAACAAGATTACGGATATGCCCATAAATATCATCGTGGCTAAACCAACTGAAAAACCAAAAATGTATAGATTCTTCTTTGTGTAGTTATATTCAACAACTTTTGCAGTGAAAATACCTGTGAAAAAAAGAATTGTCATAGGATTGGAAATTGTCAGGATGAATGCTGACATAAAACTTGAGATTAGATTTTTAGAATCAATCTCAACAACAGTAGAAAGCCCGCCGCCCAATACTCCTTTGAGTATGACAATTCCAAAGATAATTAACACGATTGAGCTGACTATTCCAAATACATTTTTAGTTTTCTTGTTTTCTAAAACTTTTCCAATCCCAACAACCGAAAGTGTGATGTAAAAGTAGTCAACTAATGTAACGGCTAAAACAGCAATAAGACCATCATAAATTGTTTTTTGCAGTGCTAAATTTATGATAAAGAAAAAAACTGGACCAATAGCAAGCTGTAAAAACAATCCTGTTGTTAAGCCGTTTGTAAAAATTTTGAAACTATTTTTCATATCAATCGCCATGTATAAAGTAAATGTTGACTATATTTTATAAACTCTTCTTTTCGGTTTTGAGAAAAAATCAAATTTATTCCCCTTTGAAAGCCTATCATTCCTTATTCTCCGCTAGAAAAATATTTTTTGAATTGCGTATAATGTTTCGGTATATCTGATGTTTCTGGCTCGATTCATTATTAAATGTAGAAAAGAGCCTGAAATATGGGCTGAGCCACACGAAACATTATTCATTATATGTAAAAAGTGGGGCGAACCAGATATACCGTGTTATCTGAAGTTCCCGAGGGCGCACCTTTAATAAAACTCTCGATAGCGGAAAGACCCTGGGTGTCCTTTAATATCAAGCAACAAACTTTTATGATAGCCGAAGTGTGATGATTTGACCACAAAATCAGATCCGATAAATTTGCCCATTAGTTGTTCATAAAGTTTTTTTGCCACATCAGGCGTTGCAATATTGTTAGACAAATGGACAAAAGGGGAAATCATAATATTTTTTGTCTGAACCTCGTCGGCTGTCTTCAAAATTTCTTGATACAATTCATCTACTTGTTTATCGCCATCTTCCTTTTCAACGCAAAAGAAGACGACGAGGCACTTTTCCATTTCCTCGGAATCAGACTTTCTTTTTTCTGGATCAATACCTTTTGGCCATTTGGATTCTTCATTGATTGTGGTGGCAAATTTATCGGCGTGTAGAATAAGTAATCTCATAAAAGTTTGTTGCGGTTAATTTTAAAATATATAAAGCCCTCGGGAATTTCCAGATAACGTCCGCGTATATCTGATGTTTTGCGGAGTGTAGCGGAGCAAAATATGGGTGGAGGCTCTGCAAGAGCCGTAACCAGATATACGCTGTTATATGATGTAATAATACATTCTTAACTCTGACCGAAGGGAGGAGTTATGGAAATTAGGGCAATTTTTCTTCGGTGTTTTTTCATGGGGCGCGGCTCTTGACGGATTTGTTAGGATATGGTTAAATTGTATGTCCTGTGTCTAGTGGTTCAGTCCGCAACCGATGTTGTCGGCGAGCCCAGAACAGGGGTCCGTTGACAACATCATCACACCCCAAGGAGGTGAAACATGGCTGGAGCTTTATTGACGATACTCCTCCTGATGATTGGCCTGATCGGAGGATTGGTGTCAGGCAGCATCATCCGGACGCGGCGCATGGAGGGAGTTGGATTGGCCCTTGCGGCGTTGGTAAGTACCTACATCGCTGGATCTGCGAGCAGTGTCGGAATCCAAGTAGGTTTCTTCGCCATCGTCGCCGTCGAGATCTTGGCCTGTTACATCGATTCGGTCATGCGTGCCAGAGAGGCCCAGAAACCGAAATAGCCGTTGGCCAAAGGGGTGTGATGATGCCTCGTCCGCAAGGACGACAACGAATCACTCGGGGCGTTGGTTCTACTAGAGCCGCGCCCCACCCCTTCTTATGCACATCAAGCGTTGGTGTTTAGAAGAAGCGGTGAAAAGGAATCTCAACTTACGGGGTTCTTTTTTGTTTGTAAACAACAGAGAAAAATTGCCCTGATTTCCAACCGCCACGTCAGTGGCGGAAAGAATGTATTATTATTTCATATAACGTATTGCGGATAAAAGAAGTTGCCGAAGGCAATTTGGGCGAAGCGTAGCGAAGCCTTTTATCCGCTGTTTTGCGAAGTTGGCGGGACCGTCATCAGACGGCTGATTAAAGAATTCATTTCGGATAACCATGTTATCCGATGTGAATTCTCAAGCCGTCTGTCCCGCCAATTTCGAAAAACTAGCGCATATCGCAAGTGTTTGTGATATAATACATTCAAATTTGTAGGTTATACCAAATGATAGTATACTATCAACCGTATGCCCAATCTGTTGGATATTATAATCCGCGAAATGAAATTGCGCAACTATAGCCACCAAACAGTCAAGGTCTATACGGCCGTAGTTAAGGATTTGTACGCTTTTTACAAACGGCCGCCGCGAGATTTGACCGAAGAAGAAATCAAGGAATATCTTTATGCGAAACAAAAACGGGGATTGTCCAGCCAATCAATCGCTTTGGCCGCCAACGCCTTGAATTTTTTGTATTCGCAAATTTATAAGCGCGCGGATTTCCAAAGAATCCGCCATCCCAAAAAGACTAGCAGATTGCCAGCCGTATTATCAAGAGAAGAAGTTGAACGGATTATTAACCAAACTAATAATAAAAAACATCGTCTGTTGCTGGCTTTTTCCTACGCGGCCGGGTTGCGAGTAAGCGAAGCCATTGCCGTGCGCGTCAAAGATGTAGATATAGTGGAAATGACTGTCGTCGTGCGGCAGGGTAAGGGCAAAAAAGACCGGCTATCAGTGCTTTCATCAAAACTCGTTGATGATATTGAATCTCAATCTGTCGGCAAAGGAGCGGATGACTATCTGTTTGAGAGCGAACGAGGCGGCAAACTCACCGCCGCTACCGCGCAAATTATTTTTCGGCAATGTTTACAAAAATCCGGCATTAAAAAAGACGCCTCTTTTCACTCCTTGCGCCACAGTTTTGCAACTCATTTGTTGGAGAATGGCGTGGATGTGCGTTACGTGCAGGAGCTTTTGGGGCATAGAAATATCCGCACCACGCAGATTTACACCCATGTTACCAATCCCGGCATAAAAAACATTAAGAGCCCTTTATGAAAATTTGTCTGATTTCCAATTTATACCCGCCCTATGCCCGTGGCGGAGCGGAGCAGGTGGTGAAAAATACCGTGGAGGGGCTTTTGCGGCTGGGACATGAGGTGGTGATAATTACCGCGCGGCCGTTGTTTGCGCCGCGAGGCAATTTTAAGCATCAACGAGATTGCTTCGTCGCCCCCTTGGCGAAGGGAGCTCCTCGCAATGACAGATTGAAAATTTATCGCTTTTTTCCACTCAATTTTTTTTTCTACGGCAATGATTTTAAACATCCGGTTTGGTCGCGTTTTTTTTGGCATCTTTTTGATGTTTTTAATTTTCATTCCTATTGGCGCGTTCGGCGGATTCTTAAAAAGGAAAAACCGGATGTTGTTCATACTCATAATTTAAAAGGTTTAGGGTACCTGATACCCCGGGCCATCCGCAGCTTGGGCTTGCGTCACGCGCATACCCTGCATGATGTGCAATTAGTGGAGCCGTCGGGAATTATTATCAAAGGCGCGGAAAATCAATGGCCATATAATTTTTTTCTGCGGAAGTGGTATAAAAAAATTTGTCGTTTTTTGTTCGGTTCGCCCGAAGTGGTGATTTCGCCGTCAAATTTTTTACTGGAATTTTATGAGAGCAGGGGATTTTTTCCACATTCGCGAAAAGTGGTGGTGCCGAATCCGGTGGTCAGTCAGGATATTTTTTCACCGCTGGATTCCCGCTTATGCGGGAATGACAATCAAGACATCGTAGATGACAGCGAAGGCAAGGGATTTAATTTTTTGTATCTGGGGCAGATTGAAGAGCACAAAGGAGTCTTGTTTTTGATTAGGGTGTTTTTAAACTGGATTGCTCGATTGAATTGGGGAATGATAAAAGCACCAACCCTTCACATCGTTGGCGCCGGTTCTAAATTGAACGAAGCGCATCATCTGGCCGCCGACTGCCAGCAAATTATTTTCCACGGCAAAGTGGAGCGCGAGCAGTTGCCGTCGATTTTTAATCAAACCGATATTACGATCGTGCCATCGCTTTGTTATGAAAATTCTCCCACGGTGATTTTTGAAAGTTTTTCCTTTGGCGCGCCGGTTTTGGCTTCGTCAATTGAAGGAGTCGCTGAACTTATTAAAAATCGTGAAAATGGTTTGACTTTTGAAGCCGGCAACGAAGCCGCGCTGATTGCCAAAATGCGCTGGTGCGTTGAGCATCCGGCAGAAATCATTGCTATGCGTCCAGCCGCTCTAAAATCCATTGAAGGCCGCGGACTTGACGCCTATCTTGACAAATTATTGAATTTGTGCTATAATAGATAGTTAAATAATTTAAGCTTAATTTGACGCGAAGCGTCATCTCGAGGGAGCGAAAGCGACTGAAGGATCTTATTCATAAAATACTATGAAAAATATGCAAAACAAGCTCAAAAAGGCCGCTATTTTGGTTAGCGTGTTTCTTTTGATCTCAATTGTCGCTCCATTTATTAATGGGCTGTCTTTAGGCAGTATTTCTTCTGCCGCTGACGAAATCCGTTTTACCAAGGATGCTAAAGTAACGCATCCGGCTTTGGGAGACAATTTTATTTCCTGGATTGAGTATCGCGACGGCGCTTACAATCTTTATAATTACAATTTCCAGACCCGAGTGGAAAAGAAATTGAATAAAGTGGCTTTGGCTGCCGACTCGTTGGGCCCGGTGGTTTTTCAGGATTATGTGTACTGGATTGACCACGCTCCGCAGGGTTGGGTGATCACTTCTTATGATTTGAATCACGATACCTATAAAGAATGGCGCACCGAAACAAATCGCGTGTTTGGTTTTAGTGTTTATGAAAAATTAGTGGTGTATTCCGCCCGCGTGGCCGGCAATCAAAATACCACCGATGTTTTTGTGTTGAATTTGGAGGATTTCAAACCGGAACCGGTGAACATTACCAATGATGAAAATTATCAGGGTGTGCCTTCTATTTTTAACGACCTGATTTCTTACAGCGAATATCCTTTGATTTGCTCTGACGATCAGGTTGCTTCGTTGTGTCAATCATCCGATGTCGGCAGTGTGATGGTTTATCAATGGAAAACTAAATATGAATCTGTCATTAAAGAAAAAGTCGCGGCTTTGAGTAATGTTGCCACTCAACAGCTGACTTTGGCCTGGTCGCAATTGGAAAATGGCAAGAAAACGGTGAAGATTTATTATTTCAACACCGGCGCTTCATTTACCGTGAGTCCAACTGATTTCAACAGTTACAATCCGGTATTGGTGAATAATCTGGTGGCGTATTTTGTTGACCGCGCGGGTGGTACTGATTTGGACTTTTTTCAATTCGGCGCCAATATCCGCGGCTCGTTGAGCTGGAGAAAAGCCGACAAATCGCAAATTACCATTAACTCTTCCAATGATAAAATCGCTTGGGTTGACAATCGTTTGAGCAATTCCGGAGACATTTTCTATTATGATTTTAACGCTGATGCCGCGACCAATGATCAAGATATTGACGGCGTGAGCGATGCTGATGAAACTAAATATGGCACCAATGCGTTTAATCCTGATACTGATAATGATGGCTTGACTGATTGGGAGGAAGTGGTGCGTTATAAAACTTTCCCGACTCAATATGATACTGATGCCGATGGCTTGAGCGATGGTAAAGAAGTGCTCAATTGGTCAACCAGCCCGGTGGCTTTTGATTCTGACAAAGATGGCTACAGTGATTTTACGGAAATCGCCAATGGCTATGACCCGAATGATCCGGCGCCGTTCAAGGTGGCTGGAATCTATGGCCAGGAACGATTAAAGGATTTGAGCATTGAGTGGGAGTATTCCATTGAATTACAACAGGATTTGCAAGCCAAAGGCGTAAAAACGGAAAAGATTGGCGCGACTGAATGGAATAAAATGGTCAACGCCTTTATTTACGGCGGTTACAATGTAAAAGAAATTTTGGCTTATGCCAAGGGCAATAAAATGGCAGTGAATGACAGCATTTCCGCCGAGGACTGGCGCGGTTTGCCGAAATATGTGCAAAAGTCAGCTACCTTCAAGACCGCTTTGATTAATTAAAAAGTAATGTTGTTTGAAAGGCGAGTAAAATCACAAGGAGGACGGTTTAGAGCCGTCCTCCTTTGTTGATAAAATTGTCTTTTCTCTAAAGTGTTTGTAATAATGTCATTGCGAGTGGAGCGAAGCAATCTCATATTTAAGCTGCGAGATTGCTTCGCTTCGCTCGCAATGACAGTTCTTGGACAGTCTGGCACGGTTCGTTGTCCCTTCCGCCAGCCCTTTTTCAATCAAAAAATACTCCCGCGCGGGAGTATTTTGTTGTCAAAATTATCTTTTATATCTAAACACCAAAATTTTTCCCCCACCCACTGTCCACCATTCGTCCGCGCCGGCCTTGGCTTGCGGGACGGCAGTGGCGAATGAATTCCAATAATCATGCAAAACCAAAAAGGCCTGTTTAACGCCCACCAAGTCCATGGCCGCGTTCATAGTGGCGCGGTCGGCTTGGCCATAGACCATTTTTTGAAAATACTCGTACATTATATCTCCGGTAGGCAAAGCGTAGTAAAAAATTTCTCCAACAGGTGTTTGGTAATATTTTTTAAATCCAAATTCCTGCAAAGCCGCGGCTGAAAAAATTTGGTGGCTTAAAACAAGATATGGCGCGTTGTTAGCTTTGGCGTCAATCTGGCGCACAGCGTCAAAATCATTTTGGGAGACATTAAATGTTTTGCTAAAAGCGTAGCTATCCACGCGCGGATAAGATAAATAAAAAGAGACAGTAATTAGCATGGCCAAGCCGGCATAGATTAAAATAGCCGTGATTTTTTTAAATAAATAATTTGTAAAATAGATCAGGCCGAACAAAAATAACGGCATTATCAAATAGAATGAAAAATGCGTCAGCCGATTGGCGTAATCCGTCTGTTCGTAATTGATAATGCTCGGTAATTTAGTTAATTTCAAAAATATGATGTTGCCCCAGAGCGCGAGCCAAGCAAGGGCAAATAACACAGTCGTGGGCTGCTTTTTGCCTTTCCATAAAAGCCAGCCGCCAAAAGCGCTGGTCGCGAGAATGAGAATCGGCAGAAAATAATTGTAATAATAAATCAGGGTAAACCAAATGGAAAATTGCTCTTTGGGGCGCAAGCGGGGGAGTGTCGGCGGCGTAATTAGATTCAGAATCTGTTGAAAATTTGGCCAGTGGGAATCAGCTCTTAAAAAGATTAAAAAAATAGCGGGCAAAAGAGCGGCGCCGAAAAGAAAAATAATTGCGGGTAGACCAAATCTTAATTCTTGGTATTCGGAGAGCAATTTAAAATTGGAAAGAGACATCAGGAGTAAATAAAAAGCGAGCATGGGGAGCCCTATGAGAGGATGTATCGCCAAGACAGCGAGAATTAAAATTAAAGGCACGCTCCAGTGTACCAGCTCGGTCGTTAAAAATAGCGCGCCGAAAAATATCAAAGTAATGGCAAAAAAAATGGCCAAATCATTCGGGGTGGTGGCGATAAAAGAAGAAAAAGGAAGGATAAAAAATAGCAGAGACGCCAGGCGGGCCGATTGCCTTTCCACTTGAAAACCGTGGCGCAGGGTGAGAAACACCAGCGGCGGCATAAAAATCGCTTCTAAAAACGGGAGAAGTATTTTGTCAATCAAGCCAACGGCCAGCGCGGTGATTTTTGAGAGTATGGTCACGAGAGCGTATTGGCCAAGATAATACGGAGTTTTGGGGGTGATTGAGCCAAAATCGCTAATGTATTTTTCCGCAACGCGGTGAATAAACGGGTCAAAACCATAGCCGAGTTTGTAAATAATCAGCGCCACGGAGAGTATTAGCGCGCTGTGAATGAAAATCGTGAAAAAAGAAAGAATACTGCTTTCGGTGCGGCGGATAAAAATAATTAAAAAGAAAGTCAGGATAAAAAAAATAATAAAAAATTTAAAATTTATAAAAAGCCAGGGCGAGCGCGTTGCTGACACGGTGGCCTGCGTGAAAAGATAATAGAAAAGATAAGCGTCGCCAAAAAGCACGAGCCAGGCCCAGCGATTGGCCGGCCGGGTGTTCGGCTCAATCAAGGGCACGGCTTCCAAATGTCCGCCCTCCCACTCGTCAATTTTTTTCTTGAACAAATGGCAATAGGGGATAATGCCTATGGGAATCGCGGTGATGATGATTAGAATTATCCAATTGGGTAGGGCGTAGAAATAATAAATTAGAGAACCGATAATGACCCAGCCGGCGAGTAAAATTAGCGGGCCGAAAAGTCGTTGCCAAAAGTGATTGAAACTGGGGAGAGCAAGAACCCCCAATCGTTTGCCATAATAGAGCAAGTAAATCGCGGTCATGGCCACGCCCAAAATCGGTTTATGCCATAACCCCAGATTGGCGTAAATCAGGCCTATTAAAATGGCGGAGAAGGTGATATACTTGAACATAGTTTGGGGCTTGCCTATATCTTTTTTTTGCTGCGGACTGTCGCCGCGACCCTGCCTACCGGCAGGCAGGTGCAAAAAAGATATAGGCAAGCCCATGACTTAGATTAAGTTTAACATGTTTAAGAGAAATTGGAAAATTATTTCATTGGCGATTTTGGGAGCGGTTTTTTTTGTTGTTTATTTATATTTGTATCTGCCGAAGGCGCCAAAGTATCCAAATTATTTGATTTTAAATCAGCCGGATGAATCAATAAATTATTTTTTCATCCGTGAGCTCGCGCTGAATAATCGTTTTGGTTTACCCGAGCCGCTTTCAGGTGTAGTGGCCAGCCAAGTGCATCCTCGCAGTACTACGGTGGTGCACGGCGCGATTGTGCCGATCGGGTTTCCCGGTGTGATTGTATTTTTTGGACTACTTACGAAATTATTAGTGAAAATTTTTGGTATTGGGAATTTTAATTTGTTGGCGGCGATGTTGACACCGCTTCTCGCCGCCATCACGCCGTTATTTTTTTATGGATTTTTGCGTCGGATTTGGGATGACTGCGGCGCTTGGCTCTCCGCCGCGCTGTTATTCATTCTGCCGCCGTGGTGGTATTACGCGAGCCGGCCGTTTCAGCACAATACTTTGTTGGTGTTTTTGATTGTGGCGGGGATTTATTGTTATGCGGTGGCGAAGGAGAGGGGCGACAACCGTAGTCATTCTGAACTTGCCTGCCTGTCCGGTAGGCAGGTTTCAGAATCTCAAGGGATGCCGAAACGAGTTCGGCATGACGGAGTGACGACATTTTTATCAGGTCTTTTTTTGGGCCTGGCCGTTTATGTCCGGCCGTCGGAAATTCTATGGCTTTCTATATTTTGTATCTATGGGTTAGTTATGGCGCGGCGGCGTTGGCAATGGCGCGATTATGTTGCCTGTGGGGTGGGCCTTGCGCTTACGGCGATTTTATTTTTCACCACGCAGACGGCTTTTTACGGTTCGGCGATGGGGAGCGGCTATGTACGGCCGGCGGCGGATGGTTCGGCCGGAATTATAACTTCCGGTCCTCAAGGAATGGCAACGTTGAAAGCGATTTTTTTGCCGTTTGGGTTTCATCCTGTAAATATTTTGCGTAATTTTTGGAATTATTTTTTTAATTTATTTGGCGTGTGGGCGATTTTGGCTGTGGCCGGGTGGGGTTTGGCAGTTACCCGCTGCCGGTTAGGGGCAGGCTTTACGATAATGGCTATTTTTCTTCTGATTTTTTATGGTTCCTGGGATTTTTACGACAATCTGTTGCGCGCGCCCTCCATCGGCACTTCTTACGTCCGATATTTTATGCCGATTTATGTTTTAGGATTGCCGTTTCTGTCTTTTTTTCTGCTGTGGCTGTGGCAGAAAAAAATAATTTTTAAGATTACAGCCGTGATTTTATTTTTGTCGTTATTAGTTAATTCCATCGGGGCGGTTTTCGCGCCGTTGGAAGGATTATCGGCGGTGAAAGCGACAGTGGCGCAATACGACGAGTGGCGAGAAAAAATTTATGTGCTGACGGAAAATAACGCGATAATTGTTACCCGTTATTCCGACAAATATCTTTTTCCCGGCCGCAAAATTATTCCCGGGTGGGAGTTGGCCGAGCAAAAAACAGCCATTGTTTTGTTGGCGCGACAAGGTTGGCCAGTGTATTTGTATGATTTAAAATTGACGGAAAAAGAAGAACGGGTTTGGCAGGAATTTTTATTAAGCGCAAATCTAAAATTATCTTTGCCATTGGCTGGTTGGGAAAATTTAGAATTGAGAAAAATTGAATAAAAAAAAGCGGAGAACAGAGCGATATTCGGTCGCCTTGTCTCTCCGCGTGACGGCTTTTAGTGGGAGCCGTCAGGCCCGTGGCGTTTTTGTAACGCCTTTTTTCCCCCCGTTATCAGGGGCTAGATGGGGCGACTTAGTTTTGGAACGAACGCAATCCCAGGTAACTTGGGGATTGGCAAGGGGTTGTCTCGACTAGATTGGGACTAGTTCTCGGCCGAGTAGCATCGGCTGGTTTGAGATTGGTGCGCTCCGTTTTAACGGAAACCTTCCTGGCGTACCTAACACCAAGACGCTCATCTGTAGAGCTCCCCCTGCACCCTGTCCGACGCATGCGACGTCGAGATTTATACCGCCCCTCCGCTCGGCGCGGGGGGCTTTATATCTCCCCGACGCTCCATACCCTCCGAAAGGACTTTCCGCAGAAGCATACCGGCTTGCGCTGGTTTTCACCGCCACAACATCCGCAGAACGCCAGCGCGCCACACCGCATCAGCCGAAACACCGCATAGCGGTATGCCTCCGGAAAGAGTGCCGCTGTTCCAGGCATCTTCCCTCCAATCGTGAGTTGTCCTCCCACATTTGTCGGCCCCTGGGAGTTTGGGGCCTAATCATCACCTTCGCGGGGTCGCAAGAGACACAAGTTAATGCGTCCCGGCTCTCCTTTGAAGGAGATGATGGTTCCGGCCGTCTTCCAGATCAGTTGCTCTTGGTTCACCCGACCCCGAGTCAACATAATCAGAAGAGCGGCGATGAAAGAAAGCGTCAGCGTTTCTATCATCTTGAAACCCCTCCTTCTTGGAAGTGATTATAAATTAAAAACATTTTTGAGTCAAGATGTGCTTGTGGAAAACGTCACCCCTTGATTTTGATAACGCAATTGTGCTAAATTAAAGTAATAATCAATACCCATATGACCGATTGCATTTTTTGTAAAATTATAAAGGGGGAATTGCCCTGTGTTAAGGTTTATGAAGACGCTGAAGTAATGGCTTTTTTGGATATTCATCCGGTTAATCCCGGCCATATTTTGGTAGTGCCAAAAGCGCATTACACTAATATTTTGGATACGCCGGCCGATATTTTGAATAAACTTATGGCCGCGGCGCAAAAAATAGCCCCGGCGGTTTTGAAAGCGGTTAACACGGACAGTTTTAATTTAGGAGTGAATAACGGCGCGGCCTCCGGACAAGTGATTTGGCACACGCATTTTCATATTATGCCGCGCTATGAGGGAGACGGGTACAAGTTGTGGGGCGTCAAGGCCTATGGGCCGGGTGAAATGGACAAACTGGGGGAGGCTATTAAAGCCGGCCTATGATCAATTGGAAAAAAATCAAAAGCGAGATAGTGCACCAGAATCCTTTTTGGATTTATCGACAGGATATTTTTGAAGTAGATGGTTGCGAATCGCCCCGCGATTACTATTATGCCGAGACGCCCGGCAGTGTGATGGTCGTGCCGCTTTTGCCCGACGGTAGAATTGTGATGGTGCAGACATACAGATGCTTGCAAAATAAATATAGCGTGGAGTTTCCGGGTGGGGCGGTGAAAGATAGTCAGACTTTTGAACAAGCGGCGCAAAGGGAATTGCAAGAGGAAGCCGGATTTACAGCCGCTGATTTGATCAATATTGGAGAATTTTGTCCTTTTAACGGAATTACCACTGAAATTTGTCGCGTGTATTTGGCGAGCGGATTGGAACGGGTGGCGACGGAAAATAATCCGCAGGAACCTATGGAATTGATGCCGCGACGGATTGACGAAATTGAAGATTTAATCAAACATAATCAGATTTGGGATGGCCAGACCCTGGCCGTGTGGGCTTTGGCCAGGCCGCATTTAATGAGGGAATAGGTGGTCTGTCATCCTGAACTTGTTTCAGGATCTAGATGTCGAAACGAGTTCGACATGACATTGAAAAATATGAATTTACTTGTCTGCGGTGGCGCCGGATTTATCGGCTCCAATTTTATCCGTTATTTTTTGCAAAAACACCCTGATTGCAGTGTGGTTAATTATGACAAATTGACTTATGCCGGCAATTTGGAAAATTTGGATGATGTTGAGGGCAATCCGCGCTACACTTTTGTTCAGGGCGACATTTGCGATTTGGAAAAATTGAATGAAGTTGTTAAAGGGAAGGGGATTACTCACGTTATAAATTTTGCGGCGGAAACGCATGTGGACAGGTCAATTCACGGCGGATGCAAAGACTTTGTGTTGACGAACACTTTAGGTGTTCAGATGATTTTGGACGCGGTACGGTTTAACAAATTGGTCAAATTCGTGCAGGTTTCCACGGACGAGGTCTACGGCGCTTTGGGCTTGGACGAGGATCGTGAGTTTAGAGAAGACACGCCCATTGCCCCGAATATGCCTTATGCCGCGGCCAAGGCCGGCGGAGATTTGATGTGCCGCGCTTATTTTGTCACGCACAAAGTTCCGGTAATTGTCACGCATTGTTCCAATAATTATGGGCCGTATCAATTTCCGGAAAAAGTAATTCCTTTTTTCATTTTTAAATTATTACGGGGCGAAAAAGTGCCGGTATACGGCGACGGACTGAATATCCGCGATTGGATTCATGTTTTGGATCACGCGGTCGCGCTGGATTTGCTTTTGCATAATGGAATTGATGGCGAGGTTTACAACATCGGCTCGGATAATGAACGCAATAATTTGGAGATCACTAAATTGATTTTAAAAATAATGGGCAAGGGAGAGGAAATGATTGAATACGTGACTGATCGACCCGGTCATGACCGGCGTTATGCCATTGACGCGTCAAAAATCCGTTCGTTGGGTTGGGCGCCGGCGTATCCGCGGGAAAAATTTGAACAGGGTTTGCGCGAAACCGTGGAGTGGTATTTGAACAACAAAGAGTGGGTGGAGCATGTTGAGCAAAAGAAAAAAAATGAGATGAATAAATTTCAGGAAAATTTGGAAAGGTCAGAGAAGAAGATGCGGGCGGCTGTATAAAGGCTGGTAGCCAAACAAAAAATACCCCCGCGAAGTCAGTTGACTTGCGGGGGATTTGGTTAACGTTTGTACCTCACAGCGGAGGACGACATTTCCGCTGTAGTTCAGGTGTTCGTATCAGATTGAGCAACGTGTCGGAAAAATAGGTTATGTTGCACTCTTCCCACGTTTTTCGAGCAATATAGATTGGTTGTGGCAGGCTCTTTTCTTTGCATGTTTTGGCCACTTCGTACCATGGATATAGACTCATCACAACGACCATGGCCTTAGGCGCTTTTGTAGCGGCTTGTGCCAGCAGGTCAAGTCCGGTCCAGTATTGGCCAAACCTCTGCTCCACTACGCTTTCTGCCTCATCATCTCTAACGTGAAGACTTGGCTCTACAATGAGGCACGTGATTTTCGCGTCAAGCATCTTTAACCCGCCTGCTCTGGTTTGTGCGATGGCAATCCTCTCGCGGCCAAAGGTCGTTTCCAAGAGTTTTTGATATCCAGTATCTGGGCTTGGGTCAACCACCAGTATGCGCGGCGGGCGGGCCCCGGCCAATTTGGCCAATTCCCGTTGCGCTACCGCGGCAATAAAGTGATTGCTTCTATCGTCTGCCACCGCTTCTATGGCCATATTCAGCCAGCAGGCGGCCAGATCCTGGCAAGCCTCGTGTCTAGCCGCGAGGATAAGGGCAACAGCCGCTCCCTGCGGTTGCAATTTATGCCGCAAAGCTAGCGCCTTGTTCAGTGTCTGCTGTTGGTTATGGTTATTTGCGTTAACAACAGCCAGAGCCAATTCAACAATAGGGGCGGTGTCTGTGGAACCTTCATCGTAGTGTGCGAAATGAACTTGGTAGCGTAAAAGATTCTCTTCCTGTCCGGCCAAGAAATAGCTAAAGACGAGGCTAAGCAGGCAGTCCAGTACTTGCCGACTGTGCTGATTTTCATCTTCTGTTGCTGACGATTCATTGTTTAGATATAGCGTAGTAGCTTCTTCCAGGCGGGCCAAAACTTCAGCGACGTCTTGGCCAGTCTCCAAGGCGTATTCTGACGCGGCTTCCGTTGCTTGGTATTCAAGAATATTTACTTCGTTAGTAAAGCCATGGGCGCGAGCGTACTGGGCCGCCTGAGTGAAAAGCTGGGCGGCCTCGTGGTATGCGCCGCACGAGTTAGCCAAGGCAGCTCGGCAACCAAACTGCATCGCTATCAGATAATGTTTCCGCGCGCTTTCTGTCAGCGCGTATATTCTGATCTCGGCGTCGGAAAGAAGTCTGGCGAGCAGGTTTGGTATGAGGAATTGCTTTATTCTTATATAGTCATAGACGGCGAAGATGACCAACAATTCGGCCGTAGCCGGGTCAGCTTCAGCGGCCACCGGCAACAAGGAATCGCACAGCGCGGCAAACTCTGTTTCTATTTCTGCCGCATAGTAAAGCCGTCTCAAGGCATCAACTGTCGCCCATTTTGGCGGTTGGGTGGCATCGGTTCTGACAAGCTCAAACAAAACATCGCGAGCAAGCGCAATCTTGTTCGTAGGCATTTTTTCCTCCGGCCTTGTCGTTAGGTTGTCAAGCCGTACCGCGGCAAGAATTTCTTGCCATTGATACTGAATTTATTTTACATTAAAATTTAGGGTTGTCAAGGTGAGTAGGGCGTGATATAATTGGCCTGTCGTCAAAAATATGAAGTTTCAAATTTTTCAATTAAAAAAAATAGACACGTCGAGGTTTGTGATGAGCGCGGTGGAATTGAAAGAGTATATTGATTTTGAAGTAAAGCGGGTATATTTTATAACCGGCATCAAAGCGCCGACCGGCGCGCATTGCCATAAAATTGAAGCGGAATTTTTTGTCTTACAGCAGGGGAGCTGTATTGCCGTGATTGACAATGGCAATGGCCTTGAAGAATTTAAAATGCAAGGACCAACGAGCGCTATGTATGTTCCGCCGCGCGTCTGGCATCATTTTAAAGATTTTTCACCGGACGCGGTTTTACTGGCTTTAAGCTCCACCAATTATAATCCGGACAGAAGCGATTATGTGGAGGATTATGAAGAATTTAAAAAATTAATAAAATAGTGTCATGCGAAAATCAGTTTTAATTTTAGGAGCGCGCGGCCTGCTGGGGCAGGCACTCACAAAAGAATTTAGCAACGCCGATTACGAAGTTACGGCCTGGGATAAATCAGAGTTGGACATTACTGACAAAACGAAGATTTTGGAAAAAATTGGCGCGTTGAGGCCGGAAATAATCATCAATGCCGCCGCGTATAACGATGTTGACAAGGCCGAGACAGAAGACAGCGGCGTAGCTTTTAAAATCAATGCCGAGGCGGTTGGAAATTTAGCTGAAGCAAGCGCGCAAATTGGCGCGCTTTTTGTTCATTATTCAACTGATTATGTTTTTAAGGGAGACAAAATTGATGGGTATACAGAGGATGACGCGCCAAAGCCGATTTCTGTTTATGGGCAATCAAAAGCATTGGGGGAACAGAAATTATTTTCTATCTTCTGTCATCCTGAGGAGCGAAGCGACGAAGGATCTGGCACGAGTGCGCACATCTCGCGCACTCGTGAGATTCTTCGCTCCGCTCAGAATGACAACAGGGGTGTTTACTGGTATCTTATTCGCACCTCGCGCCTTTTTGGCCCGGCCGGAACCGGCGAAAATGTGAAAAAAAGTTTTGTGGACACAATGTTGAAATTGGGGCGTGAAAAAGAAACGCTGGATTTGATTGATGAAGAAGTCGGTTCGCCCACTTACGCGGTGGATTTGGCACGAGCCACGCGCGACCTGATTGAATCTGGCGCGCCCTCGGGAATTTATCACCGTACTAACGCCGGCGCTTGCACTTGGTATGAATGGGCCAAGAAAATTTTTGAATTATCAGGTTTAGGCGTTAAATTAAACGCGGTGCCGGCGAGCCATTTTCCCCGGCCGGCCGCTCGTCCAAAATTTTCCAAATTACTCACCACCAAATTGCCACCATTGCGCTCCTGGGAAGACGCCTTGGCTGAATATTTGACTGCCAGATAAAAATAGTGTATAAAATATCCAACCGAAGGAGGTTAACATGAGTCTGTCTTCCGACAAGGCGGCAATGGCAATCAGAGCCTTGGCCAAGATTTGCGGATTATCAGCGCGGGAACTTTCCGGTCTGCTTGAGGCCAATGTAAAAGATGTCAAGGATCTGGTAAAAGATGCCAGACGCAAGTTCAGCTTGCCGGATCTGGAAATTAACCCGCCGTTTACCGTTCACGGCATTGTGACTGCTGTCAAGCAGGCGCGGCGTCGTAAGCTGGTAAGAGAGTGGTTGATTGAAGGCCCTCTCACGACGCTTTACGGCCATGACGGCGCGCGTCAGGAACATTTGCAACTGGTTTCGCTTACTCCGGAACAGGTGCGCGGCGTGGTTTCCAACGCGGTCAAACGTTTCCGGGTGAGTCTGGAGATTGAGCCGAAAGCACGCTTGACTCCGCACGACTTGATCCGCCGGATTGCCAGACACCTGCCCTAATCCCGGACAGAATTGGGAGAGGCCCGCGCCCCTCCCTTTTATTTTACATTTTAGGTATATTTTGATATGCTGAAAGCATAAAAATAAGCTTAATTTTATGATTTTAGACAATATCGCGCAGATTAAAAGTTTGGATAAAGGAAAAATGTTGGCCTCTATTGAGGCTCTGTCTGATCAATGCCGCGAGGCTTGGAAAGATTTGGCCGGAGTGAGTGTGCCGCGCGCTTATTCACAGGTAAAAAATATCGTAGTCGCGGGTATGGGCGGTTCGGCTTTGGGCGCGCATATTATTGACGCGCTTTACGGCAATGAGATAAAGATGCCGTTGGAAATAGTCAATGATTATTATTTGCCGGCGTATGTTGGCAAAGATACGCTAGTCGTGTTATCAAGTTATTCCGGTTCCACCGAGGAAACCTTGTCTTGCGCGGCTGAAGCCGAGCGGAAAAACGCGAAAATTTTAGTAATGGCCAGCGGCAAAAATTTGGCCGAGTTGAAAAAAGAAAAAAAATTTCCCGGGTATTTGTTCACCCCGCATTTTAATCCTTGCGATTCGCCGCGCATGGGATTGGGATATTCTTTGTTCGGGCTTCTGATTTTATTCGGTAAGATGGGGTTAATAAGATTCGGCGAGTATGAGGCGCAAAAAGCGATTAAAGTCGCGGAAAAATATAATCGGGCGCTGGGGGTGTATAAAAAAATAACGGATAATCGCGCCAAACAATTAGCGGAAAAACTGCAAGATAAAATACCATTCTATTTTTCCGGTTCTCATTTGGCCGGCAATATTCACACTGCCGCCAATCAATTGAATGAAAATGCCAAGGTTTTTGCCGGCTGGGCCTTGTTGCCGGAAATCAATCATCATTTGATGGAGGGCTTGTTGTTTCCGGCGGCTGTGAAAAAAAATTTGGCTTTGGTGTTTTTTGAATCAGCCGCCGATGAATTTAAAATTAAAAAACGTTTTACTTTAACGCGGGAAGTGGCAAAAAAACGCGGTGTAGAGGAGATTTCGTATATGTTGCAGGAAAAAACGCGGTTGGGGCAGTCGTTTGAATTGTTGGTTTTGGGCAGTTACGTCAGTTTTTATTTAGCCATGCTTTACGGTCTTGATCCTACGCCCATTCCGATGGTGGATTGGTTTAAAAATAAAATATGATATGGATTTGTCAGTGATAACAGTCACCTGGAATTCGGCGGAAAAAATTAGGGAGCAGATGCAATCAGTGCGCGAAGGGTGCGAGAAAATTGCTTTTGAGCAGATTGTAGTGGATAACGGGTCAATAGACAATACGGTGGAAATTGTCAGAAGTTTTTTTCACGTTAAATTGATTGCTAATGCGACCAATACCGGCTTCGCGGCCGCGAACAATCAAGGAGTGAAAATCGCGCAAGGCGATTTCCTTTTATTTTTAAACCCGGATATGAAAGTTGAGCCGGGCTCGCTGGATAAATTGATGGAGTGGTTGGCGCGACATCCGGACGCCGGGCTTGTGAGCTGTAAATTGACTGATGAGAAAGGCAATTTCAGCCCCGTGGCCGGCCCGCGGCGCTTTCCGACTGTTTGGGACCAGGCCGCTTTGCTTTTAAAACTGCCCCACTTATTCCCATCAATTTTAAATCGATATTTAATGGCTGATTTTGAACCGGATAGAGAGCAAGAGGTGGATTCGGTGCGAGGTTCTTTTATGTTATTACGGAGAGAAGTAGCGGAACGGCTGGGTTGGGCTTTTGATCCGCGTTATTTTATCTGGTTTGAAGACGTGGATTTGTGTCGCGAGGTTAAGCGGCTGGGATACAAAGTGATGTACACGCCGATTATTTCTTGCGTGGATTTTGTGGGCCAGAGTTTTGTCAAGCGCGCAACTCTATGGAAGCAAAAAAATTTTACCACGAGTATGCTTGCGTATTTTCAAAAATGGGAGCCAGGGCATAAATGGATTTGGATTTGGCTCTTGCGGCCAATGGCGATTAGTTTAACTTGGCTGATGAGGAGCCTATGAAACTTTCTGTTCATCTCGTTTCCTGGAACGGGGCAAAATATATTCCTTTGCTTTTTAAATCTTTGCGGGAGCAAACCTTCAAAGATTGGTTTGTATTTATTTGGGATAATAATTCGTCCGACAACACCGTTGAACTGATTAAAAATGAAGTGAACAATTTAGGTGTTCAATATAAAATTATTGAGAGCAAGGAAAATCTGGGTTTTGCCGGCGGACATAATGAGGTGTTTAAAAAAACAGACGGAGGATATGTTTTACTTTTGAATCAAGATATGTATTTGTCTCCGGATTGTTTTGAGAAATTATTGGATTTTTTGGATTCGCATCACGAAGCCGCGGCCGTGAGTCCGCGATTGATGAAATGGGATTTTGCCAATGGTGCGTTCACAAATACCATTGATACTCTGGGTCTAAAAGTTTTTAAAAATCGGCGAGTAGTGGATTGGCAGGCAGGGGAAGAATGGCGGGGAAATGTCATCCCCGCGGAAGCGGGGATACAGTTAGAAGTTTTTGGCATTTCTGGCGCTCTGCCAATGTATCGCCGCGCTGCCTTGGAGACAGTTGCTTTTTATAACGGCGACTTTTTTGACGCCAGCTACCATTCGTATAAAGAAGACGTCGATTTGGCCTATCGTTTGGCTTCAGCCGGCTTTAAATCGTATGTTTTGTCTGATGCCGTGGCCTATCACGACCGCGCCGGCGCCGGACCAAACACAATAACTGACGCCGCGGCCGCGGTCAATAAAAAAAGGCAATCGGTTTGGGTGAAATATCATAGTTACAAAAATCATTTGATGACGTTGTATAAAAATGAGTATTGGCAGAATTTTCTCCTTGATTTTCCGTGGATATTGTGGTATGAAGTAAAGAAGTTCGCGTATTTTTTGCTGCTGGATAGGGGGGTGTTGGCTGGATTAAAAGAGGTGTGGAAGATGCGAAAAGAGTTGCTGGCGAAGCGTAAATGGATTATTAAAAAAAGAAAAATTGGATGGAGAAATATTAGAGAGATATTTAATTTTTAGGCATGTTTGATATAGCAGTCACAATTGTAAATTATAAAATGGCCGAAGACATTCGGGATCTTTTGCATTCCATGAGAGAGGATTTGGCCGGCTCGGATTTGAAAGTGCAAATCGTGGTGGTGGATAACACACCCGAAGATGGCGCCTGGTTGATGTTTAAAAATAATTTTCCCGAAGTCAAATATCTGCCGCAAAAGGGCAACATCGGATTTGGCAAAGCGCAAAATATCGGCATAAAATCCACCGACGCCAAATATTATTTTGTTTTAAATCCCGATGCCGTGTTTCCCTTGGGCGAGCGTGTTTTGCAGAGACTGTTTGAATATATGGAGACGCACCCTAAAATTGGCCTGATCGGCCCCAAACTTTTAAATAGTGACGGCACTTTGCAATATTCTTGTTACAGATTTCCTGATTTTTGGATTCCCTTGTATCGCCGCAGTTCTCTGGGTGAGTCCGGAAAAAATCGCCGTAAAATAGCGCATTATTTAATGCGGGATTTTAATCACGAACGCAATCAGCCGGTGGACTGGCTTATGGGTTCGGCCATGTTCGCGCGCGGCGCGGCTTTGGAGCAAACCGGACTTTTTGACGAGCGATATTTTATGTATTTTGAAGACTGTGATTTGTGTCGTCGTTTTTGGGAAGCCCACTGGCCAGTTTATTATGTTCATGATATAAAGATAATGCACCGGCACGGCAAAGGTTCAGCCAAGGTGCCGGGTTTTTTTCGTTCAATGATGAAAAACCCGCTCACCCGCGTCCACATTGTGAGCTGGTTGAAATACATGTGGAAGTGGAGGTTTAAAACCACTTAATATGTTGTCCAAGGTCGCGATAATTTATCTGTCTTTTCACTGCGAGCCGTACATGGACGATGTGGTTTCCGCATTGGAGCGACTCACTTATCCCAAAGATCGGGTGGAATTTGTGATTGTGGACAATCCGCATCCGCAATACGGGCCGTCAGTTCGCTACATTGAAGAAACTATCATGCTCAAATCCGGCGTAACGATGCCCAAAGTCACTTTGATCGCCAATTCTAATAATTTGGGATTTGCCGGCGGCAACAATGTCGGCATTAAGTACGCTTTGGATAACGGTTTTGATTATGTCTGCCTGCACAATAACGACGCCTTTGTGGCCGCGAATTTTTTAGAGCCGTTGGTGGAAGCAATGGAAAAAGATAAGCAAGTCGGCGCGGCTCAATCATTGTTACTGTTGCATCCTGAGACGGAATTGATAAATTCCGCGGGCAATGCCATGCATTATCTGGGTTTTGGTTTTTGTTGGGATTATCGCAAAAAATTATCCGAAGCCAATTTGCCGGCAATAAAAGAAATTGCCTATGCGTCAGGAGCGGGAGTGTTAATGCGAGCTGATTTACTCAAGCAATACGGCGGCTTGGATGAGGATTTTTTCTTGTATCACGAAGATTTGGAGTATTGTTTCCGTTTGAAAGCGGCGGGATACAAAATAGTTTTGGCGCGCGATTCGGTGGTTTTTCACAAATATCAATTCGGCCGCAGTATTACCAAATATTTTTGGATGGAACGCAACCGCTATGGCGTGATGCTGGAATTTTTCAAGTGGCCAACCTTGCTTTTACTCGCGCCAATGGGGTTGGTGATGGAAATAGCTCTGATTTTGTTCGCGCTTAAAGGTGGCTGGTTTGCTGAACGTATTAAAGTCTATCGCTATTGGCTGGATAGCGCCAATTGGATTACTTGGCTTAATAAAAGAAAAAGTATTCGGCAAATTAGAAAAGTTGGTGATAGAGAATTACTCAAAGATATGGTTAGCGAAATTTTATTTCAAGAAAAAGAAATGGCTAATCCGTTATTGTTATACATTGGCAATCCGGTGATGAAAATTTATTGGCGATTAGTAAAGGCGATAATTTGGTGGTAATTTATATGATTACAAAAGCGATTTTGACCGGCGGAGGTCATGCCACGCGCCTGCGGCCGATCACAACCACAATCAACAAACATTTGATTCCCTTGGCCAATAAGCCGATGATTTTTCATGTTATTGATAAAGTGGTAGAAATCGGTGTAAAAGAAATATTTATCAATACCAATCCCGGTGAGACCGAATTGCAGAAATACGTTGGCGATGGCGGACACTGGGGGATTAAAATTAAATATTTTGAACAAACCGGCGGGCCGCAAGGCATCGCGCATGCGGTGTCTTTAGCGCGTGAATTTATCGGCGATGACCCGTTCATTTTTTACTTAAGCGATAATATCACACTCGGTTCTCTCCAGCCCTTGGCGGAAAAATTTGCCAAAGAAAATTTGAATTGCTTGTTGAGTTTTTCCAAAGTTGATGACCCGACTCGTTTTGGCGTTGGCGAGTTTGACGCTAATGGAAAATTAACGCGCGTGTTGGAAAAGCCGCAAAACCCGCCAAGCGACTTAGCTCAAACCGGCATATATTTTTATGATAAATTTTTTTTTGAGGCCTATAGCCACATTCAAAAATCCGCTCGCGGCGAGTATGAAATTTCCGACATTAATACTTGGCTGATTCAGAATAATTACAAAGTCGGGTGGAGCGAGATTACCGGTTATTGGAAAGATTCCGGCAAACCCAATGATTTGCTAATTGCGAATCAGATGCTTTTGGATAGGATGGACAAAGAGCATTTTACCAATCACGCCACAGTGGAAAAGGGCGCGCGATTGGAGGGCAATATTAAAATCGGCCGTGGCACGAGAATCGGAGAAAAGGTTTTAATTCGCGGGCCGGTGATTATTGGGGAAAATTGCGTGCTGGAGGACTGCTATGTGGGCCCATGCACCACCATCGGGCAGGGGACAGAGATTTGTGGCGCGGAAATTGAACATTCCATTATTTTTGAAAACGCGGATATTAATTGCTCTATTCGTATCGTGGATAGCATTATTGGTAAAAATGCCTCCATTCTCACCGGCCATCAAGCCCCGCCCCAAGGGCATAAAATGGTTTTGGGCGACCATACTTTTATTGAAATTTAAAAAAACCGGCGATTTCGCGCCGGTTTTTTTATTGTATCTCCATTCTATACAATTCTTGATAAGCGTTATTTTTAATTAGTAAATATACATTTTTTCCAGCCGAGTCCATTTGTGCCGCAGTAATTTCCGCCTGATCAAAAAGTGTTACTATATTGCGTTCTCCGCGGTCGTCCAATTCCGTGATTTGCAAACTTCCGTTTACCAAGGACAAATAGTACGGCTTGTCTGGCACCGGTAAAACCTGCGAAATGCCGTCGCTGTGGCGCGCGGTCATAGTTGATTGTTTTGAGTTTAGGTCCAGCGCCCAGATTTCCGAGCGATTAAAATAATAAAGATAATTATTTTTTTCTCCACGCCCCCACACGCCCGCGTTACCGTTTAATTTGATAATCGGCGTTTGTTTGTCAGACGGGTTTATCAAGAAAATCTGATTTTTATCATTTAGCGCCAGCACTTCATTGTTATTTATCTCACCCAAGTGATAATTGCTCTTTGGCAGAATTGCCACTTCTTCAATCTTTTTTTCAATAATCGGCAAAGCCAGCTCGCGGTAGCGATACAGAACAGTCTTATCAGCGATATTTTTAATAAAAAATATTTCGTTGTCAGTCGCGGCGTAATCGCTAATTGGTCCGTCAATCAGTTTTCTTTTTGTTTGGGTCTGGAAATTTATCTGGTAAAGAGCGCGATTTTGCGCCTCCACTAAGCCGTAAATGTGTTTGCTGTTATTTGTCCATTTTGGCTGCGAAATTGAACCAAGATTAAATTCCTGCCAGCTAAAGTTTTTTTCTTTGGCAGTATTTGCTATTACGAAATTAGGCCCGGTTTCATCATAATCAATGATCCATTGACCGTCGGGCGACCATTTTATCGTCGGTTGATTGATGGTGTATGGCAAAACAGTTTGTATTTTTTTTTCTCCTGTTTGTAAATTCATCAACCAAAGTGTGTTTAATTTTTGGATGAGCAGGGTGGATTCGTCAGGCGACAAAGAAAATTGCGTTACCGGCCCGCTTTCCAAAAGATTCGGCAGATTATTTTTAAAAAGTGTAATGTCATAAACCAGCGTACTCTCGCGCGCTTTTATTTCCAAATTTTTTTGCCAACTGTGATAGCCGTCTTTGGCCGCCAGAATTTGATAATAGTTGGGTGAAAGATCGGCTAGCCGCAGAGGCCGCTTGTCGGATAATAATTCGTTGTTTAAGTATAATTTGGCGTCAGCCGGCAGGATGTCCAGCATCAGCACGCCGACTTGCTCCACTTTATTTTTTTGCCAATTATAGCGATAGCCGGAGGTGTAGAGCACGACAATCGGCGCGGCTGTCAGAAACAGCGCGATAAAAGTGATGACGATTAAACGGCGCTGGTGGATGTTCATAATGCAAAAATATCCTCTATTTCTTTTTTTTGCGTTTTGTAAATTGATTTTTTTGTTTTATTGTTTTTATCAACGCACACGCAATTCTTTTTTATTTTTTCCAAAAACATTTTTCCTTTGTCCCAAGTTATCGGGTAGATCCGGCAGGCCGACGGTATCATTCTTCTGGGCAGATTCTTTTTAAAAACCAAACTCACTATTTCACACCCTTGCCCCGAGCGCGATCTAAAAGAGCAGAAACCGTTTCTGGCTCTGGTGCCAATACATTTTTCACCAAGATATTCCGGATCTTTGCTCCATCTTTTATCAAAAAATTCCTCCATTTTTATTCCCATCTTTTTTTCAAAATATATTTTATGTTTGATAATGTGGTCGTAGGATTCTTTGTCTATATAGACCCCGTGCTTGCAACACGCTCCGCCTTTGGCGTTTTGACCACATTGGCAAGTCAGGCAGGATAAAAACGGTCCGGTGGGAAATCCTTTTTGTTTGCGCACTTCTGATAAAATTTTTTTAATTGGAATTTTAGTTTTACTCATTTATTTAATTTCATTGTTAATCCAAGATTCATAATCGTCATTTGCTTTCACACATATTTTCATTATACAAGGTATTTGGTACGGATGAATTTTGGACACAGCTGATTTAATTTTTGGCCAATTTTTTTCTACGGTTTTTACAATAGAAACATATTCTTTGGAATTTTTCATTTTACCATTCCACCAATAGATGCTTTGTGTCGGAAAAATATTGCCGCAGGCGATTAAGCGGCTGGCCAGCAAAGCCGCGACTATTTTTTTAGCCGTTTTTAAATTCGGATGCGTGATGTAGATGATTATGGGTTTCATGCGTTATGTCCCCCTTTTTTAAACCAGCCGACAAGAAATAATTTACTATTTTATTCGTACAGATGAGAATTAAACAAAATCGGAAGATTATTTTGTCTGGCAATCTGAAACAGGGTTCTTTTTTTCTATTTTTTCAAGTAAAAATTGGAGATGTTTTTCAAGGTCTTCTTCAGCTATACTTAAACCTTTCATGTGAAGTCCGAACGAAGTGAGGATTTCGCAAGCGAGCGGAGCGAGCGATTTTGGCCAACGTTCCGGCCACTACTGTTGCGTTAACTTAAATTTATCTTTAATATTTTATCTAATTTTA
>CAYIOJ010000011.1:0-9862 GCA_964365025.1 uncultured Gammaproteobacteria bacterium
GCCAGAGTTTTCGTGTCGGTCAAATCATTTATGCCGACAATTTTGATTTTTACCTGGCCAAACCCGGCTTTGAAAGCCGCTCGGCCAATGCGGCCAAAACCGTTGATTGCGATATTCATAATATGTTATTTAAAGTTAAATTCTTTATCTCATTTTACCACAAACAAAAGACCGAGGCAACTTGTGCCCCGGCCTTTTAATTTTTACTTTAAAGCGCGAACCTGACAAATCTCTTCACCTGGATATTTTCGCCAATGGTGGCGATTGATTGCTGAATCAGCTGGTTGATGGTGACTTTATCATCTTTGATAAAAATCTGATTCAAAAGGCAGACATCACTATAAAATTTTTGCATTTTCCCTTCCAAAATTTTCTCAATCATTGCCTCTGGCTTGCCCTCGGCTTTTAGAATTTCTTTTTGCAATGATTTTTCTTTTTCCACATCAATTGCCGGAATATCTACTGAAGACAAATACATTGGATTTCCAGCCACCACCTGCATGGCCAAATCATGCACTAAATTCTGAAAGGCCTGATTGCGAGCCACAAAATCCGTTTCACACTGCACTTCAATCAGCGCGCCCACTTTGCCGCTGGAATGGATGTAGGAATGAATCAAACCCTCTTTTGTTTGCCGTTCACTTTTGGACGCGGCTTTGATAGTGCCGTTTTTGCGCAAAATTTCCACAGCCTTATCCAGGTCGCCCTTGGCTTCTTCCAAAGCGGCTTTAACATCAACCATACCAGCTCCAGTCATTTCCCTCACTTTAAGAATGGATTGGGTATCAATTGGCATACATGTGCCGCGCGCATATGCTTTTTTTTGCTGCGGACTCATCGCCGCGACCCTGCCTGCCGGCAGGCAGGTGCAAAAAAGCATATGCGCGCTATTTAATTATTATGATTAAACGGGGACTGACACAGCTGGCGCGACTGCCGCGGGAGCGGTCTGATTCTTGCCTTCTTTAATTGCCTCGGCAGCAAGGCCGACAATGAGTTCAATGGTTTTTATCGCGTCATCATTGGACGGAATCGGATAATCAATTTTATCAGGATTTACATTGGTGTCGCAGAGCGCCACGATTTTTGTTTTGCAAAGCAAGGCCTCGTTCAGCGCGGTTTTTTCTTTTTTCAAATCAACAATAAAAACCACATCAGGACGGCGTTCCAACGCTTCAATGCCGGAAAGATATTTTTCCATTTTTTCAATTTCTTTGCCAATGTGTATTTGTTCCTTTTTGGTATATTTTCCCAATTCGCCGGTGTCGCGTTCCAATTTCAAACGACGAAATTTTTTAATCAAGATGTGGATTTCATTAAAATTGGTAAGCAGTCCGCCGAGCCAACGATTGGTTACATAAGACACGCCGGCGTCTTTGGCATGACGAGTAATAATTTCTTGCGCCTGATCTTTGGTGCCGACAAACAAAATCACTTTATTTTGCGCGGCTGATTCTCGCAAAAAATTCATGGCTACCTGCAATTTTTTCTGCGTTTCCTCCAAATTGATAATATGCACCTGATTGCGTTCGGTGAATATAAAAGGCGCCATTTTTGGGTGCCATTTGGAAATCTTGTGCCCAAAGTGGGCGCCGGCCTTGAGCAATTCAAGGACATCGGGAATTTTAAACATAGATACTTTCTCCTTTTAAGCCCGGCCTTAAACAGCAGGGCGACCACCTTTCCCTTCTTTGGGCGGATCCGACTCGCGGAGCCGAGGAGCCAAAGAATTTGAATGGAAAGGATAGGGTTAATTAAGTGATGTTAGTATAAAACAAAGTGCAAAAAATGTCAATATAATAAAAAACGTTGCCTCTTTTCTTGTTAATAGATATAATTACCCCATCAATCTTAAATCAAATCCTATGAATTTCAACGACTATCAAAAACTCTCCCGTCGCACAGCGCTGTATAAAGACAAGGGCAGTAATTTTGTCTATCCAACGCTTGGCCTGGCTGGAGAAACAGGCGAGGTGGCGGAAAAAGTTAAAAAAATTTTGCGGGATAAAAACGGCGTGGTGGACGAGTCAACCAAGGACTCGCTTAAAAAAGAGCTTGGCGATGTGTTGTGGTATTTGGCGCAACTCGCCACCGAGTTTGACTTGTCTTTGGATGACATTGCCGACACTAATTTGAAAAAACTATCAAGCCGGCTGGAAAGAGGGAAAATCGGCGGAGACGGAGACAACCGTTGACAAAAATCCGCCTTTGTGCTATAATATAACCAGTTAAAGTTATTTACCCTTTGCGGTAAGGTCGTACTTTACACAAAGGTAAAAATGAGGCCGAGGTTAGTCCAAAGCTTAGTGTTTTACCCTCACCCGAAGTCGGTGAGAAAAATTAGTGTCCCGTGACTTCGTATACGGGATAAAGAAGTGCTTTATGTCATACAATGACTCTTTTGCACCTCGTCCTCCAAGACAAATGTTTGATGTTACAAGCATGGGTCTGAAATGCGCCGAATGCGGAGTGGCAATCACAGAATTGCCTTTCCAACCGAGCGCTGATCGCCCTGTCTATTGCCGAGATTGCAATTCCAAGCGCCGAAAGTCCTTCGGCCCGTCACGCCGAAGATTCTAATAGGTGTGAATTAAACCCTCCGCGCAAGCGGGGGGTTTTGATTACCCCACTTGCCAAAAATAAGCCCCTATGATACTATTAAATATATGAAAAAAGACCTTCATCCAACCTACTTTAAAGAAGCAAAAGTTACCTGCGCTTGCGGCAACTCTTTTACTGTTGGCTCTACCATGGAAGAAATCCGCGTTGAGCTTTGCAGCAAGTGCCATCCTTTTTATACTGGCAAACAAAAATTCGTTGATACTGCCCGCCGCGTGGAAAAATTCCGCGAAAAAGCGGCCAAGCAAGGGGAAGCGGCTAAAAAAAGCAAGGGTAAAAAAATCAAACGAGCTGTTCGCAATGCCAAGAAAAAAGCCGAACCCAAGGGCTCGGAAGCTTAACAATTTTAATAAATTAAAAAACAATCCGTGTTAGGATTGTTTTTTAATAGATTGACGATATGGATATCAAAACTGCCAGACAAAAATACGATGAGCTCAATGCCGAGTTACAAAATCCGGCTGTTATTAACGATGCGAACAAATTCAAAAAGAAATCGCGAGAATTTAATGAATTGAAAGAAGCGATTGATCGGGCCGACGAATTGGAAAAAATAGCTCAAGAATTGGAGGAAACGAAAAAAATGTTAAAGAACGAATCAGACCCCGAATTAAAACAGGCGGCTGAAGCGGAAATAGCAACATTAATCGCCAAAAAAACAAAACTGGCTGACGAATTGGAAGAAATTCTTAATCCGCAAAATCCGCTGGATAAAAAAGGTGTTATTGTGGAAATACGCGCCGGCGCCGGCGGCGACGAGTCGGCATTATTTGCCGCGGAATTGTTTCGGCTCTATTCGTTGTTTGCCGAAAAACGCGGCTGGAAAACGCATTTGATTTCAAGCAACAGAATCGGCATCGGCGGATTTAAAGAGATAATTTTCTCCATTACCGGAAGTCCGCCCGCTGGAGGAGTTTTCAAACTCTTAAAATACGAAAGCGGGGTGCACCGGGTGCAAAGAGTGCCGGCCACGGAAAAAAGCGGCCGCATCCACACCTCCACGGCGACCGTGGCCATCTTGCCGGAAATGGAAGAGGTGGATTTAAAAATTGACACCAAGGATTTGAAAATTGAAACTTCCACTGCCGGCGGGCACGGCGGGCAATCGGTTAACACCACCTACAGCGCCATCCGCATCACTCACCTGCCGAGCGGACTCGTGGTATCATGCCAAGATGAACGCAGCCAACAACAAAATCGCGCGCAAGCCATGCAGGTTTTGCGCAGTCGGCTGTACCAAATGCAAGAAGAAAAACGCCGCCAGGAACTTTCAGAAAAAAGACTCTCGCAAATCGGCACCGGCGACCGCAGTGAAAAAATCCGCACTTACAATTTTCCGCAGGATCGCCTGACTGATCACCGCCTCAAGCAAAACTGGCATAACCTGCCTAAAATTATGAACGGCGAAATTGAGGAAATTATAGAGGCGCTTCGCTCGGCTGACAAAAAACAAACATGAAAGTAGATCGCCTCATCCAATGGGTTGTTAAAAAGATAATCGCCTCGGACTCGCCAGTTCTGGACTCCGAGGTTCTTTTGTCTTTTGTCTTTAAAAAACCGAAAGAATTTTTACTGGCGCATCCGGAATTTGAGCTATCTAAAAAACAAACCGTTCAATTTAAAAAATTAATCGCGCGGCGGGCCAAAGGCGAACCGGTCGCTTATCTTATCGGACATAAAGAATTTTACGGTCTGGATTTTGAAGTTAACAAAAAAGTCTTGATCCCGCGGCCGGAAACAGAATTGATGGCGGAAGAGGTTGTTAAAGAAATCAATGGGCAGAAAAAAAACATACTCGTAGATATTGGCACGGGCTCGGGATGCATCCCCATCGCTATTTTAAAAAACACCAAACAAATTAAATGTTTTGCCATTGATATTTCCACCGCCGCGCTCACGGTTGCCAAACGCAATGTCAAAAAACATAATGTAAAAATCAAATTCCTGCGCGGAAATTTACTGGAGCCGATGGCAAACCAATTCGAATCAGTTGGCGACCAAAAAATTATCATCACGGCCAATCTCCCCTATCTCACTGTTAAACAATATCGTCAAAATCCCAGCCTGCGCTTTGAACCAAAATCAGCGCTCGTTGCTTCTAAAAATGGCTTGGCACTGTATGAAAAATTACTCCAACAAATTTCTGCGCTACTCAAAACCCATATCACCCTTTTTTTGGAAATTGACCCGTCGCAATCGCGCGGCATTGAAAAAATAATAAAAAAATACCTCCCGCAAGCAGAGGTAAAAATTAAAAATGATTACGCGGGAAAAAACCGGCTGGTAATTATTGAGTGCTAGATGTAATTTCGTAGTTGTAAGTATTGCCAATCACCTCAATCCAAGTGGCACCAGGATCAAAGACAACTTCTTTGGTATCAGGCCCGAAAAAACGCGTGCGACTACCCGCGTCTTTTTTTTGCCAAACGCCCTCAATGGCCAGGCCGAAAGTTAAAACTACGGCCTTGCCCGAACCAATGGTTTTAATTTTCCGCCGACCCACCTCGTCCAAAATTTCAATAACGGCAATCTGCAAAGCCACATTTTTAGCCGAGATCACCGCGCCAGATTCGTCTTTCTGCAAAATTCCATCTTCATATTTTTCATAAACCTGTTTCTCCCAGCTATACTTCCACTCCACTTTCATCGGACCAAAATCAATGAGTAACCCCTTGCCAAAACGGCCGAAAATTTTAGCCTCGCTGTTGGCCGGCCGATAAATCCAGCCGGCTAAATTTGCCGGCGTAAAATTCTGGCGCGCGCCTTCTTTATCAAAAGCCTCTCTCACCAATTCAGAGGAAGTATACACATTATGCGGCCGCGCCCGAGAGCGATCGCGCCAAAAATACCAGCCGCGATAAAATTCATTCAAGTCAAAAATATCTTTGGCTTTGATTTGCTTCAAAGCGTCATCTGATCCGCCCACGTGCAAATACAGCGCATTCAATTCTTCGGCCCAATCCAAAAAATACGGCCGCGCACTTCTGATTGGCCCAACGCGCTCTAAATCAGCGTTCAAAGGATAGACCGCGAGTAAACGCGTTAAACCGGCCTCTACCGGCGCTTCCCAAACCAGCGAGGCTCGCGCCAAGCCGGCTGGCGGCCGCGACTCGGGAAAATTATCAATCATCACGGCGAACAAACTGGAAGCGGCCTCGCTTGCGGGCGCCAGCAAGCCGTCAATCGGCCTTTGCGCCAAGGTAGAGGTGGACGCGCTTTCAGAAGCCGCCTCTTTGCCAAACGCTTCTACTTTATACTTCGGCTCGGCCACAAACAAACGCCACCACAAAAATATCGTCCAAGCTAAAATTGCCGCCAAAATAATAACAAACAACGCCGCAAAAATATGACGGCGTTGTTTTGATGATTTTCCAAAAAAAATTTTGCCCCAAATCCTCCACTGCATAATTTATTTCTTCTCTTTTTTGGCTGTTTCTTCAACTTTGGCGGTTTCGGCTTCTTCAGCCGCTTTCTTTTCTTTCTTTTCTTCCGACTCGGTCTTAATCTGGCTCAAATCCACTGCCGCGGCAGCCGGAGCGGCTTCTTCTTCAGCGCGAGGCGGCGTGACGGTGGCAATAACGTCTTCGGCGTGCGCCAAAATTTTAATTCCAGTCGGAGCCGGCACATCACTGATGTGAATCACATTGCCAAATTCTTTGAGCGAGGAAATATCCACGGCAATTTCCGCCACCAAATCCTTAGGCAAACATTCCACCGGAATGCTGTTGAAATTTTTGACAAAAATGCCGCCCATTTCCTTGACCGCCGGAGATTCACCCACAAATTTCAAATTCACATTGGTCTTAATTTTTTCATCCATTTTCACCTGGCGAAAATCAACATGAGTGAAAGTGCTGGCCAAAGGATCAACTTGAAAATCCTGCACTAAAACATTAATCGGCGCGGCATTGCCAATGCTCAATTCCAAAAGGCCTTTTCCTCCGCCGGTCTGATAGGCCTTTTCAAATTCGCGATAATTTATTGATAAATTAACATTTTTCACGCCATGACCATAAAGCACCGCCGGAATTTTGCTCTCCCGTCGCAATTCTTTGGCGCGCGCGACGCGAAGTTCTCCTTTTAAGCTTAAATTGGACATAAAGTAATTCTAAAGTATATGGAGCATTTTAAATCAAAGCCCGTTTTTTGTCAACCCCGCTACACCCCAAAGAGCGTCTGGTAGAATAATGAATGATTTTTCAGATTTAAATTAAAATCAATAACCTCATCAAAAGTAATCGATTCAGATTCTTTAAATTTACGCGCGTCAGCCACTGATAAATCGGTAATCATGCCTATTGAACTTAGGCCCAGGGGCGTAACCGTCACCAAAGCCAAAATCGCGGCGTGGCACTGCCGGCAGCACAAGTGCACCAAATGATTATCAGCGGTTTCCTCCACTGTGCTCGCCTCCATCGTGCCTTGTTTGGCCTGGCAGAGCGGGCAAAAGCTGATGAGTTTTAAACCTTCTTCAAAAAAAGAAGACGGGTTTGGATTCATATGTTTAAATTATATCAATAAAGTGATAGGGGTGTCAATAAAAAAATCCTCCCGGAGAGGCCGGGAGGCGTTAGCGCGATATTTCCTCCTCATGTTTTAATAGCAACCACCAGAAATTCTGCCTGACCAGCCTGGGATAGAGCGGAGCCGGGACATCTATGCCGCCAAGTACGATCGGACTCTGGTCATTCCCCCAATCATTCAACGTGCACCGCTTAAGCAGTTCCAGGCAAATCAGTCCCCACCGCTTCGCTCTAATATAGTTTCGCCGCGCGCGATGGCTTGCGGCCAAAGCATAGGCGTAACGAGCCGCCTCGTACCATTTTTCCCTAATTAAAAGCTGCTCGAAACGCGGTTGTAGTTTACGATCAACCACTCGCGCCAACATGGTTCCCCCCTTTTCTTGTTATCTTAATTTAATCAAAAAACCAAAATAAAGTCAACCATCCACCCGCTTGGCCCTGGCAACGGATTGCACAATGCCGATAAGCAAAAAATTAACAATCAAAGACGAACCGCCGGCGCTCAAAAACGGCAAAGTAATGCCGGTGACCGGCAAAAGGCCAATATTCATTCCCACATTAACGCTAAATTGCAAAACAAAAATAGCTAAGACGCCCACAACCGTGAACAAACAAAAATCATCGCGAGAACTCGCGGCAATTTTTAGCAAGCGGTAAAACAACAATAAAAATAAAATTACCACGATGCCCGCTCCGACAAAACCCAATTCCTCGCCAATCACGGCGAAAATAAAATCAGTCTGCGCTTCGGGCAAAAAACGCAATTGGCTCTGCGAGCCATAACCCAGCCCGCGACCGAGCCACTGGCCCGAACCAACGGCAATGATTGATTGCGTAATGTTGTAGCCGCGGCGCAACGGATCGCGCGACGGGTCAATAAAAGTTAAAAATCTTTCTTTTTGATAGTCCTTAAAAAATCCAAACCAGCTGATAAAAAATAAAACGACAAGAGTAAAAAAAAGTATAAATAAATAACCGCGGCGCGCGCCGGCCGCGATAATCAAAACCAGCCAGGTGGCGAACAACAGCAAGGCCGAACCAAAATCCGGCTGTAAAATCACCAAAATCACCGGCGCCAGGGCCAAAATGGCGCTGCCTAAAAAAAACTCCAAACTTTTAAAACGATCGGTGCGCCGAGCAATGAAAAAAGCCAAAAGTAAAATCAAACTCAATTTCATCAGTTCCACCGGCTGAAAAGAAACGCCAAAAATGGAAAACCAGCCCCTGGTGCCGCGCACGGTTACGCCCCAAAAAAGCACGGCTAAAAGCAAAAAAATGTTAAAAATATAAAGAGGGCGGCTTAAAGAACGAAAAAACATGTAATTGAACCGCCCGACAAAAAACACCAAAAATAAACCTACGGCAAAAAAAACCACTTGTTTTTTAAAATCCAGAAACACAGAATCGGGACGACCGAGGCCGATGCTGTAGAGCGCGGACAGGCCAAACGCGGTCAAAACAAAAACGGCGGCCGCGAGCCACCAGTCAAAATCGCGCCAGGGAGAAATAAAATTGCTCCAATTGCCATTAGACATAAAATGGATCCCCGCTTCCGCCTGCCTACCGGCAGGCAGGCGGAGATGACAGCGTAGCTGTCATTTTATAATTTCTAGGGATGAGCCCCCGATTTATCGGGGCGAAGCCCGACGAAATTTCAAGATTCGCTTATCTTATATACGCTTTGGGGTCAAAAATATTAATATCTGGTTTGACGCGCACGCTCGTTATTGACGAATGACTTTCCAAAAGGATCAGTTCAACTTGCTTTTTTTCGCCGGACAAGAATTGATCAAATACCACCTGCTCAATACCCGCCAAACTGCCGTTAGAATCCAAAAGAACCAAAAATCGCGGTTGATAATAATTGAAATTGGATTGATTGGTTATTTTAAAAGACAACATGCCGGCCGACACGCCCGCGTCTTCAATCTGAAAATTCAGTCGTTCGGCTGTAAAATCGGTTAAATCTCTGACTTTACGACTGGAAATTCTCTGCCAAGACAAATTTTGTAAATCCAAAGTCGCGCCATTAACCAAAGCGCCATTGGCAATGCCAAATTCCACTATTGACTTTTCTTCTCCGGGTAATAAAAAACCCTGCCGCCACGGTGTGGACGTACCCCCAACCATAAAACGATAATCAAACAATACCAAAAAATCAGGATTGGGATTTTTTACCATAGCAACAGCATCGGCTTTGACAACGCCCGGGAAAAAATAATTCGCGGCCACGGACATTGGTTTAGCGCTAAAATGTTCTTTTAAAAGCGCGTAATTGATAAGCGGCCGCGCGATTTCCTGCCGCAGACGCCCATCAGCCCAAAATCCGACTGCCGCGTATTCGCCCCAACGAAATAGATTGTATCCGCCAAGCAAAACATCAAAAACAACCAATGCAATTAAAAGGCCTTGATAGATTTTCACGCGATGTGTGGTAAACCAATAGCCGAATTTCAGCTCTTTTTCTGACAATCCATCGGCATCGTCAATGTCATCAAGGGGACTGGGTTTAAAAACCATATTAAATTTTTTGATTTAATTTCAATTCCAATAATTTTTTTACTGCTTGCGGATCAACCTTGCCCTCGGTTTCTTTCATCACCTTGCCGATTAAAAATTGAATCAAAGCGATTTTACCGGCCTGATATTGTTTCACTTGTTCCGGATTCAAACGAATCACGGTAATCACAGCTTTTTCCAAAGTATTTTCATCAGTCACC
>CAYIOJ010000011.1:9872-21131 GCA_964365025.1 uncultured Gammaproteobacteria bacterium
CGTCACCTGCCCCAATCGTTTTTCTTCCATTATCTGCGTCGGGTCTTCACCGGCCGCGAGCATTTCTTTCAACAAAGCCATGGCATTGGCGCTGTTTATTTTATTCGTATAAATTAAAGAAATAAATTCAGCGAAATTTTCCGGCGAAATTTTCAAAAGTCGTATATCAATCTTCTCCTCGGCCATGAGTCCCATCAATTTGGAAGTGAGCCAACCGCCGGCCAACCGTCCTATTTTCGCGCGATTTTTTTTCATTATTTCTTCTTCGGTCTGGCCGTCCATTTCCGGCAAACTATCCAGCCACGCCCATGCCTCGGCAAAAACCTGCTCGGTAAAATTCGCCCAGGCAGTGTCATCAGTTAAAATTTTAGAGTCAGCGCGCGATAAACCAAATTCATCTACAAAACGCGCGCGCCTCGCCCTAGGTAATTCAGGCAAAGAAACTTTTTTAATTATTTCTTTCAGCGAAAACGCGGGTAAATCCGGCTCGGGAAAATAGCGATAGTCCTCGGCATCTTCTTTTACGCGCTGTTCTTCCGTCACTTGTTTCATTTCATCCCAGCCGCGAGTGGACAAGGTGCTTGGAGGATTGCCATTATCCCACAATTTTGTCTGCCGTTGAATTTCATATTCCAAAGCCCGCTCCACCGCTTTGAAAGAATTAAGATTTTTAATTTCTGTTTTGGGATAAAATTTGGTGTCGCCTGCCGGCCGCAAAGAGATATTCGCGTCGCAACGCAACTCGCCTTTTTCCATATCAGCGTTGGAAATATTTAAATAACGCGCGAGCAAACGCAATTCCTGTAAAAACACTTTTGCCTCAGCCGGGGAAGCCAAAACCGGTTGAGTTACGATTTCAATCAAGGGCGCGCCAACGCGATTAAAATCCACCAAAGTATTTTTTTCCTGATGAATGTTTTTCGCCGCGTCTTCTTCCAAATGCATTCGCGTCAATTCAATTTTTTTTAATTCCGGCTGTTGATTGTCGCCAATTGTTTCAATTTCCAAATATCCTTTTTCCATTACCGGCACATCATATTGAGAAATTTGATAACCCTTGGGCAGGTCGGGATAAAAATAATGTTTGCGGTCAAATTTTGATATTTCATTAAAATCTCCATGCAAGGCCTTGCCCATTTTAACAGCCCATTCCAAGGCCTGCTCATTCACCACTGGCAAAACACCGGGCTGGCCTGTGCAAATAGGGCAAACAAAAGTATTAGGTGGCACTTCACCATAAACCGTTTCATCACGATTGGCGCAACCGCAAAACATTTTGGACTTGGTCTTAAGTTGAACATGAATCTCAAGACCAATGACCGGAGTGTACATACAAGTCATGCCGAACTTGTTTCGGCATCTTTCTCTGATTGATTAAGATCCCGAAACAAGTTCGGGATGACAATATCACTTCGCCTCTTCTTTCAAGCTGTTATACAACACCACGCCAAATCCGGCGCTTAAAGGCAGTGTCACAACCGTGGCCACTGATTGTATTAACTGAAACCACCAGGGTTGATCTTTAGCTGAAAAACCACTCCAACCGGTCAAAAGAGTAATCACCAGAGTGGGCACGCCGATTATCACTATTAAAAATAAACCGTAAACGAAAAACGGCAAAGCCCAACGCCACACTACCAACCAAAATCTGCCCTGCACCAAGGCCTTGCTCTTTTTCAACGCCTCATAACCCTTCACACCCTCCAACACAAAAACCAAAGCGGCAAAAGAATACCAAATACCGAAAATCACACCAGGAACGATAAATAAAATTGTGCCGATAGTCACAATTACGCCAACTAAAATTGATACCCACAAATACGACACAGTGTCGCGCCAAGAATCATGCGCCAATTTTCTCCTTTCCAAAGGCAACTGATGCAGAGCGCTCCAAATCATGCGCGCGAGAACGATATTCACCCACAATCCGACAACAAAAACCAAAGCGGAAATGGCGACATAAATCGGAAAAGTATAATTTACAAACATGAAAAATGTTGCTTGGTCAAAATATGACAACAGAGCTGATAAAATCGCCAACACCACGAGCCAAGCCGTCACTTTGGTAAATTCCTGCCAATTAACTTTAAAAATTTGCCATGATTTTAATAAAATATCTTTGGGTTGAATAAGCATAAAATATGTCATTCCCGCGAAAGCGGGAATCTAATTTAATTAACAATGGCCTTTTCAGGCCATTGTATTATATCATTTTAAGCGAGCCGGTGCAACATTATTTCTACAAATAAAAAAGCCGGCCGGTCTCAACCAATGTAGTTAGCATTGGGAGACCGACCGGGTTACGAACTAGTTCTGGCGCTCGTCAAAGATATTGACGACTTCTCGAATCGTCACCTCAACATCGCTGTTGAGGAAAACGAGCGGGAGCCAATCTCCCGCGACCTCTGCGTCAACGACCGCATACTGCGGTTCATCTGACGGGGCGGTGCGGAAAATGCTCTCACCGCGGTTAAGTGCGTTTATCTCCTCCCCATCGACGGTTTCGATGAGAAGCACCATTGCCTCAGTCAACTTGGCACTAGCGCATCCAGTGATGCGAAAGTTCCCTGTCTCCGCGTCAAGGCCTTCAACTCGAGCGCTGCAAACAGCATCCCCGAGCAAAAAAGCACCACGCCCACTTTGCCACTCCCTGAGCTCGCACCCGTCAGAGCAGGGCGATTGCTCGCCTTCTTCCGACTCGTGGACGACATCCCGTGCCGCCACCGTAGAGGCCAACACTTCCTCCTCGTTGAAGGTGAAGGAGTAGGTGCGGGGGTTGAAGTAGAAGAAACCCCACTCGCCATCCCAGCTGGCTGTTTTGTGCCAGACAGCCAAGTTGCCGTCCTTCTCCACCCAGATCCCCTCGACAAAGAAAGAACGGCGGGATTCGGAGTCCGGGTACTCGGCGAGTAACCACCGCTTCTCTGCCTTCTCAAAGTAGAGAAAACCACGAAACGGCATGTCTCCGTCAGGGGGGTAAAGGTTGTAGACATCCCCGAGCTTGGTCGAGAACTTCTTCCCGACCATGAAGGGAAAGTCCAAGACCCGACCGAAACTGTCCTCCGCCGGGATGTACTCCCACACACTGTGGGTAAGTACAACGAACACCTGCCGTCCAGCGACGGTCAGGCCCTCGAACATGTCAGTCCCCCAGATTCCTTCCGGGAGACGACCATCCGGCCAGTACGCCGGGCCAAGCTTCACGCGCCGACCCGATGGCGTGATGACGGAATCGCACCGCCAACCGCCGCAGTCATCGCACTCGTAGCCGCCGAAATAGGACTCGGCGACGAATGTGCCGATGGGCGTGCGAACCTTCTCGCGCACCCCTGCCTCGACCGCGGACACCATCGCCACCAGCACCAGCACCGTAAAAAAGCACTTCATGGCTCCCTCCTTTTCGTTATTGTGGCCAGGGACACTGCATCCCAAGCACTCAATTTAAGAGGCAAAAATTGCCTACTAAATTGAGTGCTGGGATTTGGCTTAATTTAGATTAAAAAGAACTAATTGACTGTAAACACAGCCAACATAACAGTATAGCACAAAAACGCCTCTTTGTCAAGAGGCATCAAATCGCGACAATAAGAGAGCTGTTTTGACAAACTTTTTCTATTTGCCAAATACTCAACATACTTTTGCGTCCATTTTACTATATCATCATGAATCTTGGCGATGTCACCAAAAGCTTTATATTTCTGTATTACTTCGGGATTGGCGCATCCAACAAAATAATTTTCTCCTTGCCTGGTATTTTGAGCTATTGAACGCATTTTTTCTAAATCAAAAGGTTGGTTTGGAAATTCTGTTGTATACCGATAGGCAAATTGTTTAGCATAAGCGCATATCTCTCCTGGATCGGAAATATAATCAAGGATGTCTTTAATGTCTTCAAGCTCGTTCAAAGAATTATCCGCCCCCGGATAGTAGATATGTTCAACTTCGTGATAGATAGATTCGGTCAACGCGGCAAAAGCCGCAATCAACTCGTCTTCATTCTGCGCGTCCATTAAACCTTTTAATTCCAATTCTATGGCTATCGGCTTGCCTTCGTAACTCACGAGCCCGCTTCTCGAATAACTCATTGTAAATTTTAATTCAATATTGGAAAATTCAGGAGTAATAGCTGAAAGTTTAAAGGCATTTCTTAAACCATAAATATCGTGTTCCGGCCACACTTTTTTCAATTTTTTCATTAGTATTTTTAGTTTATCAAACGGTTGCGGTGTTTCCAAAAATTTTTTACTTGTTTCAGGAGATAAAAAAGCACTTTTCAATTTTTCAACAATTCCCTCACTGGTGGCGGTTAATGTGTTTTCTTTTTCAACATCATATTCTGACGAACACTCCTTGCAATTGGCAATAAAATTGCCGTGAATACACAAACCGGCGTCAGTTTTGGTTGAAATTATTTCATCCATAGTGTTACAACCTCCCAAACTTTTTTATGAATCGCCTCAATAGGCAAAAGATTGCCACCTTCCACACACTCCACCAGCTCAAAATTGGGAAAAGTTCGCGCGATTTCCAAATACGCCTCTTCCGCGTTTTGCAAATGGAGCAAATCATCTTCGTGAATATCGCGCTTGGCGCCGGCCAGATATTCGCGATGACCTTTTTTATCCACCAAGGTCTGCGCGATGTCCGATGGCACATGCAAAATAATGTTCAAATCGGGGCGAGGAATTCTAAAAATGTTGTATTCCAAATCATCATTCCACGCGAAAAACTTTTTTCTGGCTTCCGGGTCTTTGATTTTTCCGCCCTGATGACCCATATTGGACGCCACATAGCGATTGGCAATGACAATTTTGCCGTCATCCAGCCATTTCCTGATTTTAAAAGCCGCCACAAACCTATCCACTGCGTAAAGAATGGACGCGCGATATGGACCGACTTCCTCGGCCGTGCCATAAAGGCCGTTGAGATATTCCTCAACAGGCCCGGCGCTTTTCTGGCCGTACTGTGGAAAACTGATAATCTCCACTTGATGCCCTTCTTTTTTCAAATGGTCAATCAACAGCTCGGACTGCACGCTTTTTCCAGAGCCATCAATGCCATCAATCATTATAAACATATTACTATTTACTAAGCCGCTTATTTTGCGGCTTTTGTAAAAAATTCTTTTTTGACACTACAGAACGCCCGAGTCGTCCTTCCAATTTTTTTCTTGCTCCTCCTGCAATATCACCGCCGGCTTGAGCGTCGGCTTTCAGTTTTCCAATACCTCTTGAATTTTCCGTGCGATGAATTTCCGTTGTCGCGCGCTCGCCAAGCATATTGAAAATCAGCTCAAAATCATCCATATGATCGCGCAGATTTTCTCGTTTTAATCCTTTGATTTTTTTGTATTCCGAGGGCGTTATGCCGAAAGTCGCTTTGGAAATTTCAGCTGTTAGAATCTCATAATCCTCATTGTCTTTTGCTCCGCGATTTTTCCATTCGTCCGTCAATTCCTCGCGAATGGCAATACCGCGCATCCGTTTTTCAATCCAATCGTCAGAATAACCTTTTAATTTGTAAAGCATTCTGGTTCGTTTTGTCGCTAATTCAGGATTTTCGATTTCCTGTATTCGTTCATATCCAACTTTTGCCAACCACCGTTTAAATGGCTCGGCTTTTGGTGATGGGATTGATTGAATTATGCGAAAAATCCCCTCAGTATTGGCGCAGAGCATCTTTTGTCTACCCCCTTCTGTTGATATTTCAAGGGTATGTACAATTTGTACCCACCCTTTGGCCAGTTCTAGATCGCGCAATTTCATACGCTGAATATATTGCTTGGGATCACTTGAATCAATAAGCGCTAAAACCACATCTTCCACCACAAACCACCATTCATTATTATATAAAGTTTTTCTAATTTCCTTCTTTTTAAACAAAGCTATTTTTGTTGTAATTTCTGCCATACTATGATTTTTTAATTTTATACCTCACCTGCAATACATTTGTATCCAATTGTTTCATTTCCAATAATTCTAAATCCAAATTAACATCCGCCCCTTTGAAAAGAGACAAGCCCTCGCCAAAGATTTTCGGCTCAATGGTCAACCACACTTCATCAATCAAATTTTCTTTTAAAAATAACCCATTGATAGTGGCGCCGCCGCCAATAATCACTGAACTAAATCCGCGACTGGCCAATTCCGGCAACAATTCTCGCGGCTGTGTGTTAGTAAATTCCAAAATCCCTAACTGATTCTTGCTCGCATCCGGCACTTGGCTCATCACCACATTCAGTCGCCCGGGCAAGGGCCGGCCAATGGTGTTGTAAGTTGTTTCGCCCATTATAATCACGCCGGCTTTTTTTGTTTCCTCCACAAAAATCTTTTTGTCGGCCTTACTGGTCCAATTAGCCAAATGATCTGTTGTCTTGGCGATTTTGCCATCAATCGTGATGGCCATTAATAAAATTACTCGCATATATTTACACTGCTATTTCAAAAACTATTTTAGGATAACTTTGATAATTTAAAAGTTGGGTATCTTCGGCTTTCCAATTAAAAATGGAGGTGAAATTTTGGGTTTCAATTTTCGGCAAAGGATATAAATTTGAATCGCGCGAAATCTGCTCTTTGGCGCCATCAATGTGATTAACATAAATATGCGTGTCAGCCAAAAATCCGACTAATTTACCCTCTTTCAGGCCTGTTTCTTTGGCCAAAAGATGAAGCAAGATGGCGTAGCTCGCGATATTAAACGGCAAGCCCAGCATTGTATCTATTGAACGTTGATTCCACAATAAATTCAATTTGCCATTTATCACTGTCACTTGAAAAGAATAGTGGCATGGCGGCAAAGCCATTTCGCCAATCATTGACGGATTCCAAGCGCTTACAATCATCCGGCGGTCATCAGGATTTGTTTTAAGTGTTTCAATTATTTTTTTCAATTGATCAACGCCTTGGCCTGTATAATCAGTATCATAATTTTGATATTGCGCGTTAAAATGACGCCATTGCCAGCCGTAAATCGGGCCCAAATCCCGTTCGGCTTTCATTTTTTCTTTAGCTTCTGGCGTGTGGCCGTAAGGCGCTTTTTTCGGACAGGCCCATTCATCCCAAATATGATTATTTCTTTCTTGCAGCCATATTTTATCAGTCAAACCTTTGATAAAAAATTCTAACTCCACAGCCACGACTTTAAAAGGCATTTTTTTGGTCGTGAGCAATGGAAAACCTTGCGACATATCGTGTTCAAACATTCTGCCGGCCACGGCCAGTGCGTCCACGCCAGTGCGGTTTGGTTTTCTTTCTCCTTTTTCTAAAATGGATTTAACAATGTCCAAATATGCCTTCATATATTTTTTTACTTTCTATTTCATTGACAGAAATCCCCATCTTTTTCCCGTCATGCGTGTCTGATCCGTATGTAATCGTCAGATTGTATTTTTTCGCCAAAGGCAAAAGATATTTGGCGCGAGATGGCTCATAGTGTGGATTTTCCATGCCCCACAAACCGGCGACCGCCAATGTTTTTATAATTTGTCCGGCGCTTTTGGGATTGATAAGTTCCAAATCAGGATGTGCCAGCACTGCTTTGCCGCCGCAATTTTTAATCAAACGGATGGCTGTCACGCTGTTGATCCTTTTCTTGCGTACATAGCCAACCTGCCCGGGTTTGTCCAAAAAATTATTGATAAAATCCGACAAACTTCCTTCAAAGTTAAAAAGTTTTTTCAAAAGCAAGCGATTGTGTTTTTCATGCAAAACAGCCCGACCCAATTGCGGCTTGCCAACTGTCGGCTGCTGCAAAAGATGCCGCACCACTTCCGGTTTAAAATTCAAACCCAATTGTTCAAGTTTTGTGAGCACCACTTTGGCGCGCTCAATTCTTTTATTTTGCTGTTGTTTTAAATGTTCGGCTAGCGGACGATGATTTTTAATCGGCTCATACCCCAAAATATGTAATTCCAAGCCATTCAAATCCGTGCTCATTTCCAACCCGCGCACTCCCATAATACCATATTTGTTGCATAGTTTTTTAAACAACGCCCAACCGCTGATAGTGTCGTGGTCTGTCAAAGCCATTATTTTCACGCCTTTCTTTTTGGCCTGGCGAACCAATTGCTCCACTGTCAAAAGCCCGTCGGAAAATGTGGAGTGAGTGTGTAAATCAATGAGCATAAAAATTAAGCCGCTTTTTTCATTTTATTTATTTTAACATACTCTCGCAAAGGATGTATTCCCAAATTACTCTCGGAAGATTGCGACAAACTTTTTCCTTGTTGAGCTGATTTTAAGATATTAAATCCGTCTTTGGTTTTGGTTAACAGGATAAAAGCGGCATTCAAATTATCTCTATTAATTCCTGATTCTCCTATTTCTTCGTCATGGGATCGTACAATTTGACCAACATTCTTGTCAAATACCAACATGCGATCCCGTAAAGCCGGCTTACCTTCGGTCAATCTTAATGCTTCCGCAACCTGTTCGGTTGGTATTAAAATTATTGATCTGGCTAAACCAACCCGTAATTTGTCTTCTGTTTCTTCAGATTCATTCAATTGTCTTGACCGCTGTTCAATTTTTGATAATTCACTCCCTTCACTGTACAAATCTTTTCCGCGGTATTTTAATTCGGCATCTTCCACTGCGGCCTCATGCTGTCTTTCAGCCAAGGACAATTTTTGTGATAATTCAAGCAACATTTTTTGATAAAGTCCGAGCTCTGTTATATTTTCATCTACAGCTTCTTTGTGAGTACTTAATGCTTGTAGTTGATCATTTAATTCCTGAATTTTTGTTTCAACTTCATGTAATTCTTTTTGGTATTTTTGTTCTTTTTTTTGCCGCCCAGTTTTGGCTCCCAAACCCTCAACCAAACGATCAAAAAGATACGGTTTTAAAGTTGAAAGAATTCTTTTTTTTCCAGCCAACTCAAAACCAGTTATTTCTTTTACTTCCTCTTGCAAAGTAGCAATTTTCTTATCTAAATCACCAATTAACTTACGCTGATCCTCTAACACTTTTGGAATTTTTTCGTATAACTCGCGGAGAAGATAGTTGCCAATGATATCTGCGGCATCTTTAGGCAGGTCAATTGATTGAAAATTTTTAACCTGCTCATTGAAATCATCTTCTAAAACAACAACTTGCGCCTCATATTTTTCTTTAGCTTGTTGAACTAGCGAATCAAACATCTTTCCTGCTAATTTTTTAGCTTCCAACTCTGCCGGATTCCTTTCTCTGCTTATGATAAATTCGCTGCTACTTGGTTTTTTATCTAAATGATCCTCATATGTACTTTTACCACTAGCCATTCTAGTGGCGCGATGAAATTCCGATTGCGGAGTCAAAACGGCACTTCCTTCCAATGAACCGGAATTTTTGTTGCCATCAAAAGGTCTGTCAAGAGTACTGTAACCAGTGGCAACAAATCCTTTGGAAAAATAAATATTTTGCTCATAAGGGGCATTGCTGCCCGTTTTAAACCCTACTTTTCGTTTCCTTAATTGAGCAGCTGACCTTAAGCCACCTTCATTTATAATACCTTCCAAATTTTTTGCTGGAAAAGCATGGGTAAAATACATCCCGCTCACATCGTGACTTTCTTGAAATTCCTTCTCTAATTCTGCCGCAGTACCACGATTAAATTTTTCCTGTTTACCTACTTTTCTATCGCCGATAATTTCTGATTGCTCAAATGAGGCGACTGGCTGTTCTGATTCGCGTCCGCGCATATAATTATGTATATTTTTTCACCAAATCATCCAATTGTTGATGCAAACTTTTCATATCGCCATTATTATCCACCCTTTCTGTCGCGTGTTTGATAACTTCCAAAATACTTAATTCGGTGGAGCGTTGGTGATCTGCCAAAAACTGCTCGTATGTTTTGGAATTATCATCAGGATTTTCACCCCGTTTGATCAGTCGTTCGTAACGAATCTTCGGCTCAGCAAAAATTTCCACTAAAACAAAATTGGGCGCGTCTTGTTCAATGTCAGCTAGGCGCCTAATGCCTTCAATCACCACGACTTTGGCAGTATCTTTGGCAATATCTTTAAACATTGTTTTAGCCATGATGTCTTCGCCATACGCCCCGCGCAAAAATTCCGAAAGTCGTATCATATTATCGCGCGCGTGCGGCACATAAACCCGGTTCAAAATATCGCGAAGCATAGTGGAAAAACGAAAAGTAGCCGCCTGGTGTTTCTCTTCCAGATATTTAGCGGCCGTGCCTTTGCCGCTGGCCAGCAAACCTGTAAAACCGAGGATTACTTTTTTTTGTTTACTCATAAATATCAACATCTAATCAAATTCATCACTATTTTAATCAAGACATCTTTTTCTTTCGGGTCGCTTTCGGCAATAAGCAGAGCCAGGGCAACCAGGGCATTATCATTAATTTTCTTTTCTCCGCTTTCTTTATACAAACAATTGTTTTTGTCCAGAAAATAAACAAACAAAAATGAGCCGATGCGTTTGTTGCCATCGGAAAATGGGTGATCTTTGACTATAAAATACAAAAGATGAGCCGCTTTTTCTTCAAAAGTGGCATAAAACTCTTTGCCTCCAAATGTCTGACAAAGATTTTTAATGACCCCTTCAAACGCTCCACCTCTGGCTGAACCAAACAAATCACCGGCTTCTTTTTTGCTGATCAGTTCTTTCTTGATTTCTTTAATGATTTTAACGCAATCCTCATACTTCAAAACAAATTTGGCTTTGACTCCTTTGGGTTTAGCCACTGTTCCAGTGTCATATTGCTCAAGTAAAGAGAGAGTTTTAGAATAATTAGCCAGCAAATTCAAAATTTCCTGTGATTGTCCAGTCAATAATTCCTTTTGCGATTTCTCGCGCAAAAATGAAATGGCGTTTTGGAGTTCGTTGAATTTATCCCGCGCTTCGGCCAGCCGTTTTTCATTGATGGTATAGCCCTGAATCAAATGATTTTTGAGTGTCTTAGTTGCCCAAACGCGGAATTGCGTGGCGCGCTGGGAGTTGACGCGGTAGCCGACTGATAAAATCACATCTAAACTGTAAAATTCAATACATCGCTCTATTTGGCGATTCCCCTCTTTTTGAACTGTTGCAATTTTTGCAACAGTTGAATCTTTCGATAATTCGCCGGAATCATATACATTTTTAATATGCCTAGAAATACCGGATTTATCAGTATCAAAAAGACCGGCTATCTGATTTAAAGTTAGCCACACTGTCTCTTTTTCCAGTCGCACTTCCACGCGCGCTTCGCCTTTGGGCGCTTGGTAAATTATGACTTCGCCTTTTTTTTCGTTTTTTTCTTTCTTCATAA
>CAYIOJ010000012.1:0-21006 GCA_964365025.1 uncultured Gammaproteobacteria bacterium
GGCGCTGCCACAATCCTGCCCTGGGGCAGGATTCCAAAGTAAATGGCCCATCAGCGCCACGGTCGGTTTCCCACGGTGCCATGGGGTCTCTTCTTTTCGGGCTTTGGCGTTGTTTGCCAAGCCAGACGCGATATCTTTTTGGTTCTCGCTTCATTGTTTTCCCCCTCGGTTGTTTTAAATGTTATCTGATATGGAGTTAGTTGTCAAAAAATATCCTCCATTTTCAGAAGGATATTTGAACGACGGACTCTTTATTTTACTTTAGCCAAGGTCTTGAGGCATTTGGTGCAGATTTTCATTTTTTTGCCATTGACTTTTTGCCATTGCAAATTGACATAGTGAATTTGAATTAAAATGTCAAATAAAAAAGCCCGTGCCAATTTAGTTTAATTGACACGAGCAGGTTGACCTCCTTTAGTTCGTTACGGCGTAGCCTTGCAGCTGCCGTGCTTTAATCCAGTAAACCCGGGCGCTCGCAGCTTTTGGCTCTGCCAAGATCATTTTTGGAATCACGGCAATTTTATAGCCAAATTTGCCAAGTTCGACGAGCGTGACAAAGAGTTGAGCCTTGTCATCCTCGCTCCAACTCGCCAAGCCTGCGGTTTCTTTGGCATTGAGTTCCTGGCTAAAAGTTTGCCATTCAGCATCATTAAGGGCGTTGTTCTTGGCTTGCGCAAGCAATGCCAGCGCCTTGGTCAGCAACGAGATTACAGATCCCAATCCAGCTACTACGGTGGTTGGTGTGACGCCACCCGCAGCCTTGGGTCGCAAAACCGCTTGTTGACTGCCTGCGCCGTGGTATGTCTCTGGTTGACTGCCTGCCAATCTGTGTATCACACCAAGCGTAGCACCACGGAAGACAACTCCTCCTCCTCCTCCGGCAGCAGGAATGTTACTACCAAACACCGCTTCCAGGTTCCATCCTTCAGGCAAAAGCACCGGAATGTCGACCCGCACTGGCTTTCCGCCCGGCTGCTCTTTGATCGAAACCGCGACAAAGGCGGTTTGTCCGCAGATAATGTTGTAGCGGAGCGAAAGCGCAATCTGCTTTTCTCCTTGAACTTCGCGAATTTGAGCTTTAGCCCAAAGCCGCGCGCCAAGTTCAGTCGTTGACTCCAAAGGCATTGTTATCGGCCACTCGAGCGGTTGCCCGTCTGCGTTTTTGCCAGTGACCGTGAACTTGGTAATAGGATGAGGCAACTTGACGGCAATCGTGCGTGGACAACCGGCGTAAAGGTCGTCCAACCCCACAACGACTGCCTCTGTTGGGAGTCCTTGGAGAGCGACATCAATGACCACCGGACCAGAGGCAAGTGCGGCGATTGCAGTTGCCGCGGCATCAAAGTCCTCGTCCGGTCTAGTCCAATACACGCCTCCGCCAGTCTCGCGGCTCCAGCGTCGCGCCAATTCGTCGTTCACAGCTGTGCCAATCCCGACGACATGAATGCGCACCCCACGCTTCGCGCGGTAGGCTGTGTCAACCATGGCATCAGTTACGAGTACTATGCACCGCTCGCGTCCATCCTGTTCGTTTCCGAACAGTTGCATCGCGGCTTTGAGCGCGCGAGGCGTGTCGGTACCACCACTCGCGGTTATGTTCTGGATTTTTTCCCGTTGGTCTTGTCCGATCGTGGCAAGAGGAAGCAATTCATCAGCACTGCAGTTATAAATGACAATCCCGACGCGCACCGATCGTCCGAAATTCATCAAGCGGTCGAGAATCTTATTCGCGACGCGCTTGAGTCCAGCAATCGGCCCGCCATACATACTACCCGACTTATCAAGAACAAGGATGACATCGAGCGGGACTTTAACTTCCACCGCGGAGGCGCCTGGCGTGAGTTGGAGGAGAACAAATTCCTCTGGTTGATCATCATTATTCGGGATGAATGTTGTCCGATCAACCCTGACTGTCGGAAGAGTTGCCTGCGTCCGATAGGTCAGGATGAAATCACGGTCCATCCGGAGTCCGGTAAGTTTGATCTGTTGGGTTTCCCCTTCCGCGGAGTCATAGGGCTCAACCATGGTCGGGTGCGAGGGGCACTCGACATGCGCCGCGAAACCCGGAGAGAGATCGAGCGCGATTGAAGCAGTGTAAGGCACGCTCTCAACCACCTGCGGCGTAATTTTTGAGGCGTCCGGCGACTTGTCGGTATCATCGGCCCAACCGGTGCCCTGCTGGCCGGTCGGGTTTCCCGGGATAAATCGCGGAGCCACGACCAGCGGAGCCATGAAGCGTCCGCCGCCATCCTGCCAATCAACCGGTGCGATCATGGTAACCGATACAATCACCTTCTCGCCCGGCTCAATTCCACCCACATTCATCGTGAAGACATTCTCACGCTCTTGTTCAAGGAGCGTGGTGTGATGCCCGGCATCGCGAGCTGCCGCATACTCCTGGCGCGCCTCTTCACGCTGTCGGAGATTAGCAGTGACCTTGCGATCACCGATTTGCATCTCCAGCGCAAGCACGCTCGCTTCCGCGGGGAGTGGGCAAATATAAATAGCTTCTACGGGATGATCAAGATCATTCCCGTACTCCTGTTCGACCGTGACTGCCGACTGGAGGCCGACAATAGTCACCTTGTATCGGACCTGTTTCAAAGGAAGGCCGTCAAGTGTTTGGCCCAATCTGTCGGGCGTCTTTTTGTCCTGCATTGTCAAACTCCTTAATACTCCTCACACACAATTGTGGAGGTTACTACTTTTTTACCACAATATCTGAAGCGTGTCAAGGGTTTGAGCTAATTAAAAATATCCTCCGTTTTCAGGAGGATATTTTGTTTTTTACGCTTTATTTCGCTTTGGCCAAGGTCTTGAGGCATTTGGTGCAGATTTTCATTTTTTTGCCATTGACTTTTTGCCATTGCAGATTGACAAAGACGCGGCGCTTGGTCTTGATGTTGGAGTGACTGCGGGTGGCGCCTTTAATCGGTCCGCGGCCGCATTTGGAGCATTTTCTAGCCATATAGTCATGATTAAATAAGTGTGGTATGATTCTATCATAGAATTAATTAATTGGCAAGCCCTATGGATATTTTTTCTTTGGTTTTTTATTTTATCATAATTATTCCGTCGGCCATTATTCACGAATACGCGCACGGCTGGATGGCTTGGATGCTGGGAGACCCGACTGCCAAATACGCCGGCCGGTTGTCGCTCGACCCGCGTGTGCACATTGATAAATGGGGCACGATTCTTTTGCCGATATTTTTGTATTTTGTTTCGGGCGGTAGTTTTGTTTTTGCCTATGCCAAGCCCGTGCCCTACAATCCGTATAATTTGAAAGATCAAAAATGGGGGCCGGCTATGGTTGGGCTCGCCGGTCCAATGGCGAACATTGCCACAGCTTTGGTTTTTAGTATTTTTATTCGCGCAGCTGGCATCCCTTCCTCATCTTTTATTTTTTCAATAATCAGTTTTTTCACTTTGATTGTTTATGCCAATATTGTTTTGGCTATTTTTAATTTAATGCCCATTCCGCCGTTGGATGGTTCTAAAATTTTATATGCTCTTTTGCCGGATAGCGCCCACAAGATACGTGAATTTTTAGAACGGTACAGTATTTTTTTATTGTTTTTCTTTATTTTTTTTGCGTTTAAGTTGATAAGTCCGATAATTGAAGCGGTGTTTAGAATAATGGTTGGCAGTTGACAGATTTTCAGCTTTGATATAGAATATTCTCACATAGCTTTGTGGAAAATTGAGTTGTCGCCTCGGTGGCTCGGGGCCTGCCACAAAGAGACATTTAAGTCCCTTTGTTTTTGTTTATTTTATGCCAACAATTCATCAATTGATTAAAAAAGGTCGTCATTCCATTAAAAAGAAGAGCAAGGCTCCGGCCATGCAGCATGGTTTGGACACCTTGCATCGCCGTCGCACGGATTTGGCCGGCGGTCGGCCGTTTTTGCGCGGAGTGTGCGTGAAGGTGACAACCATGACTCCGAAAAAACCAAACTCGGCGTTGCGCAAAATCGCTCGCGTGCGTTTGTCCAACGGTATGGAAGTGACGGCCTACATTCCGGGCGTCGGTCATAATTTGCAGGAACACTCTATCGTTATGATTCGCGGCGGACGCGTTAAGGATTTGCCGGGCGTGCGCTACCACATTGTGCGCGGCATTTATGATACTCAAGGCGTAGCCGGCCGCAAGCGCGGCCGTTCTGTCTACGGCGCGAAGAAAGGAAAGTAATAATTTTTAAATTTTATGCGTGGAAAATCAGCACCCAAAAGAAACATCTTGCCAGACCCGAAATATCAAAATATTCTGTTGGCTAAGTTTATCAATTTTGTCATGCGCAAGGGCAAAAAAATTACAGCGCAGAAAATAGTCTACGGAGCTTTTGATTTGATTAAGGAAAAAATCAAAAAAGATCCTCTGGATGTTTTTGATGAGGCCATGAAAAACGTAAGTCCGCAAATGGAGACCAAATCCCGCCGCGTGGGCGGAGCCAATTATCAGGTGCCCATGCCGGTCAGGGGCGAGCGCCGCAATGGTTTGGCTTTTCGCTGGATTATCGCCGCCGCGCAGGCGCGCAAAGGCAAGCCAATGCATATTAATTTGGCCGATGAACTGATGGCCGCTTCTCAAAATCAAGGCGAGGCCGTAAGGAAAAAACAGGATATGCATCGTATGGCCGAGGCCAATCGCGCTTTTGCCCATTTCGCGAGATTTTAATTTTGAGATTCCGAAATAAATAATGTCACCCTGAACTTGTTTCAGGGTCGGGATGACTTTGTATTTATGCCCAGAGATTATCCATTGGAAAAGACCCGCAATATTGGGATTATCGCTCACATTGATGCCGGCAAAACCACGGTGTCCGAGCGCGTTTTGTTTTACACCGGGAAAAAACACAAAATCGGCGAAGTGCACGAGGGCGCGACCACCATGGATTGGATGGAACAAGAGCGTGAACGCGGCATTACCATCACTTCCGCCGCCACCACTTGTTTTTGGAAGGATTGCCGCATCAACTTGATTGACACCCCCGGGCACATTGATTTTACCGTAGAGGTGAAACGGTCTTTGCGCGTGCTGGACGGCGCGGTGGTGATTTTTGACGGCGTGGCCGGCGTGGAACCGCAGTCGGAAACCAACTGGCGTTATGCCGACGAATACAAAGTGCCGCGTATTTGTTTTATCAACAAATTGGACCGAATGGGCGCTAATTTTTTTAATGATGTTAAATCAATTCATGAACGGCTGACCAAAAACGCCATTCCATTGCAGTTACCCATTGGCACTGAAGCCAATTTCAAAGGAACAGTTGATTTGCTCACTCGCAAGGCCTACATATATATGGATGATCTGGGCAAGGAAATCAAGGAGGAAGAAATTCCGACTGATCTGAAAGAAATGGCCGAGCAATATCGTTCGGAGTTGGTGGAAAAAATAGCCGAGAATGATGAAAAACTTTTAAATAAATATTTGGCCGGCGAAGAAATTCCGTTAGAAGATTTGAAAAAAGTTTTGCGTCAAGCCGTGGTCAATTTTGAAATTGTGCCAATTCTCTGTGGTTCGGCTTTGAAAAATAAAGGCGTGCAGTTTATGTTGGACGCTGTGGTTGATTATCTGCCCCATCCTTTGGATGTGGCCGCGCCGCACGGTTTTGATCCCAATGACAAAGAAAAAGATATTGATGTCAAGGTTGGCGATGACGCGCCGTTTGTCGGTTTGGCTTTTAAAATCGCGGCTGACCCGTTTATTGGCAAATTGGTTTTTTTTCGCGTTTATTCAGGTAAATTGCAAGCCGGTTCCTATGTGCTAAACACCACTACCGGCGAACGCGAACGCATTGGCCGTTTGGTCAGGATGCACGCCAACCATCGCGAGGAAATCAATGAAGTCTTGGCAGGAGACATTGCCGCGGCAGTCGGTTTGAAAAACACTTTTACCGGTCACACTCTCTGCGAGCCGGAACATCCGGTAATGCTTGAATCCATCGTGTTTCCCGAACCGGTTATCTCCATTGCCATTGAACCAAAAACTAAAGCCGACCAGGAAAAAATGGGCATGGCTTTGCAGAAATTAGCCGAGGAAGATCCGACTTTCCACATCAAAACCGATGAAGACACTTTGCAAACCATTATTTCCGGCATGGGTGAATTGCATTTGGATATTATCGTGGATAGAATGAGAAGAGAATTTAAAGTTGAGGCCAATGTGGGCCGGCCGCAAGTGGCTTACAAAGAGGCGATTAAACAGTTGGCCGAGGGCGAGGGAAAATACATCCGCCAGTCAGGCGGTCGCGGCCAATACGGACACTGCTGGCTGCGCATTGAACCCTTGGAGCGCGGAGCCGGTTTTGAATTTGTTGATGAGATCAAAGGTGGGGTCGTGCCTCGGGAATTTATTCCGGCTATTCATAAAGGCGTCAAAGACGCGATTGATAAGGGAGTGCTTGCCGGCTATCCTTTGGTGGATATTAAGGCCACGGTTTTTGACGGTTCTTATCACGAGGTGGACTCTTCGGAAATGTCTTTCAAAATGGCCGGCTCGTTTGCTTTGCAAGAGGCGGTGAAAAAAGCCGGACCAATGATTTTGGAACCGGTGATGAAGGTGGAGGTAATAACTTCCGAACAGTTTATGGGTGATGTGATTGGCAATCTGAACTCCAAGCGCGGACAAATCATGGAAATGCGCGATCGGCCGGGCGTAAAAGTAATTGACGCCATGGTGCCGCTCTCCGAGATGTTCGGCTATGCCACGGATTTGCGTTCCATGACCCAGGGCCGCGCTTCCTATTCTATGGAATTTGCTCATTACGCCGAAGTGCCGTCTAACGTGGCTAAAGAAATTATTGAGGGGAAGAGGAAATAATTGTTTGACAAGCATTTGAGAATTTTAGTAAAATTGAAATTGTTATGGACGGCAGTTTAAAGAAAATCATCAGTTTAATTAAAAAAACCGGCGATCGGCTGATTGTTTTGGAAACCGATAATCCCGAACCCTATGTGGTGATGGGTTTGGCGGATTATGAAAAATTGATTGAAGGGAAGATGTCCTGGGAAAAACAGGAGCCGTTGCCTTTGTCTGAATCATTGCCTAATTTTGATGATTTGGCCGATTCCGAACTGTCTGATTTTTCCGCTGATAGCAAAGCAGATGATGTTTTTGGCGAAGAAGAAATAAAAGAAAAGCCGGTTGCGGAAGAAAGGGAAGATCAGTACTATTTTGAGCCGTTAGAGCCGTAATTGATTACACACAAATCAAACCCTTGCCTTTTTTTACAGATGTGATATAATAAAAAGCAAGTTTTAAGTTTATTTAATTTTTATTTAATTTTAGCCAAAAATATGGCAGACAAATTTGAAAGAACCAAGCCGCACGTTAATGTCGGCACGATCGGCCACGTTGACCACGGAAAAACCACTTTAACCGCGGCCATTTTGCAGGTTTTAAAAACTCACGGTTTTAAAGCCCAGGACAAAGGCGTTGATCAGATTGACGCCGCTCCTGAAGAAAAAGCTCGCGGTATCACCATTGCCACAGCGCACGTGGAATACGAATCTGAAAAAAGACATTATGCCCACGTGGATTGTCCGGGCCATGCTGATTATGTGAAGAACATGATTACCGGCGCCGCTCAAATGGATGGCGCTGTTTTGGTGGTGTCGGCCGCTGACGGCCCCATGCCCCAGACCCGCGAACATATTCTGTTGGCCCGTCAAGTCGGCGTGCCCTATATTGTTGTTTTCTTGAACAAAGTTGATCAGGTGACTGATCCGGAATTGATTGATTTGGTGGAAGAAGAAATTAAGGATTTATTGAAAAAATATGAATTTCCGGGCGACACCACTCCGATTATTCGCGGTAGCGCTTTGAAGGCCTTGCAAAATCCTTCCGATGAAGCCGCCGCCAAGCCGATTTTGGATTTGATGAAAGCCATGGATGAATTTATTACCGAACCGGTTCGCGACATTGAAAAACCGTTTTTAATGCCGGTGGAAGACGTTTTCTCCATTGAAGGCCGCGGTACTGTGGTGACCGGTAGAATTGAACGCGGAAAAATCAACTTGAACGGAGAAGTGGAAATTGTCGGTATTAAAGATACTACCAAAACAGTGGTAACCGGCATTGAAATGTTTAATAAATCGCTTGATGAAGGATTGGCCGGAGACAACGCCGGTTTGCTTTTGCGCGGCACTAAAAAAGACGATGTTGAACGCGGTATGGTTTTGGCCAAGCCCGGTTCGGTCACCCCGCACAGCGAATTTGAGGGTGAAGTTTACATCTTGAGCAAAGAAGAAGGCGGCCGCCACAAACCGTTTTTCACCGGCTATAAACCCCAATTCTATATCCGCACCACTGATGTAACCGGTGAGGTGACTTTGTCCGCCGGCACGGAAATGGTGATGCCCGGCGATACTGTAAAATTGCAGATTAAATTGATTACCCCGGTGGCATTGGAAGAAAAACAGCGTTTTGCCATTCGCGAAGGCGGCAAGACTGTTGGCGCGGGCGTGGTGATAAAGATTAGCAAATAATCACATGAGCGACCCTAAAGTTGTAAAGACCAAAAAAGAAGAAGAAGCGGAACAGCGCATTCGGATTAAAATCCGAGCTTATGACAATAAAATTATTGATCAAGCCGCTAAGACAATAATTGATACCGCCGAGCGGCAGGGCGCTTCGGTAATTGGCCCGGTGCCATTGCCGACGGAGAAAAAACGCTACACGGTAAATCGTTCCACCTTTGTGCACAAAGACGCGCGCGAACAGTATGAAATGCGCACCCACAAAAGATTGATTGAGATTAAGAATCCGAATTCCAAGGCCATTGATGCCCTGATGCATCTGAACCTGCCAGCCGGCGTGGATGTAGAGATAAAAATGTAGAACAAAAAAACTTGCGGAGAGAAGATAGAGAAGATCCTTTAAGGAAAACTTCTATCGGCTGTCAGGCAAGATTTGAGGAGATTGACAATTATATCTGATTCCAAAATAGTATTCGGTTTGTTTTGTTAGGAAGTCAGAAGGCAAATCTTCTGGCTTTTAGTTTACTTGGGTTATAGTATGAAATTTATTCTTGGCAAAAAAATTCAGATGTCGCAGATTTTTAAAGAGAATGGCGATGTCGTGCCCGTAACCATTGTTGAAGCCGGCCCTTGTTTTGTGACGCAGGTGAAAAAAGATACAGGCACCGGCCGTTCGGGGATTCAGGTTGGTTTTGAACCAACGGTGGCGAAGCATTTGAATAAACCCCAATTGGGCCATTTAAAAAATTTGCCAAGTCTGAGATTTTTAAAAGAATTTTCTTTAAAAATGGGAGAAGAAGTGAAAGTGGAGCGCGGCGATGAAATAACTGTGGAGAGTTTTAAATTGGGGGAAAAAGTTGAGGTGGTGGGAGTTTCCAAAGGAAAGGGATTTCAGGGCGTGGTCAAGAGGCATCATTTTGCCGGCGGGCCGGCCACGCACGGCCATAAAGATAATTTGAGAATGCCGGGTGACATCGGCGCGGGCGGCGTACAGAGAGTTTTTAAAGATCAACGCATGGCCGGGCGCATGGGCGGCGATCAGATTACTATTAAAAATTTGGAAATCGCGGCAATAGACGCGGAGAAAAATATTTTGAAAATCAAGGGGGCTTTGCCTGGCGGTCGGAACGGTTTATTGGCAATCATCGGAGAAGGCGAATTAGTCGTGAAGAAAAAAGCTGAACCGGTCGTCGCGCCAGCGGAAACAACTGCCGCTCCGGTAGAATCAAAAACAGCTCCGGAACCGGCCGCGGCGCCGGTTGAAGAAAAATCCAAAGCTTAATTATGGCTAAAATTAATATCTACAATTTTGAAGGCCAGGTGGTTGGGACAGAGGATTTGAATTCCAAAGTTTTTGAAGTTCAAGTAAAACCGGAGTTGATTCATTTTGTGGTTAACGGGTTGATGGCTAATAGCCGTCAAGTTTCCGCGCATACGAAAACCAGAGGCGAGGTTTCCGGCGGCGGCAAAAAACCTTGGAAGCAAAAAGGCACGGGCCGCGCGCGTCAGGGTTCAATCCGCTCTCCATTGTGGCGCGGCGGCGGGGTTGTTTTTGGTCCAAGACCGGAGCGCAATTTTAAAGTTAAAATAAACCGTAAAACTAAGCAGACTGTTTTGAATATGGTTTTGTCTGACAAAGTAAAAGCAAACGCTTTAATTCTTTTGGAAAGTTTCGATTTGCCCGAAGCCAAAACCAAGGCCTTTGTCAAAATGATGAAAACATTGCCGGTCGTTGGCAAAAAAGTTTTAGTGGTTTTTTCGGCCAAAAAAGATAATTTGCGCCGCGCTTCCAAAAATTTGCCGTCGGTAAATCAGGAAAATTTGGAAGAATTGAATTTGTTGGATATTTTAAACGCCGATACGGTTTTGACAACGGCGGAAGCGGTTAAATTTTGGCAAAAAAATAAGTAAGCAGTATGAAATTTTTTGACAGATGGACAAGAAAAAAAGGAACGCCTCAAAAAGCGCCCGCCACGGCGCCGGTTGTTGATCAGCTCAAAAATGAATCTGAAACAAAATCGGAAAAGACCGCCGAAGAGATGATGAAAGACGTGAAAACAAAAAAATATCATCCGGCCAGCCGCTTGCTTCTTAAACCGCTGGTAACAGAAAAAATTACCTATTTGCAAAGTAATGGCCAGTATGGTTTTGAAGTGTTGCCCTCGGCCAATAAATTGGAAGTGAAAAAAGCGATTGAAGCTATTTACGGCGTGCAAGTGGTAAAGGTTAGAATGATTAATATTATGGGCAAAGAAGTGCGTTATGGACGCGTGTTCGGCCAAAGAAAAGATCGCAAAAAAGCCATCATAACCTTGAAGAAGGGCGAGAGAATTGAATTGCATAAGAACGTGTAATATGCCGATTAAAGTTTACAAAAAAAATTCAGCCGGTCGGCGGTTCTCCAGTGTTGACACTTTTTCCGATTTAACTAATACTGCGCCCACCAAATCACTGATGAAGTCGCACAAGAAGCGTACCGGCCGCTCCAGAGGGCTCATAACCGTGCGTCATCGCGGCGGCGGCACGCGTCCGTTTTATCGTTTGATTGATTTTAAACAGCAGAAATTTGATGTGGCCGCCGAGGTCAAGTCAATTGAATATGATCCGAATCGTGGCGCCCGCATCGCCTTGGTGGAATACAGCGACGGAATAAAAAGTTATATTTTAGCGCCTAATAATTTAACTGTCGGCGTTAAACTGATTTTTTCCCAAAAAAGAATTGACGTGCAGTACGGCAATCGCATGCCTTTGAAACACATGCCCGTTGGTTTAATGATTCATAATGTTGAATTAAATCCCGGCGCCGGCGGAAAATTGGTGCGCGGGGCGGGAAATTCCGCCCAGCTTATGGCCATGGAGGGGGACTGCGCGGTTTTGAAAATGCCTTCCGGAGAAATTCGTAGAGTTTTAACAGCTTGTTCGGCCTCCATCGGCCAGGTCAGCAATCCCGACAGAAATTTGATTCGTTGGGGCAAGGCCGGCCGCATGCGCCATCGCGGCATTAAGCCGAGCGTGCGCGGCAAAGCGATGAATCCGGTGGACCATCCGCATGGCGGCGGCGAGGGCCATAATCCGATTGGTATGGCGCGTCCGGAGACGCCTTGGGGTAAGCCGGCCCTGGGAGTTAAAACCAGAAAACATAATAAATGGAGCGATAAATTTATAATGCATCGAAGAAAGAAGTAATATTTTGTATGAGCAGAAGTTTAAAAAAAGGCCCGTTTGTTGATGAAAAATTGTTAAAGAAGATAATGAAGTTAAGACAGGGCGACAAAACAATTATTAAGACTTGGTCCAGAGATTCGCAAATAACGCCGGAAATGGTGGGTTTTACTATTGGCGTTCATAACGGCAAATTACATATACCGGTACTGGTGGTGGAAAATATGGTCGGCCATCGTCTGGGTGAATTTTCCCCGACTCGCAAATTTGTCAAACATGGCGGAAAGATGCAAAAAGAATTAGAAACCAAGCAGGCGGAAACGGCTAAACAGCAAGTCGCGGCCGTGACTGCCAAGCCCGAAGCTAAGAAATGACGCAAAGCGTCATCCCCGCGTAAGCGGGGATCTAAACCTTATTTATGGAAGTCAAAGCCAAAGCCAGATATATTAGAATGTCTTCTCGCAAAGTCAAATTAGTGATTGATTTGATCCGCGGCAAATCGGTCAAAGAAGCCGAGGCGATTTTGGCTTTTGTCAATAAAATAGCCGTCCGGCCGGTTAGCAAATTATTGCAATCAGCCGTGGCCAATGCCGTTAATAATTTTAAATTGGAAAAAGATAAATTGTTTATTAAAAAAATCGCCGCTGATCAGGGTCCGTCTTTAAAAAGATGGCGGCCGCGCGCTTTTGGTCGAGCCGCACCGATTAAAAAACATACTTGTCATATTTCCATTGTTTTGGAAGATCGCTAATATGGGACACAAAGTACATCCAAAAATTTTTCGTTTGTCTACTATTCTGGATTTTGACGCCAAATGGTTTTCGCGCAAAAAATACGCGACGCTTTTGCAGCAGGACATGAAATTAAAAGATTTTTTGTTTAAGAATTTGAAAGAGGCCGGTTTGGATTCAGTTCAGATTGAAAGAGGAGCGAATGAAATCACCATTACTCTGCAGGTGGCCAAGCCAGGTTTGATCATCGGACGCGGCGGCGTCGGGGCGGAAGAATTGCGCAAAAAAATTCAAAAAAAATTCTTCGCTAAAGATAAATTTGCCGTTAAATTGAACATTCAAGAAGTCAGCCGGCCGAATTTGTCAGCCACGATTGTCGCGCAAAACATGGTCAATGATTTGGAAAAACGCCTGCCCTTCCGCCGCGTGCTGAAACAAACGATTGAAAGAGTCCGCCGCGCCGGAGCTCTGGGTGTTAAAGTGATGGTGTCGGGCCGTTTGGACGGGGCGGAAATCGCCCGTCGCGAAAAATTGACCGATGGTAAATTACCCTTGACCAATTTGCGCGCCGATATCAACTATGCCACCGGTATTGCGCAGATGACTTACGGCGTTTTGGGGGTGAAGATCTGGATTTATCGCGGCGATATTTTTAAGAAATGATATGTTGTATCCAAAGAAAGTAAAACACAGAAAATGGCATAAGGGCCGCCGACGCAAAACCGGCATTTCTACTACCAAAACCACGGTTGATTACGGAGCTTTTGGATTGAAAACTTTGGAACACGGCTGGATTACCGCCAGACAAATTGAATCAGCGCGCCGCACCATTACTCATTTTTTCAAAAAAGGCGGTAAACTGTGGATTCGCATTTTTCCGGACAAACCGGTTACCAATCACGGCAATGAAAGTGTTATGGGCAGCGGCAAGGGCGCGGTGGATCATTTTGTGGCCGCGGTGAAGCCGGGTATCGTTATGTTTGAAGTGGATGGCATTACCGAAGACATTGCCAAAGCCGCCCTTAAATTGGCCGGTCATAAATTACCGGTTAAAACAATCGTAGTTAAAGCTATCTAGTATGGTAAAATTTTCTGAATTGAAAAATAAAACCAAAGAAGAAATGACAGAAAGGCTAAATGTCTTGCGGGAAACCTTGCGCGAATTTCGTTTTCGGGTGAGCACCGCTGAATTGAAAAATGTTCGGGAAATCAGAAAATTAAAGAAAGAGGCCGCCCAATTATTAACCGCGCTCAAAGGGCTTTAATTAATTGAATATGTCAGAAGTTTCTAAAACAAAAAAACAGCATATTTTTTCCGGAGTGGTGGTGTCCGCGAAGACCCCCAAAACCATTGTGGTTGAAGTTGAAGAAATGAAAAAACATCCGAAGTATTTGAAGCGATACATCGTCAGTAAAAAATTCAAAGTGCATTTTGAGGAGGGGTCGTATAAAGAAGGCGATAAGGTGCAATTTGTGGGCTGCCGCCCGATGTCTAAAGATAAAAGATGGCGCGTTAGCAAATAAATGGTATGATTCAACACAGGACAATGTTAAATTCAGCGGATAATACCGGAGCCAAACAGCTCCAATGTATTCGCGTTTTGGGCGGATATCGCAAGCACTACGCCCGCTTGGGAGATATTTTTACCGCGGTGGTTAAAAAAGCCGAGCCTTATGGTATGGTGAAAAAGAGCGAAGTGGTCACGGCGGTGTTGGTGCGCGCGCGTCGAACAGTGGGCCGGCCGGACGGCACCTACATTCGTTTTGACGAAAATGCCGCGGTAATTATTGACAAAAAAAACAAAGAGCCAAAGGGTACACGCATTTTTGGGCCGGTGGCTCGCGAATTGCGCGATTTGGGATTTACTAAAATAATTTCTTTGGCCCCTGAAGTGCTGTAATCATATGAAATTAAAAACCGGAGACAAAGTATTTGTTTTAACAGGCAAAGATAAGGGTAAAACCGGAAAAATAATCCAGGTGTTTCCGAAATTGGATAAAATCGTGGTGGAGGGGGTCAATGTTTTTAAAAAGCATGCCAAACCCAATAAATCAGGCCAGAAGGGCCAGGTGATTGAGCTGTCCGCGCCATTGCACGTGTCCAAAGTGATGTTTTATTGCGCCCGTTGCGAAAAGCCGGTACGCTTAGGCGCCAAAGTCGTGGCGGATAAAAAAGAAAGAATTTGCAATAAATGCAAAGAAGTTGTATGAACTTAAAAGAACATTATCAAAAAAATGTCGTGTTGCAATTGATGAAAGAGGGCGGCTATAAAAATATCAACGCCGTGCCGAAAATAGTCAAGGTGGCGGTTCATGTTGGCTTTGGCAAAATCAGCAATGAGCCAAAGATCAAAGAAATTATTGAAGCGAATTTGAAAAGAATCACCGGACAAAAGCCGGTTTTGACCGCGGCTAAAAAATCAATTTCCAATTTTAAAGTCCGCGCCGGCCAGATTATCGGCGCCAAAGTGACTTTGCGGGGAGCGCGGATGTATGATTTTTTAACCAAACTGATTAATATCACTTTGCCGCGCGTCAGGGATTTCCGCGGCCTGCCGATGAAGTCGCTGGATCATCAGGGTAATTTGACCATTGGTTTTAAAGAACACATCGCTTTTCCGGAAATTCGTTCCGATGAAGTGGAGAGACTGCACGGGCTGGAAATCACCGTGGTGAGCAACGCCAAAAATTGCGAGACGGCGGAACACTTATTCAAACTATTAGGTTTTCCTTTTAGCAAATAAAGGGCACTAAGCCCTTTGATATCTGCGCTCGCTCGGAAGAGCAAATAAATTTGCTCTTCCCTCGCTCGCTTGATAATAATTTTATATGGCTACTGAAGCGCAAATCAGCAAATCATCCAAAAAACCTAAATTCAGCACCAGAGTAGTGCGGCGCTGTTGGCGCTGCGGCCGCAAGCGCGGCTATATGAGGGATTTTGAAATGTGCCGCATTTGTTTTAGAGAATTGGCTAATCGCGGGGAATTACCCGGCGTGAGAAAGGCCAGCTGGTAAAAAATACGCTTATGTTCAACGATCCAATTTCCGACATGTTAACAAGAATTCGCAACGGCCTCTTAGCCAGAAAAAAAGAGGTGGCGGTGCCTTTTTCCAAAATAAAAATGGGTATTGCTGAAATTCTGGCCAAAGAAGGTCTGGTTCTTAAAGTTGAAAAAACCGAAACATTCCCGGAAGATCTTAAGATTGAATTGAAATATATCAATAAAGAACCGGCCATTACCAGCTTGAAACGAGTGAGCGTGCCCAGCCGCCGGATCTACGTGGATAAGGATCATCTGCCCAAAGTCAGAAATAATCTGGGTGTTGCCATCCTTTCTACTTCACATGGTCTCATGACCAACAAAGAAGCCGGACAGAAAAAAATCGGCGGCGAATTATTGTGTGAAATTTATTAAAAATTATGTCTAGAATCGGTAAACAACCCATTAATCTCCCAACCGGCGTAAGCGCTGAATTGAAAGAAAACGCGGTGTCTATTAAAGGGCCGAAAGGAGCTTTGGAAATTAAATTGCATCCTCATGTGAAAGTGACCCAAGAGGGCGCTGATTTAAAAGTGGCTGTTTTAGACCCGGAAGAAACCAACGACCGCGCTCTGTGGGGGCTGTTTGGCAGTTTGCTACAAAATATGGTTGAGGGTGTGACCAAGGGGTTTGAAAAAAGGTTGGAAATGAGCGGCATTGGTTTTAAATCAGAGGTTAAAGGCAAAAATTTAGTTTTGCACATTGGTTATTCGCATCCGGTTAATTTTGCCGTGCCGGTCGGGGTGGAAATTTCAATGGATAAGGATATAATTGTGGTCAAGGGAATTGACAAGGGGCTCGTTGGTGAAACAGCCGCGCGCATCCGAGCTTTAAAAAAACCGGAGCCATATCAGGGCAAAGGTATCAAGTATGTTGGTGAAATTATCAGACGCAAAGCCGGTAAAGCCGCCACCAAGGCCGCGGCTTAATATTCATTAGTATGAAAAGTTTTGAAAAAATTAAAGTTCAAGCCAGAAAGACCAGGCATGCCAGAGTGCGCGCCAAAGTTGCCGGTACGGAAAAGAAACCGCGCCTGTGCGTTTATCGCAGTTTGAAAAATGTGTTTGCTCAACTGATCAATGATGATACCGGAAAAACAATCATCGGCGTGAATACCAGAGGATTAAAGATTGGCGAAGGCAATACTTTAAAAGGCAAAGAGGCTTTGGCTTTTGAGGCCGGTAAAATTATTGCCAAAGCGGCTTTGGCCAAAGGCGTTAAAGAAATTTGTTTTGACCGCGGCGGTTATTTGTATCATGGACGTGTTAAAGCCGTGGCTGAAGGCGCCCGCGTCGGCGGTTTGAAATTTTAATATTTATTATGCAACCACAAAGACAGTCAGGCCGAGGCGGCCGGCGCGGCGGCGAAGACCGCGAATTTAATCAGGAAATTTTGGATTTGGCGCGCGTGACCCGCGTGACTAAAGGCGGCAAGAGGATGAATTTTCGCGCTTGTGTTATAATAGGAGATAAGAAAGGCCGGGTGGGATATGGCGTGGCTAAGGGCGCGGATGTGGCTATGTCCGTGGAAAAAGCCGTGCGTCAGGCGAAGAAACGGGTTTTCACCGTGCCGCTTTTTCATGAAACGGTTCCACATCGGGTGGATGCCAAATTTGGCGCCGCGGAGATAATGTTGAAACCGGCTCCGCAGGGTTCGGGTATTATTGCCGGAGGCGCAGTGCGCGTGGTTTTGGAAATGGCTGGCGTGCCGAACGTGGTGAGCAAGATTTTCGGTTCCAATAATAAAATCAATAATGTCAAAGCGACTTTTGAGGCCTTGAAAAAATTAAAGACGAGAAAATATGTCGTTAAAACTGCATAATTTAAAACCGTCAGCCGGATCCAGACGCAAACCAAAACGGCTCGGCCGCGGTGACTCCGCCGGCCAGGGTTCTTATAGCGGCAAGGGGCAAAAAGGCCAGAAGGCCAGAAGCGGCGGCAAAAACAAATTGGCGCGCAAGGGCTTGCGCAATTTGTTGATGTCTTCTCCCAAATTGCGCGGTTTTAAGAGCTTTCATCCCAAGGCCGTAGTTTTGAATTTGGAAGTTTTGGAAAAGCATTTTAATGATGGGGATAAAGTTAGCATTGCTTCTTTAAAAGAAAAAGGATTAGTGAGCGTTCGGGCGGAAAATGTAAAAATTTTAGGCGACGGCGAATTGACTAAAAAGTTGAACATTGAGAGTCTGCCGGTTTCCGGTTCGGCCAAAGCCAAGATTGAGGCTAGGGGCGGGAGCGTGAAGTAAAATTTGTATGTTAGAAAAACTTTCACAAATCTGGAAGATTAAGGACTTGCGCCAGAGCATTATTTTTGTTCTCATCATGCTAGTAATCTTTCGTTTGGCGGCGCATATTCCGGTGCCCGGAGTGGATGTGCTGGCGTTACGCAAATTTTTTCAATCTAATCAAATTTTAGGACTCATGAATATCTTTTCCGGCGGAACAATGGAAAATTTTTCCGTCATCATGCTTGGCGTGGCCCCCTATATTACCGCTTCCATTATTTTTCAGCTTCTGGCTATGATTGTGCCGAGCTTGGAAGAAATGTCCAAAGAAGGCGAGGCCGGACAGCGCCGTCTTAATCAATTCACTCGTTGGCTCACCGTGCCTTTGGCATTTTTACAATCTTACGGCATGATTATGCTCTTGAAGCAATCGGCGCGCGGTATTGTGGGCGAAATGGATTTGTTTCGCCTGATCACCACCATGGTGACAATTACCGCTGGTACGGTTTTTTTAATGTGGATTGGAGAGTTAATTTCAGAAAAAAATATTGGCAATGGCATTTCTCTTCTGATTTTCGCCGGCATTGTTTCAGCCCTACCCGGCAAGGTCCAGCAGATGTTTGTTACTTTTGACAGCAGTCAGCTGGCGCAGATGGTAATTTTTGCCCTGGTGGCCATTGTCACTATTGTTGGCGTGGTGTTTGTGACCGAGGGTCAGCGCAACATTCCCGTGTCTTATGCCCGGCAGGTGCGCGGCAGTCATGTTTTTGGCGGGCAAACCACGCACTTGCCCTTGCGCGTGAATATGGCTGGCGTGATTCCGATTATCTTTGCCATTTCCATAATTTTGTTTCCTTCAATGGTCGCTCAATTTTTTATGCGCGCCAGAACCCCATGGATTGCTGACTCGGCGCAATGGATCATTACTTTATTTAATAATCAAATTTTTTACGGAGCGCTGTATTTTATTCTGGTAGTGGCTTTTACTTTTTTCTACACCGCCGTTATTTTCCATCCGCAAAAAATCGCCGAGAATTTGCAAAAACAAGGCGGGTTTATTCCGGGCATCCGGCCCGGGCGTCTCACTGCCGAGTATCTTCAATATACCATCAATCGTATTCTTTTGGCCGGCGCCATCTTTTTGGGTTTGATTGCTGTTTTACCATTGACTATGAGTGGTGTAACAGGCACAAGTTCTTTGGTAGTTGGCGGAACTTCTCTTCTTATCGTAGTGTCGGTGGTTATTGAAACAGTGCGACAAATTGAATCCCAATTGACAATGCGTGAATACGAGGGATTTTAAAAATTTAATGTATGGCCAATAAAATATTTGTTTTTATGGGGCCGCCGGGTTCTGGCAAGGGCACTCAAGCAAAGTGTTTGAGCGCTTTTTTAAATTTTAAGCATATTTCCAGCGGGGATTTGGTGCGTAGAATGTTGGCCGGCGGTTCAACAGACTTGGAAGAAAAAAAAGAAGCGGAAAAAAGCCGTCAAGGACTTTTGGTAGCCGATTGGCTTATTTATCGTCTGGTTTTTAAAGAAATTGAAAAAAATCTTCAAGTCGGTCACGGAGTAATTTTAGACGGTGTGATTAGAAATTTAGAACAGGCCAAAGAATTTTTTAAATTTTTCACTGAAAAAAAATGGTTGGAAGAAGTAAAAGTGGTTTGGATTTCTTTGTCTGATAAAGACGCGATGGAACGACTGACTAAACGCCGAGTTTGCGTAAAATGCAGTGAAATTGTCGCTTATTTGCCGGAAACAAAAGATTTATCTGTTTGTCCAAAGTGCGGCGGTGAATTGGTTATTAGGCAGGATGATAATGTTGAGACCTTGACCAAGCGATTGGAAATACAAGGTACTGCGGCTCAACAGCCGATTTTGGAATTTTTCCGCGCGAGCAAAGTGCCGGTGGTAGAGGTGGACGGTCGGCCGGCGATTGATCAGGTGTTTGAAAATATAAAACAAGTGGTTTAAAAAAGGGTCTCGTTCAGAGGCCTTTTTTAGTCCAGTTTTTAAAAGTGAGAAGCATTTCCTTTAACCAATTTATTAACGGTTTGAAGTAGGCGATATTAAGAAGACCCAAGGCCACGATAATCACAGCGTCATAGCTTTGTCGCACCCAATAGGCATCTTCAAGTCGAAACCACATGGCAAATTCATCTGTGGCAAGCCCAAGTCCAATGCCGTAAAACCAAGCGACCCAATGAAAAATTTTAGAATCTGGCGCCGGATGTTTGATAAGCAAATACAGGCCAACTCCGGCGAGTATAAAAAAGCCATAGGCAAAATGGTGGATATGCACGCCTTTGATAGTGATAAACAGATCAGGAGCCAAATGACCAAGCACTAAATAGACATAAAGGCGGGACAAAAAGAAAATAGAAAGAAACGCCGAGATAATAATGGCTATCAATTTTTTTGTAGTTGGTGATTGATGAATTAACGGTTCAAGCGCTTGCATAAAAGTGTTAGATAAGCTAAAATTAGAGTATTGTGGCACTAGAAAAAGTGACAATTAAAAAGTCGGAAGAGATTGCTGTTATTAAAAAGGGCGGGCGGCTTTTGGGTAATATTTTACAGCAATTAGCCAAAATGGTCAAACCTGGAATTACCACAGGTGACTTGGAAGCTAAAGCCGATGAATTGATTAAAAAAGCCGGCGGCCGGCCGTCATTCAAGGGTTATCATTCAAAAAACGAAATACCGTTTCCTTGCATTTTGTGCACCTCTGTTAATGATGAAATAGTACACGCCTCGCCGCTTCCCGCTCGCGTTTTAAAAAATGGCGACATTATTGGAATTGATATCGGCATGGAATATCCCGCTCAAAATGGATTTTATACCGATACGGCCGTGACGGTGGCAGCGGGAAAGATTAACGCGGAAAACAAGAAATTGATTGAGGTCACGCAAAAGGCCTTGCAAATTGGCATTAAGGCCGTTAAACCGGGAAACAAAATCAGCGATATCGGGCGAATGATTGAAAATTATGTGAAACCGTTTGGTTATGGAATAGTTAGGGATTTGGTCGGGCATGGCGTTGGCTACGCCGTGCACGAGTCGCCGCGCATTCCGAATTATTTTGATCCAGCGCTATCTAAAATTGAAATAAAAGAGGGGATGGTTTTGGCGATTGAACCAATGATTTCGTTGGGCGCTTGGAAAATAGTGGATGGCGATGACGGGTTTAGCATTAAAACAGCTGACGGTTCGTGGGCCGCGCATTTTGAACACACGATAGTGGTGACCAAGAGAGGGTGTGAAATAGTTACTTGATAATTTCTAGGGATGAGCCAAGCCAAAAATTTATTATCAAGCGAAGCGAGAGAAAAGAAAGTTTGCTTTCTTTTCCGAGCGAACGCAGATA
>CAYIOJ010000013.1:0-20420 GCA_964365025.1 uncultured Gammaproteobacteria bacterium
CTTGGGAACCTCTTGGCCGGGTTTCCGGTAATAACTGTCTTTTTTAGCCTTGCCTATTTTTTCCAACAGCCCTTTTTCGACCCAGCCGCGCAACAATCGCGACATTTTCAAAACATCATTCACGCTGGTTATCTCTCGTGCTTTTTTATTGATAATACGGTAATTCTCGTCAAGATATTTGCTGACGGTATCCCAGTATTCAATTTTATGCATATTAAGTAGCAACAATAAAACTGTATTCGGCCTCAGTGTTGGAGGGAAAAATAACGGTTCGTATAAATTCTGTTCTTTCATGACCTCAAACATCCTATCAACTCCTTCTCCGATATCAAGGTTGGGTGCCGCCTGAAAACGATTTAGTGTTCTTAAGATTAAGGGATTGCGAGCAAAACGCTCGACCCTGATATTTTCAATGGTTATGTGACCGGGATAAGTCCCGGGGCTTTCAACCTCCACACGATCATCAAAAAACCGTACTTGAATATCATCTTGCACAAAGTAATTTCTATGTATGACTGCATTGGTTATTGCTTCTTGAAATGCCCATTCCGGTATCAGAAAAGTAGGATTAAAAGAGGCCCCGCTTAATTTGGGAGGCGAACTTTTTACGATGCCTCGAAAATACTCAATAGCTTGTTCAATCTGCTTCATTAGAGGTCCCTCAATAGTGAATGGCCGGGTGACGAAGTTCGGTTTGTCGGTGTAAGTCGGTTTCGTGCCGTAATAGTGAGAAACTTTTATTCCACACTTGCTTGTTAGGGCAACCGAAGGATTCTTACCAAAAAGCAATAGTCCTGCTTTAGTCAGCTCATATTTGTCGTTACCGCCAACGGCCAAGCCGTTATCTTTCAAAAACTGCCAATCATCCAAGCCGGTGCCTGAGGTATCCTTTTTATACTGGGTAAGAAGTTCATGATCTATATTTTCAAGAGAAGCAATGCCCGATTTTTCGCTCTCAAACTTAATGGCGCCCTTTTCATATTTAAGGCGCATTATTTCTGTTGAGCCAATTTTTACGTTCTGCCTCCCTTTTCTAACGAAAGTGTCGCCTCGTTTAAGCGAGTGAACATCGTTACTCTTTTTGATATTGAGCACCAAGAGTTTATCCGCCTGTCCTTGAACATTCGTGATGTCGAGCTCAAATTTTCCCCATAATATAAGCGGTGGCTCAACTTCCTTATCAAGCAGTTTAAGAAAATCAGAAACATTGTCCGCATTTTCGCTGATTCCTAGAAGTCGCTTGTCTCCACTGGCTTTGACTGGGTCTTCCAAACCAACTACTATAAAACCACCGTCCGCATTAGCGAAACCGACTACTGTCTCCAAAAGATCAGCTGGTTTTATGGCGGCTCGTTTACATTCAAAAGTTTGCCACTCTGGTGTATCTAAAAATATTTTTACTATGTCTTTGTCTTCCATACGATTATTTTTTATGTTTCTTTTAATATTACTTAAAAATTTTCTTTCCCCAAAATTCCGTTCAATTTGATCGCCGAGCGCCTGCCTGCCGGCAAGGCAGGAAGCGAGACGAACTAAAACTCTTTGACTTTTTCCACTTGCCTCCGAGAGGAATTGAACCCCTATCACAAGATCCGGAATCTTGCGTCCTATCCATTGAACGACGGAGGCGTTAAATAAACCCTTGGGGTATTTTATCTGCGCTTGCTCGGAAATGAAAAACTACAGTTTTTCATTTCTCTCGCTTCGCTTGATAATAAATTTTCGTATTTTTTTTATCTGCTGAAATAATTTATAAACTTTCGGCTGGAAAGGTGTTTCATAAGAGCCGGCAAAACTGAAAACTTCCCCGCCAAAACCGCGCTTGAAGCGGGTAATACCCGCCCAGCTGGCTCTAAAATCAAAATCTTTTTCATCACTAGGATTAACCCCGCCAAAATCATAATAACGATAACCTTGGCTCTTGGCAAATTGAATCGCGCGCCAGTGCAAAAAATATGGCGCCATTAAATCGCGATGATCATTGGCCGACGCGCCGTGAACATAAGTGAAAGTGTCGCCAAAACCCATAAAAATCCCTCCGGCCAGCATTTTACTTTGGCAATTCGCGACCAAAAGATGGCAATTTGGGATTTGCAACATCAACTTATAATATTTTTTAGAATGCAATTTAATTTTATCGCGACGAGCGGTTTCTAGCATCAAACGCCAAAAAATATCAAACCCAATTTTATTATCACTAAATTCCAATTCCTTTTTTTCCGCCAATCGGACATTATATCTGGTTTTTTGATGCATTTCCGCGAGCAGATGTTCCTCGGATTTGTTTAAATCCAATAATAAGGTGTGCGTTGGCTGGACAGAAGGGACGCGGCAAAGCGTCATTGCGAACGCAGTGAAGCAATCTCGTTGATTATCAAGATTGCTTCGTCGCGGCGCTCCTCGCAATGACAATTCTTGGGTGGTTCGTTCACTAATGTTTGGCTCAAGCCGCCAAAAAATATGTCCATAATTAACAATGTCTTTTTTAATAAATTCCACCGTCTCTGTCAGAGGCAATTCTCCAATAGGTCCGCGCGGACAATACAAATATCCCATGCCCAAACCCAAATAATGTTCAAAGATTTGCGCGCCGCCAACTAATTTGTCATTCTGAGCGTCAGCGAAGAATCCCTTATCACTGGCCGCAAGAGATCCTTCACTTCGTTCAGGATGACATCCCTCAAAAACTCCTACGCGCCACACTCTTCTACCAAACGCTTTTTGAAATTCACCCCATTCCCAAGATTGCAAAAACTGGGCATGCGATTGCCCAGCCACAAATTTATTCCATTGCTCTTTATCATCAATCAATCGGCAGGGCATACTATTTTTTATTCAATACTTTCAAGGCCTCTTTTAAAACTTTAGACGCGTCACCCTCTGTTTTTATCGCTTTCACCGCGTCCCGCGCCTGATTTAATGAATAGCCCATTTCCACCAGCGCCTCCACCACATCGCCCAATTTAGAAGAATCACGATTGCCAACAGCCGCGTCTGTTTTTTCCAATTTATCTTTCAGCTCCACCACAATGCGCTCGGCAATTTTTTTGCCAATACCCGAAACCTTGGTTAAATAGGTCAAATCCCCATGAACAATGGCGCTTTTTATTTCTGCCAAAGATCCCAAGGCCAAAATATGCAACGCGCTTCTTGGCCCGACGCCCGAAACCGAAACCAATGTTTTAAAAAAATCCAATTCCTCGCTGGAAGAAACACCGTACAAATCCTGACTGTCTTCGCGCACCTGCAAATAGGTAAAGATTTTAATGGAGTCGCCAACGCTGTGTTGCAACAACAAACCGGACGCGACTTTTACTTCATAGCCCACTCCGGCGCCGGTCAAAATTACCAAAGAATTTTTCCCGCTCGACAAGATTTTACCCTCCAAATATGATATCATACATCTTTTATTCCTATTCTAACCAAGGATTTCCCGTTAAAATGTTTTTTCACTTCAGCCGCAATTTCTTGATAACGCGCCTGTTGTTCAGCGTTTAATAAATCCGGGTGATTTTTTACAACATCATACAAATTCACAAAAGCCATTAAATCAAACGACATTCCTTTCTCTCCCAGATCTGCCGGCTTGACTGGCGCGGGCTCTTGCTGCCAACGCCTCATAATCTGATTCATTCTTTCAAATTTTTGATCCAATACTAATCTAACAGGCAATTTTTCCATTTTTGCCTCTTTTTTCAGCACATCATCCTCTACCGATGGCGGAACCAATCTTAATTCCACCTTTTTTGCCTGTTGAGCACTTTCTTGATCCACATCAGGCGATTCTGCGAATTGTTGACGCGCTTCTACTGGCAACGCGCACATATGATTACTTTTTCACCCTGCTCACGCGAATCAATCCGGAGCAAGGAATAATTTTAATGCCTTTTTTCTCCAATTCGTCCAAAAATAAATTCAGACCCAAAGAATCAGAGGCAATGTGGCCGGCAATGATAATATTCAAAAACGCGCCCTTGGCTTCGGCAAAACTTTTTTCATTCAGATGCATGCCAACGATTGTACTAATACCAGCTTTGGATAATTCCTGAAAAATCTTTTCCGAGGGATTGGTGCCGCCGGTCATGTCAACATACACTTTACCGGCGCGATTGCCAGCTCGGCCGCTCGTGATTTGCGGCCCGCTGGAACGGCGCTTGGCTTCTTGATATTCAGGCAATTCCAAAAGCGCGTCCACCACATCGCCCACTGTTTCCAGTTTTTTCTTTTTGAAAAAATCAGTTAAAAATTCCTGCACCAAATTATCAGTCAAAGTATGGATGTTCATCAAATTCAAACCGAGCAATCTTGCCGCGTCAATTTCGCGATAATGATTGGCTGCGTGCACACTGCGCCCAACTTCACTGATGCGCTCTTGCATTAAACTCTCGGCCACATGTATTGGCACGCCTTGACCCGCGAAACTATCCACTTGCAAATCCATTACTTCAGCCAACTCTGCCAAAGTGCGGCCAATCGGGTGATGCCCCAATACCAAATCAATTTTTTCCCCGCGATCACGCAATTCTTCCGCGAGCAATAATTCGCTCACGCCAATATCCACGCCCACCATTATTCCGCGCACCTCGACATTTGGTTTATCAACCAAATGAATGCTGGAATCGGCATATGGGTCAACCAGTTTGGTTTGGTCAAAATACTTTTTTTCACCAGCTGGCAACGCCTCATACTGCTTTTTGATTTTAGCCAGATATTTTTTAACGCCCGACTCCCCGCGCGGGTCGGCTTTCAGGCCCATTTTCAGAGCCAAATCGTAGATTTGTTGTATGGTCATAGTAGTTTCACTTTATCAAAAAAAGATTAAAAAGGCAATTGCTCTGCCCAAAAGCATTCATTCCTGCTAAAATAAAACCACTATGCCAAATGAATTTTTAACTCAAATCCTCCCCCGCCGGAACGAATACAAAGGCCTTTCATCAGCTGAAGCCGCAGCTCGTTTGCAAAAATTCGGCCCCAATCGCCGTAAACCAATCAAAAAGAAAACCGGCTGGCAGCGCGCTTGGCACATTGCCACCGAACCCATGATGTTATTTTTATTAGCCGGCGCCGGCGTGTATTTTGTTGTCGGCAAATTTTTGGAAGCGGCCATTCTCGTGGGTTCCATCATCCCTATCATGCTCATGGAATTTTTCCAAGAACAACGCACGGACAAAACTTTGGAGGCCTTGGATAAAATAATGGAAACATATTGCACAGTGTGGCGCGATGGACAAATACAAAAACTGGAAATTAAATTTTTAACACCCGGGGATTTGGTGTATCTAACAGCCGGCGATAAAATCCCGGCTGATGGAATTTTATTAAAATCACCCGGACTGATGATTGACGAATCCATGCTAACAGGCGAATCATTGGCTGTGGCCAAATCAGAAGCGCCATCAGCAAAAGACAAAATCAACCGCGAACATCAGCTATGGCAAGGCACGGTGGCAGTGCAGGGCGAGGGCAACATGCTGGTTCTGGCCACCGGTGAAAAAACCGCTTATGGACATTTGGAATCATTGGTCGGCCGCATCCATCCGGAACCAACTCCCTTGCAGAAAAAAATCAATCAACTGGTGCGCTATGTGGCAGTGGGCGCGATTTTTGTGGCGCTAAGCGTGGGACTCATGATGTCGTTTAAATATGGACTCGCGGCCGGACTTTTGGGCGGCATTACCATGGCTATTTCGCTTATCCCTGAAGAATTTCCAATTGTTTTCAGCGTATTTTTGATTATGGGCGTATGGCGGCTGGCGCGCCAACAAACATTGGTGCGCGATATGGCCAAAGTGGAAATGCTTGGCTCGGCCACGGTAATTTGCTCGGACAAAACCGGCACTTTAACGCAAGGCCAGATGTCATTGGAACAAATCTATACTCATGGCCGTTTGTATAACATTAAAGATGAAATGCCGGATGGACATTTTGCTCATATTATAAAATCCGCCCTGTTATCCTTGGAGCAGGTGGCCATTGATCCGATGGAAGTGGAGGTTCAACGATTTGCCAAATCGCTCCAACTTGACGCCGAGGCGCTGTATAAAGAACATACTTTGATTCAAGACAGCACTTTTAGCACACAAACCAAAATGGTGCATCATTTGTGGCAAGAAAAATCCGGCGCGTGTTTTCAATACACTGCCGGCGCTCCTGAAGCAGTGTTGGCTCATTGTGTTTTATCAAAAGAAGAAAAAAACAAAACAGAAGATGTTTTAAAAAAAATGACTCAAAAGGGTTGGCGCGTGATTGCGGTGGCTGAACGGCCCTGCGCGATGGGAGAAAAAATCACCACACGCGATTTACAACTTATGGGACTTCTGGCCATGAGCGACCCGCCGCGCGAAGGCGTAAAAGAGGCCCTGGCCGCCTGCCAAACCGCCGGCATTCGCGTGATTATGATTACCGGCGACAATAAACTCACGGCTCACACCATTGCCGAGCAAATCGGCATGACACATCATGAAGAAATCTTGACCGGCGATGATTTGAAAAAACTTTCACCAGCGGCTTTGAAAGAAGCGGTTCTGCGCCATGAAATTTTCGCCCGCGTTGAACCGGAACAAAAATATCTGATTGTGGAAGCCCTGCAATCAGCCGGAGAAATCGTGGCCATGACCGGCGACGGAGTCAATGACGCGCCGGCATTAAAAAAAGCCCACTTGGGCATTGCCATGGGGCAGAGAGGCACGGAAGCGGCGCGAGCCGCGGCCGGCATGGTGCTCTTGGATGATAATTTTGCCACCATTGTTACGGCAGTGAAAGAAGGCCGCCGCATTTTTGACAATCTGCGCCAAGCCTTTATTTTTCTTTTTTCATTTCACTTGCCGATTGTTGGCTTGGCCATACTGCCGCTATTTTTCGGCCAGCCGCTGATTTTCTTTCCCATCCATGTGGTTTTTTTGGAATTGATTTGCGATCCGGCGGCCGTGTTGGGCTTTGACCGAGAAAAAGCGCGGCACGGCCTAATGAATGAATCACCTCGGCCGGCCAACGAGCCGTTGATTGATCACCGGCATATCAAACAAATTCTTTGGCGCGGTTTAGGAATTTTAACAATCAGCTTTGGTTTGTATTATTGGGCGGCTATTTATGGAAACAATGTAATTTTGGGTCGCACCTTGGCTTTCAGCTCGCTCATAATTTCTCAAGTGCTTATAATTTTATTAACCCGCGAATGGCGGCAAGTCAAAAGCAATCCTTTACTTTTGAGCATCTCCGGCCTGACTTTGGCGGCTCTTGCCGCGATTCTCCTTATCCCGGCTATGCGTAGTGTTTTCTATTTTGGATTTAAATAAAAAGGAGAGCGGTCGGATGTGCAATCCAATCGCTCCCCAATATATGCGCAGCCCATTTTGGTTTTTCAACCACGGCGGGCTGTTTTGTTTTCCGCAGGAGACATTTTTGTTTGACCGGCCTGTCTCCTTGTTGGTGGCCGGGTTCGAAACTAAATGGTTTTCATATGTTGAATTGAGGCCGTGTCCTCAACTCGGTTGAACTTGGGCGCAACACGGCGCGCTTGTGCCTACTCCTCGACGGGGGCCTCCTCGGAGGACGGTTGCTCGAGACCGAGGGCGCTGTGAAAGCACCCCCAGTAGAAGCCCTTGTATGGCTCGCCATTGGCGGCGGCCGGCACTTCCAGCGTGACCGTCCACGTCCCGTCCTTCTGCTTCTCGGCCGTCAGGCTACTGCCCGATGTGGCCGATTCGCAGTAGAGGTATGTGCAGTCCTCGTCGGTCAGCACATGCCACCCGCCGCTGAAGCACGGCTCATCATAAAAGGCCGGATGGCGACCCTCGACGATCTTCCATCTCCGGCCACCCATCGAATGGGTGGCCATGAAGACATGGGGCGTGTCGAGGAGCCCGCGCTCGCGGAGGAACTCCTTCACCTCCCCGCCATCACGGAGCTCGTGGGAGGAGATGTTGTGCATCCCCTCAAACGCGCTCGCGACTTTGGCGAAGTCGAGACCGGCCGCCACCTTCCTCAGCGTCGTCATGATCTTTTCCATTTCTTCCTCCTTTGCCCCGTCTCCCATTACTGGTGAGAACTTATGGGCAATTGATTTAATGCATCCCGTTGGCCACATACCAGCGAGAGCCGACCACTATTATATTTTCAGGGAGAATTTCTCCCATTTTAGCTCTGAATAATTCTTTTTCCTTTCAAGGAGAGAGCAATGAAATTAAAAAGTTTTGATTCAGAGCTAGAATGGAAGGGGGTGTTGTGTGCGCAACACCCCGCGTGCAGAAAGTCATAGTTTTACAGCTTCAACTTTCTTAGTTGTCGGCTGGTTGGTTGGTTGTTTGTTTGGATTTAGCGGCGCTTGGCGACCGCGCCACCGAAGAGCCCGCCCAGATCGACCTTGGAGAGGTCGACGGGCTTGCTGTCCGACGGTGTTGCCACGGGGCTCGCGACCCTGCTCTTCGTGAGCTTGGTCTCGAGCCACACAGCGGCTCCGACGAGCCAAGCGTCCACATCGCCGGCGCGGTAAAAAGACAGAAAGCGGCTTCCCGCGTCAGTGCTGGAAATGCCCGGCACCTTCCACGAGATTGCTTCCTGCCGACGACCGCGCCCATATGGCGCCGTGAGCTCATCGCGAAGAATCTTGATGCCCTCATGGACACCGGAGATTCCCGCAACGACCTCGGCAAAGGCCTTGGCTTCACGCGCTACCGCAAGGTTGTCCTCGCCGATCTCCCGAAGGATCGCGGCAAGTTCCTCGCGCTCAACACGCTCGGCCTCGGCCTGGGCCTTGGCCTCTGCCTCCCGTTGGCGCTGGATGTCCGTGAAGACCGTCTGCGCCTTGGCGATGATCGCCTTGGTCTCGACTGTCCACTGGCGGATTTCCTCGGCCGTGGGCGGCAGGTACGAGTACCGCCGTTCCTCGGCTCTGCGCCGGAGCTCATAGTCGAGGTCATACCAGTCGTTACCCGACTGCAGACCCCCAAGCTCCTCGCGGGCGGACTCGGCCTCCGCCTTTGCCTCGGAGAGCTCGGCCTCGGCTTGCGCCTTGGCCGTCGCCATCTCCTCTTCCGCCTTTGCCTCCGCCTTGAGCTCGGTGAGCTTTTTGGCGGCGATATCAGCGGCGGTTTGCGCCTCCGCAAGGTTCCGGTACCACACGGCCTTGAACCACGGGTCGCTGGCGTACCAACGGCTCGTGTTGACCGTGACGGTCCCGTAGGCCTTAAGCTCCTCGCCCGTCACCACACACTGTCCATAGACGGCGGTGATGAACGGAATTTCAGAGCTCTCAACCGCCGGGTCGGAAACCGCTACTTCGGGCTTGGTCCAACGGTCCCACTGCTCCTGGTTCAGGTGCTCGCGCACCTTGGCTTTGAGCTGGGGAATGTTGGTGTCGGCGATAGTGGCGTAGTAGCCGAAGCTAACCACCACCTCAATCGCGCGACCGCCCGGCAGACGAATACCCTCGCCCGGCAGACGGATCCAGCCATTGACCTTCACCATCTCGTCGGAGAGTTTCACTCGCGGCGTGTACATGGTGCCGTAATACGGCGCCCGATACTCCACCACGAGCTCGCTCCCGAGGACATTGATCACATCCGGATTCTCGGAAAGAACCCGAACGACCATCGCCTCGTCAAGGGCCGGCAGCGCGATAGCTTCCGGCCGCACGACCTCAATGACTCGCCGCGCTCCGAAGAGCAGAGCGGCAAAACGCTCAACCTTCTCTTCGAACGAGTAGACCTTGAAGGTTTCCTCGCCCGTCCGGATGTTGAGCTGTCGCGCCTGCTCCTGCCTGACGGCGTTGGAGCGAAGCACGGCATCGAGGGTAATGCCGGCCGCGTGCGCCGGCGTTGTTGGAAGCGCATTCTGGCCCGCCAGCCAGCGCGCGAAGACCGCGGCCGCCTCCGGGTGTTCCCCGTCAGCGACCGTCTCCTCCGTGACCTTACGACCCTGGAAAAAGGTCTCGGTAACCGAAGTTATCAAATCCTTTTCCGAATCGTAGGCCGGGCGGAGACCGGTCTTCGTTTCCACCAAATGCGGGGCGACCTCCACCAGCCAGGTGGGGTCAACTGCCGTAGCCATCCCGACCAAGTGCAACGTGAACGGACGTCCACGCTTGCCTTTGCCGGAAATGTCAAACGGCAAGCCAACCAGCCACTGGGGGCTGCCGGTCACCACGCTCTCTCGGGCCAATTCCCGCGTGCCGTTGCCGCCGTTGCGGTACCGCCCGTACTCGCCCGAGTACAGGTGGTCCACCATTCCGGCAACGCAGGCGCGCAGGATGGCCTCGCGCTCCTCGTCCTTTGAGGCGAACCTCTTGGACTCGGAACGCAAGCGCCCGCCTGTCGCGTCCAGAAGCTTCCGGCGGATTTCTCCGGCCCGGAAGAAATCCTTGGCAAAAATGCCCTGCTTGCGCAGGGTCTCGGCCTTGGACTCCCCGCCGCCCCCCTTGATGTCGCGCCCGGCGTTGTACACGTCAAGCACGGCCAAAAGGTCGGAACGGCGCTCCTGGGTCAGCGACCTCCACTGTCCCTCGCGGGCGCGAATGTCGCCGGCTTCCAAGCAAGCGGCAATGGTTGCCACCTGCTCCATGACGCCGAGACGCTCGGCCTCCAGGAGCATCCGCGCGAATTGCACAGACACTGGGAGGCGCGCCATGCGGCGGCCGACCGGAGTAACCGATCCGTCCGCCAGCATAGCCCCGAGCGCCACGAGGGCCCGCTTGGCCTCGGCCAGCGTGGTCTCGTCCGGCTGGTGGAAGAACTTCAACGCCGTGGCGTCAAAGCCCTGCACTGCCAGACGCAAGACCATCTGGTCAAGCCGAGAGCGGAGCACCTCGGCTATGGGAAACTCGGGGCGGTCCAACATGCTCGTTTCCGAGCACAGGACATACGCCCCTGGTTTGGTCCGGCCGGCGCGTCCGGCCCGTTGCTCGCAATCAGCCCGCGAAATGGGCTTGAGGTACAAGCCCTCAATCCCGTCCGCCAGCTCAATCCGCCGCTCCACCCCGGAGTCAACAACCGCGTCAACATCCGGAATGGTAACCGAGGTCTGGGCCACATTCGTGGCCACCACGACCTTGGTCTTGCCGGCGGGCGGCGCGTCAAAGCACCGCTGCTGCTCCCCGGGCTCCAGCTCGCCGTGGAGCGGGAGTACAATTGCCCCGGCTCCCAGCCGCGACTCCAGCGCGTCAACCGTTTCACCGATCTCGCGCTTGCCCGGCTGGAAAATCAGGACATTGCGTCCCGCCTTCGCGAGCTCGGCCGCCTGATCGAGGAGCGCGCGCCCGGAGGCGCTACGCCGCTCGACCGGGTACAGCCGCCCGGGCACCGAGATGACCGGCGCGTCTCCGAAGAAACGCGACAGCCCCTCGGCATCGAGCGTGGCGGACATGAGAACGACCCGCAGGTCATCCCCGGCCTCAATCCGCTGGCGGGCCCACGCGACCAGAACCTCCATGTTCAGGTTCCATTCGTGGACCTCGTCAAGGACGAGGATGGTCCGGCCGCCGGTGCCCCCGGCGCCGCCAGCCAACTCACGGACGAGCTGCAACCCATCCGTGCAGTAAAGAATTTCCGTTGCAGCGGAGTCGCACTTTTCCTCGGCTGTGCGAAAACCGACCCGGTCGCCCAACCGGGTTTCCACCAAGAACGCGACGCGCTGGGCAAGCGTGCGCGCCGCGAGCCGCCGGGGTTGGGTAACCACCACCCGGTAACCGGCTTCCGAAAGGAAGCACGGCACCAAGCAGGATTTCCCGGCCCCGGTCTCTGCCGTTATGATTGTGACTCGGTGCTCGCGCACCGAGTCCACAATCGCCTGCCGGTAGGCCAACACCGGCAGATCGGCAATAAGATGATTTCTCATCTTTTTTCCTCGAGCAGTGGTAGCGCCAACGCGCCAAAACCCACCCTGCTCGGCCCCTTGCGGGACTTCCTGCGCGCTATTGCCTTTCGGCTTAGTAACGCAGGCCTGCGGGCAGGGCTGCCCGAAAAGACGCGAAGTTTCACGATACTCCGCCAATCGTCTCTCCTTGAGAGAAAACAAATTGCGCGCGGCATTATGCCGGCTGCAATCTCTTTTCTCGCGAGGAAAAATTTGCTATCATGAAAACATATGCGCAGACCAACTCCCGAATTCAACAAAACGCGACTGGAAAAACAAATCTACGAAGAATACGAACGCCATGGGGCAAACTTTACGACCAAACTATCTCAACTCTTTGGCGCACGCGCGACGAGTTTGTCCACGATCATCAAATAGAGATTGAACGCATTAATCCGCCGGGCAAGCATGAACCAAATGAATACTATTATCTTTGGCTTGTTTATCCTGCTGGAAGAGCGCAAATTCCATTCGAGCAAGAACCAGACGAAGAATTATTTGACAATGCCGCGTAAAAACGCAATCTTTCATTCCTCTCGATTTTTAAAATCAAGAAGAAATGAAAATAATCCTAATTGTGGATAAACTACTATTGATTCAACTATTTTAATATGCCATACTCAAATAGTAATACTACTTTAATATCTAATAAACATTTATGAAAAACAGACAAATTTTCGCTAAAATATGGGAAAATATAGACAATCAAGACATAATTCTCCTTAATGGCGCGAGGCAGGTGGGAAAGACGACTCTGCTTAAAATGATCAAGGAAAAGCTGGAAAAGGAAAAAAATGTGCCCGCGTCCAATATTCTTTGGTTTGATTTGGAACAATCAACTGATTTGGAAATCTGGCGCGATCAGACAAAAGCATTATCCCGCTTGCCGCTGCGCTCCTTTGAGCGGCATTATGTTTTTATTGACGAATTTCAACTGTCTCCGACCATCGGCTCCACTTTCAAGGTCATCCACGATCATTATCCTCATATCAAATGTCTGGCAACCGGTTCGCTGTCTTGGTGGGTTACGGTGGAAGAAAGCATGGCAGGACGCAAACGGGTTTTTAACATCTGGCCGCTTTCCTTTGCTGAATCGATCAACTGGAATCAAAATGAAAGTGTTGCCAAGACTTTCCGGCTTGCTAATAATCGCGAAACGGTTTTGCCATCAATTACTGCCGCGGAAATAGAATTTGCGAACCAAGAAATGCTTAACTATATGGCTTATGGCGGTTACCCGGCAGTAATAAATACTGCTGATGAGGCGGAAAAAAAATCATTGCTGAACGAGTTGGTTGATTCATACATTATCCGCGATATTCAACATTTTAATCGCGCTGTTGATCCTGTGCAGACACGCAAACTGCTGATGCTTTTGGCGAGCGGCAGCGGCTCGCTGTTTGATATCAGTCGCGTGTCAACCGATTCGGAATTGGGACGCGCCGCTTTGCTCAATCGTATTGGCTGGCTGGAACACATGTTTGTTATCAGTTTAATACGCCCATTTTTTACCAACAAAATCAAAGAGTTGGTAAAAAATCCAAAGATATTCACGAACGATCCTGGCTTACGCAATCTGCTTTTGCAGAATCATTCTGTCTTGCCGGCCACCAATGAATTCGGGCAACTGGCAGAAAACTTTGTCGCCGCCGAATTACTCAAACGCGAGAACAATCTTTCGCACTCGCTCCATTTTTGGCGGACGAAAACAGGACACGAGGTAGACATAGTCATAAAATCCGGCCAAAATACCATACCGCTGGAAATCAAAGGCGGAAATTGTGAAAATATACCTTCCGGACTCGCGGCTTTTATCAAAGCATACCAACCCAAAGAAGCTTATATTTTAAACTGGTCAGTGGTTAAAAATGAAAAATATCTTGACTGCCAGATTTATTTTCGACCTTTGTGGTGGGCGAGCATCTTGACTGAAACACTTTGAATTTCCCAACCCGCATCAGCAGAAGAAGATGTAATCCTCTGCTGGTGTGGGAGGGCGAGACAGTTTGTGCAAACCGTCTCGCCTCAAATGCAACTTTCCAAAGAGCATATTCTCCGAGAATTTCGGAGAAGCTGGTTTTAACGACACCGGCAAACGGTTGATTTCGCGTTTTTTGTCGTCACCCTGCTTACGCGTGTTGCAGGGTGGGTTGTTATTCGGGGTACCGCCCGTAGCGGCAACCAATCCGATTCAATTGGTTGCCGCACGAGCACATTATTCCCCTCGTTTCCGCTTCCGCGGCCGACGCCCGGGCCGCCGACTCATCAGCGCCATGAGTGCTGATGAGCGCCCACTGGGCGTCGTTTGAGCACTCGAACACCACGTACCAACCGAACCCATAAAGGGTCCAGCTGGACACAGCAGTCTCCGCCTTCTCCCCCAGGCACTCAAGCCTGAAGGAGAGGTGATGTGTTTCCCGGATGGTCTCCGGGTCGGCCGCAACGGCCTCTAGAGCGGTCCGGAACTTCCGGACGCCCTCTAGGAGGGCGGAGAGTTCTTTCTCCGCCCCCCTCGCCTCGTCCAAACTCGGCGACCTTGGGCCGCCGAGCCAAGGGAATTCTACCCCTGGGAAGAGGCGATAGCGCCTCCCGTTTGCCCGCCCGAGCTCACTCGAGAGCCCGTCGGCGCGGGAGGCTTCGTTTTTCGCCATGCCGCGGTACACGACCGCGGCCGCAATCGCCACCAATGTGGCGATTATCAGTGTGGCCACCATGTGACCTCCTTTATATACACTATTGGGAACCATTCCCCAACGAAACACAACTGTTTTTGTTATGTTTCCTTGGGGAATGGCGTATTTTTCCTCAATCCAAATCTCAAAACATTTTTTAAGAATCAAATTGAGGAGGGGAGCGAATGGTTGCACGCCATTTCGCTCCCCTCGTGTGCAAATTTCCAAAGAGCTCGCGGCAGACCATTGTCTGCCGAGGACGATACGGTCTTTCCCACGGGTTGCCGTGGAATTGCCGTTCAAGCAGTCGTCGCCGCAACCCATTTGGGCTGTCCCGGTTTCCCGCCGGTTCGGTTTTGGTCGTGGAACTGCTAGCTGCTAGTACATGCAGCCCGGCCGCTCGCAGCCCCACCCATCCAGCCATGCGACTGGGATGAGACCGCCCGCCTCGCCGCACGAGTTGCAGTAGGCGAGCTCCACGACGATGTACTCCCCACCAGAAGCATTGAGCCGAGCGCACTCGGCCTCTGCTTCCTCCCGAGTCTTGTGCTCGGAGAGTTGGTAGGAAGAGATGCGGCGATTCATTACGCCATACATCATTTTTTCCTCCTGTCGCCCCACTTATTTCCTCTGCTCCCAGAGGTATTTGTGAAGCGACTCAACAATTTGCCACAGACATATTTAGCCGCTGTGGCCCGGCTTATTTTTCACAGGCCTTTCTCACGCCAGCCTGTTTTTGGCGTTTTAGGGTTAGAAACCTCTTTGTCCCGACAACCCTGCGTGTCGGGAGAGGTGCGATTGAGGCTATTGGACGGCCGCGACTATGACCTTCGCCGCCTCGAGCGCCTGCTCCTTCGTGAGCTTGGCGCCGCGGGGGCTGCCGCCGATCGCCTCGCGCCCGCCCCATCCTGCCGGCTCGAGCTTGGCGAAGACGTTCTTGAGCCCGCCGGGCCCGAAGAACTTCTCCGCCGCCTCGACGTCGGGGCACCCGATGGTGACGTTGCCGTTGGCCGCGACATACGCGACCACGATCGGCGCCACCTCGGCGTACCACACGTCGAAGCCCCAGACCGGGCTCTCGACCACCGCGACCATGTCGGACACCTTGATCACCTCGGCCTTGCGGGCCTCGGCGACGCGGGTGGCCTCCTCGGTCTTCGCGGCCGCGAGCAGCGCCTTGGGGGCCCGGCCCAGGAGGCAGCGCCAGCGGTCGACGCCGGCGTGGAACGCGGTCGCGTCCTGCGCGCTGGAGCCCATTTGGTTCCAGAGCAACAGGGTCACGCCCTCGTCCGTCTCCTCGAGGCGCACGCCGATCGGGGCGGTGTCCACCTTGTTCACCAGCAACGCGAGGCCGCTGATGTCCTTGGTGTTCGCCGCCTTGACCGGCGGGGGCGCCTTCTCGAGCTCCGCCGCCCGCGACGGGTGCGGGAGGATCCCGCAGAGCGCCGCGATCGCGAACGTCGCGTCGGCGTCGGCGGCTCCCGTCACCACGAACTTCGGGTTGTCCTTGCAGACGCCGAAGTGGTCGCGGTACGCGCGGATGGCGACGCCCTCGCGGTGGCTCTCGCTGCCGTGGTGGTCCATGGCGAGGGGTCCCACTACGGACCCAGTGCTCCCGAAGGAGCACTCCACGGGCTCGAAACCCGTGGCCGTCAGCTGCTCCGCCTCGTCCTTCGAGGCGGTCCAAATAATAGTCAAACTAGCCATTTTTTTCTCCTTTTCTCGGAGTTCTTCCGGCAGACCCGCGATCATGGCTAACCGCGGCAGAAGTCCTATCCCAAATTTCTTTGGAACGGGAATTGTTTGCTTTCAAACAGGCGACATGCCGGTTCAAAAGCGTCTTGTCTGCAAAAGCTGGGCGGTGTCCGCCACCAGCAAGCGCTCCGGAGCTTCCCCGGAGAATTACTTCCGTCTGTTTGAGGCCGACGGTTGGCCTTTTTATTTCAACGGGAATTTCTCCCCGCCCATTCTCTCCAATCACTTGAAGAAAAAAGGCGGAAAAAATTCTGCTGTGGATAAAAATGCTTGACACGGATACAATACTGTGGTATTATAGTTTTGTTGGTAAAACTAACAGCGAAACATGCGCTCGCTGAATTTCCAGAGCTCCCGCAAGGGAGTTCTTTTAGTAGTCAAATAATGGTATAATTTGTCTGGATGGACGGGGGACGAGTGCGAGCGGTCTCGCGGTTAGTTTTACCAACCTAGCTCTTGGGGTTCGACTCCCCCTCGTTCCATCTAAAATATTCCCATTACAATTTTCAAACACTTTTTTGAAAACTTTAATGGAATGGCGAGCGCGAAGGTGTGCAACCTTGGCGCTCGCTTTTCTTTTCTTGGGGCCGTGCGGGCCCCTTTGCATTGGCTAACCTCCGCCTGTGGAGTGTTCTTTGCAAAGCAGAACACACAAACTGCTTTTTCCGGAGCGCGCCTAGTTAGGCGGCGCGCCGGAACGACCGCTTTCCGGCCGGCCGACACGCGTCGGCCTGCCGGAAGTGGGCCGCCACCAGGGCGTAAAGCCCCGGCAGCGGGCGGCCGGCTGCCCGCGCCGAACGCTCGGCGTGGGCCAGATTAGTCCGAGACACGACCGTGTCCCGGATTCGAACGACTTGAAGGCGCGTCATAGCGCCTCCTTTCTGCTATTTTCGCGGCAATCAGTCCAGCCGCGGGCATAGTTGCCCAAAAACCGGTCACGCCACGACACTCTGTCATGGCGCTTTCAAAAAACACTATTGCTGAATCCCCTTTGCCAACTGGCAAATTATGGGAATGGCGAAAATAATGTTTTTGGAAAGATTAAATTGTCAAAGTACCTCTCTCCTCACGACTTGGCTAACAGTGTCATTGCGGCGAGTAAGGGATTCTTCGCTCCGCTCAGAATGACAATGTTTAGCCAGCGGTTGTGATCAAGACTGCCCCTGATTCGATGCCTCTCGTCTGCGCAAGAGATTCTTCGCTTACGCTCAGAATGACATTAAACCGGGGCGCACTATTGACCACTTTGATTCTGGTAACCAAAGGGGAAGACAGAATGTGTGCCGTACCGCTGTGAAGCGGCCGTTGCTATTTTCCTCTGCCTCCGGATCCTCGGCGTTAGCCAAGGATTTTCCAGATGCGATTCTTAATCGCCAATAGGAATCTCTCTCCTATCTTCACACGGGCGATTAAAAATAACGCGTTTGCCGTTATGGCTCTCTCTCCATTTAAAGAACATTCTCTTGGGTTAACCAAGAGAGGGCTAAGGGCGACCTCCTCCTTCACTCGCCCTTATTCCTCGCTTGATTATATAAAAAGACGCCATTGCATTTGTCTTTCTATATATATTGGAGAAAGCCGAATGCCATAGCGCCTTGGATTGCTTAAATTGGTTTCCCGGTTTAAGCCCCGGGCTCTCTCCTTTCTATATATTGTAATGAACAAGATTGCTTCGCTTTGCTCGCAATGACTCTATCCTGCCGCTTCACCCTTTTTCATCTTAACAAAGCATTATACCATATCCCAAAGATTTTGTCAAGAGGCGACTGGCAATATCTAGGGTGCATTTCTTTTTGAGCCTAACACTGCCCTTATTTTTGGCTAATTTATCCACATCTTTTGTCAAAAATAACTTGACAAGATATTGAAAATGTGGTATAATAGATTTGGAATTAAACAATAAAAATATGTATGAAGACTTCTTCCGCTCGCTAAACCTTAACGAACATGAGGCTGTGATTTATGAAATTTTGCTTAACTTGGGCGCCTCCCCGGTTAGGGATATTCTTAAAAAGACGCCTGCCTTAAAACGCAGCAATTTATATAATGTTTTAAATGGCCTTAAACAAGCCGGACTGGTGAATGAAAAACTGGACAAAAATGGTGTTACCCTCTTTTACCCGGAATCGCCGGATAAGCTGGAGCCTTTACTAACCGAACAGGAAAAAAAACTGGCCTTATCCAAAGGTCAGTTTGCCGCTCAACTTCCCGCTCTTAAAAACCTCTTTATGCTCGCACAAGAAAGGCCTGCGGTGAGATTTTTTGACGGCCGGCGCGGCATTGAAAAAGTCGCCCTGGATTCCTTAACTTCCAAAACCGAGATATTGTCTTATTTGGACCCTTTGGCCATTGATAAACACGCCAAGGATTTTAATCTTGACTATAAAAAACAACGACGCGCCAAAAAAATCTTTAAAAAAATGCTAGTTGCCGACACGCCAGCTCTGCGCGCCCGTTACCAAAATTTGGAAAAAGACATTACCGCGGCGCGTTTTCTGGATGAAAAAATCACTCCTTTTCAAGGAGTGATGCAGATTTATGATAATAAAATTTCCTATATCACTCTGACGGAAAAAAGCATGATTGGAGTGATTATTGAAGATCCCGCCATTTATCAAATGCACCGCGCTATTTTTGAGTATAATTGGCGAATGGCTAAAGAGTAGGCGGCCTTTCCAGGTGGTAAAATTTTTCGCCCGTGCCATGATAATCTAGAATTTCTCCAACTACTTTAAAACCAAAATCATCTATATAGTGTTTCATCATCGGATTTTTTTCATAAACCACGGCTTCAATTACCTGCTCACGGCCCTCGGTCTCCAATGCCGCCTTTAACATGGCGCTGCCAATAGCCGAACCCTTGATTTCCGGTCGCACATTCAAGGAGCCGGCGTAAAGACGGCCTTCCGGCAATTCATCAAAGCGGACAAACGCCGCCATCTCCCCCTGATGGCGCAAAAGATAAAATATTTTATCGGCTGATTCTAAAGCGGCGCTGAATTCCGTGAGAGTCTTTTTTAACAACGACTTGGAATAGCCCGGACGATTTTGCGTAAAAATTTTTTTCATTGTTTCTTTATCAGCCGGTTTCAAGCCGACCGCGGGCGTAATTTGAATTTCCGTGTCTTTAATATCGCGCAAATCCACTGTCTGCTTCCCGGCCAGGGCCTTAAAAGCGCTGGCAAACAAAAGTATTTCGGTTTTGATGTTCGCGAGACGCGCGAGAATATCCTGACTATTGATTTTCCTCTGCCCCAATTTCGCTTTCTGCGTTTCCTGACTGAAATCCGCGAGAAATTGCCTTGATCTTTGCAGTAAATTCTTCACGATTTCATCTACTGTCTGTTCGTTGCCGACCTGATCGACCTGCTCCAGCAAATAGTCGCGCGCTTTTTCCACCGCGTCCACAATTTCAAAATATCTGTCAAAAACCGCCTGCGCCGTCTCTTGATCCAGATTTTCAGCAATGGCCATAATTCTGCCACCCATCTCGGCCCCGTATTCCAAAGACAAAAAAGATTTCAATCCGCTTAAACCGTATTTTTCCGCCAAATTAACCACTGCCTCGTAATTTCCTTTCTTCGCCCGAACCGCTTGCACCAGCCAGTGCTGTTCTTGCGCATTCAACTGTATTAAATCAACATTAGCGCGACGCGACAAATCAGCTCCTAACCTCAAAAGAAATTTAAAATCATCCACTGCTCGCAGGCGTTTCTGGTAATCCGCTAATTTTTCATCCGGTCGGCGGGTTTGAAATTCCTCTTGATTGTATTTTCGCGGATCAGACACTTCTTTGTTGGCCTGATAATAGAATGTATGGCGTGCGCTGTTTCGGCCGGTCGTCCGCACCCGATTCAGGCGAGAATCATTGGAATCGGTCAGGTTGAAAATGTACGCCAATCCTTCTTCGCCCTGTTCATCGCGTTGAGTAATGCCGGCCATGGTTTCCAAAATCTTATGCACCCGCAAATCGCCCTGATTAGCTTCGCGGGTAATGTTGCGGCCGAGAAAATAGCGGATGCCATCAATCATCGCCCCACCGTGAGGAATGCGATTGCGGCTGACGGCCATTTTTTCAGCCGGGGCGTAACCCACTCGTGTTGCGTTAACTTTTCGCTAACTTAAGCGACATTTGTCGTTCATTAA
>CAYIOJ010000014.1:0-19525 GCA_964365025.1 uncultured Gammaproteobacteria bacterium
CTCGCTTCAAAAAATCACATTGCCTCCGCCTGCCGCGTCTTTTTTAAATCTATAATTTTTAATTGCAACTCCCTGTTTCCATTCCACTGATTCACCGAAATTTCAAACACCGCGTCAATTTTGTCTCCAATTTTTAAGGCCTCGCACCAGTTTATGCCAACCCGTTCCTCATCGCCAAAACCAAATCCAATCATTTTATGCGTCATCCCATTATTATGTTTTATCAATAATTTCAAATGTTGGCAATCAGCGCCCAAGGCGTCAACCCTTGCCACAGTCAGATTTTTGCCTAAATAGCGCGGCATTGGATTGTCTTCGCCAAAAGGTTCAAATTTGCCAAGAGAATCATATAATTCCCAATTGATCTCTTCCAAATTTATTTCCGCGTCAATAATTAAAGTCGGTGTTAAGTCTTTTTTAGCCGCGTCTTTGGCCACGAGCGCGGTCAAGTCCTTTTTAAATTTTTCCAAATCATTGGCGTTTTTCAAAGTAAAGCCGCAGGCCTGCGGATGCCCGCCGAATTTTTCAAAATATGTTTTTAATTTTTCCAATTTGGCAATGATATTAATTTCATCAATGCTTCGACCCGAGCCGTGAATTTGGCCCTCTTTTTTAGTCATCACCAGTGCTGGCCGATAATATCGGTCGCAGAGCCGTGAAGCTACGAGCCCCACGAGCCCCAATGGCCACCCCTCTTTTAGCGCGAAAATTATCGGCGCGTTTTCTTGTTTTTCTTTTTGAATAATTTCTTTTGCTTCATTGGTCATTTTTTCAGTGATTTTTTGCCGCTCTTTGTTATTGGCGTCAAGTTCGCGCGCCAATTCTTTGGCCTCTATCGGGTCGCTCGCAATAAGTAATTGATAGGCAGTATTCGCGTGTTGCATGCGGCCGGCCGCGTTAATGCGCGGAGCGAGCTGGAAGCCGATATTGGTGGCTGTGAGAGGTGTTTCCGGATTTTTATTCAATCCGGTAATTTTAATCAATTGGCGCAAGCCAAGGCGCTTGGTTCTATTCAAAACAATCAAACCATATTTGGTGAGAGTGCGCGATTCGCCAAGCAGGGGGACCATGTCAGCCACCGAGGAAATTGCCACCAAATCCAGCAGCCATTTTTCAAATCCAGCGCGTTTGTCATTGCGAGGGAGCGGAGCGACCGAAGCAATCTCGTCCGTTAATTGTTCAAGATTGCTTCGCTCCTGCCTTGCCGGCAGGCAGGTCGCTCGCAATGACATAAGTAAGGCCTGCGCCAGTTTGAAAGCCACCCCGCCGCCGGAAAGTCCTTTGTCAGGATAAGTTTCGTTGGGGACTTTTGGATGAATTATGGCAAAAGCCGGTGGAATCTCTGTTGGCACAGTATGGTGGTCGGTGATAATCACATCCACGCCATTTTTTTGCGCCAATTCCACCTCGGCGTAGTTGGAAATGCCGCAATCGCAGGTGATGATCAATTTCGCGCCGGAGGCAGTCAACAATTCCACCGTATCTTTGTTCACACCATAGCCTTCCAATTCTCTGTCAGGTAAAAAAACATCCAAATGTTTCGCGCCCAGTTCTTTGAGCGTGGAGTAGAGGATTACCGCGGCGCAAACGCCGTCTGCGTCATAGTCACCGTGGATAACAATCAATTCATTTTTGGCAATGGCGGAAAAAATTCTCTCTACGGCTTTTGTCATATCGCGAAAAAGCCCTGGATTATGCACATCTTGCGAATAATCAGGGTTTAGGAATTCATCAATTTTGTCTTGTTCAAGCAGATTGCGATTGTGAAGCAATTGCAAAACAACTTCGGGAATTTTTGGAAATTGTTGACGGAATTTTTGGCTTATTTTAGGCAATATCTGCCAGTTTTTGGGCATAATATTTGACAAAAGTGTGTGTGTTATACTGGCAATCAACAAGGTCGCACAAGGGTGCGGCAAGGGTTTGCGGCTACCCAACCAAGGCCGCGCAGACAAGGAGGTTCTCATGTACGGGACCAGGATGCCGCCGCACACGCGGAAGTTAAACAAGATGGACATCGGCGAGTTCGGCAAGATCCTCGGCTAGGGACGACACCCGGGCCGCGGCGCGGAGGATCATTCCTCCGACTATTCCCAGTTCTGTTCTGTTCGAACGGCGCATCCTCTTCCAGGGTGCGCCAATTTTTTATTTACAACGCCGGTGCGATGGTCCACGCCACCATTCCGAGAATCGTCATCGCGCTTACAAAAATCCAGAAAATTTTAACTATTGTTTTTCGTTTCATAAAATTGTCATTGCGAGGGAGCGGAGCGACCGAAGCAATCTCGTCTCATAAGATTAGTTCATCGCTTAAATCTCTCCAATGCGGATTTGATTTTTTAATAAGTTGAATTTTATTTTTTCGTGAACCGGCTTTGATTTGTTTTTCTCTAGCAATAGCTTCTTCAGGATTAGAGTATTCTTCAATGTAAACTAACTTATCAATATTATATTTGGCAGTAAATCCTTTGACAATTTTGTTTTTGTGTTCATAAATACGCCGATCGATATCATTTGTGATACCAGTATAAAGAACTGTGTTTCTTTGATTAGTGACTATGTACATCCAGTATTTATTTGGCATAAAGACGAGATTGCTTCGCTTTGCTCGCAATGACAATGAGGAGAAGCTCACAATGACACAGTACTCCGTTCGCAATAATAGTGAAAATTTATCTTTTTAAAATCGCCAAGTATGTTTCGGTTGGAATTTGCACATGGCCGGCCGCTTTCATTCTGGCCTTGCCCTTTTTCTGCTTTTGCAATAATTTTGATTTTCGCGTCCAATCGCCTCCGCTCATTTTTGCCAACACATCTTTGCGCATGGCCGGAATCCTTTCTGACGCGATAATTTTTCCGCCTACAGCCGCCTGGATTTTAATTTCAAACATTTGCCGCGGCAAACTTTCTTTTAATTTTTCCGTAATTCGGCGCGCCACATTATACGCTTCCGGCCGATACACGAGCGATGCCAAGGCCTCTTGATCTTCCTCGGCAACTAAAATATCCAGTTTTACAATATCCGCCTCTTTGTAATCAGCCAATTCATAATTCAGTGAGGCATAGCCGGACGACGCGCTTTTCAAACGATCATAAAAATCCACAAGAATTGAAGATAGTGGAATATGGTAATGCAAAATGGCGCGCTCGGCATTGAGATACTCGGTGTTTTGATACACTCCGTGCTTTTCTTCTGCCAAAGCCATAATTTGTCCGATAAATTCCTTGGGCGTGACAATATCCGCCTTGACCCACGGTTCTTCTGCTTTTTTAATTTGCGATGGGTCAGGCCATTCAGCCGGGCTTTTGATTATTTTTGGTTCACCGGAAGTTTTAGTCACACGATAAGCCACTGACGGCACTGTAACGATAATCGGCAATTTGTATTCTCGTTTAAGCCGTTCTTGAAAAATATCCAAATGCAAAAGTCCTAAAAATCCGCAGCGAAATCCAAAGCCCAACACGCTGGATTGTTCCGGTTCAAAAATTAAAGACGAATCATTAAGTTTTAATTTTAAAATAGCGTGGCGCATGTGCTCGTAATCAGTGCCTGATTGACAGAAAATTCCGGCAAAAACCATGGGATTGACTTCTTTGTAGCCGGAGAGGGGAATAATTTTTTGGTCATCGCGAGCCCGAAGGGCGTGGCGATCTTGTTGTTGTTCGAGATTGCTTCGGTCGCTTCGTTCCCTCGCAATGACATTAGTAATAGTATCACCCACGCGGCATCCCTCAATGTTTTTCAATCCGGTCACAATATAGCCAATTTCTCCGGCGGCTAAAATTTTACTCGCGTTATATTTTGGTTTGAAATATCCTACCTCCAATACTTCACTTGTCAATTCTGTGGCCATTAAAAACATTTTATCTCCGGCTTTGATTTCTCCGTCCACAACCCGGCAATAGGCCACCACCCCGCGATAGTCATCATAAATGGAATCAAAAATCAAAGCGCGTAATGGTTTGCCAATTTCATTTTTCGGCAACGGCACGCGCTCAATCACCGCCTGAATGATTTCCGCCACACCCTCGCCGGTTTTAGCTGACACTCGTAAAATATCTTTTTTCTCGCAGCCAAGCAGATTTATAATTTCATTTTCAGTTTGTTCAATTTGCGCGTTGGGCAAATCAATTTTATTAATCACCGGAATTATTTTTAAATTTTGCTCCATGGCCAAATATAGATTGCCAATGGTCTGGGCTTGCACGCCTTGCGACGCGTCAACCAAAAGTACGGCGCCCTCCACGGCCGCGAGTGAACGCGAAACCTCGTAGTTAAAATCCACATGTCCGGGAGTGTCAATCAGGTTGAGAATGTGCCCGCTGTATTCCATTCTTACAGGTGTAAGTTTGATAGTAATGCCGCGTTCGCGTTCCAAGTCCATGGAATCCAATAATTGCGCTTTCATTTCGCGTTTGGCAACCGTGCCTGTAAATTCCAAAAGACGGTCGGCCAAAGTGGATTTGCCGTGGTCAATGTGAGCGATAATGCAGAAATTTCTGATATTGTTCAGCATATTTATACCTCTCCAATTCCAGATACATCTCTTGGCAAGTTGGCGCGGCGAACCAGCCGTTTTTTAATTGTTTCAATAAACACTTGCATTTCATGACTGCGCAGAGCCAGTCCGGCTAACGCGTAAACCGCGAGTCCGCCCAGTCCGGCCGCGGCGCCTTGCGTGAAAATCCCCAAAAATGTTTCCATATTCACAATCGGCGCGATTACATATTTTAATCCTTGAATTGCAAGTCCCATCAATAACGCCGCTATGGACATTTTGTACACCGCGCGCAAAACGTTTTCTTCATCCAACCCGCCCAGCCGAAAACGCAGAAAAATCCAGAAAAGCGCTGTGTTTAAAATCCAAGCTATGGTAAATGCCAAGGCCAAACCCTCCACGCCAAAGCCAAGAGAACGGGTGAAATACAAACTCAAAACAATGTTTACAATTACAGTCACAACGCCGATTTTTAATGGCGTTTTTGTATCTTCCATAGCGTAAAAAGCGCGCGCTAACAGCATGCTCAAACATTGTGCGAATAAACTTAATGAAAAAAAGGCCAAAGTGTCGGCTGTGCGAATAGTCGCGTCCCAACCAAAAGCGCCTGAACCCAAAGCCACGCGCACAATCTGCGCGCGCAACATTAAAAAAATTATTGATAAAGGAATAATGAAAAATAACATTTGCCGCGCAACGGAAGAAATATCTTTGATCATTCCCTGCCAATTTTTTTCAGCTGCCAAAGCGGAAAGAGTGGGCAAGGCGGCAACTGCAAACGACACTCCGATTATGCCCAAAGAAAATGATTGCAGATTGTAAGCGTAATTAAAAATAGTCACGGCGCCAACTGATAAAGTGGAAGCAATGGCCGTGATAAACACCATATTTAATTGCAAAGCCGCGAGTCCCAAAGTGCGCGGAATCATCAAGCGGATTATCATTAAAAAATTTTGATCGCGCCAATTAAAAATCGGGGAATATCTAAATCCCGCTCGCCACAAAGACGGCAATTGAATCAACAAATGCAAAAACGCGCCCAAAATCACGCCCATGGCCAGTCCTTTGTATCCAAACACCGGTACCAGCGCCACCGCGCCGATAATAATTCCAACATTGTAAAAAATCGGCGATAAAGAATAGATGAAAAAGTTTTTAAGCGATTGCAAGACCCCGCCAACCACAGCTGAGAGTCCCAGTAAAATCGGACTCAAAAGCATAATGCGCGTGAAAATAATTGTCATTTCCTTTTTTTCTCCGTCAAACCCGGGGGCAATCAAAGGCACAAGCCAAGGCGTTACCAAAATTAAAATAAAAGAAACGCATGCCAAAGCCACGGCCAAGATATTGATGGTATTGTTGATCAATTCCCACGCTTCTTTTTTATCTTCACCGGATTTTAAATAAATTTTGGTGAAGATGGGGATAAGTCCGGCCGAGAGCGCGCCGATAATTGAAAGAGTATAGAGCATGTCGGGGATTTTAAAAGCGGCGTAATACGAATCCATAATCGGCCCGGCGCCAAAATAGTGTGCCAACACGCGATCGCGCGCCAGTCCCAACAGCCGTGAAGCCAAAGAAGCCGCTCCCAAAATGATCGCGGCTCCGGTAATTGTTTTGGATTGTCCGTTGATTAATTTAGAAATCATGGCGCCTTTTGTCATTCTGAACTAAGCGAAGAATCTGCGGAATAATCCACGCGGAGCGAAAAATCAACCGCATTTTTTTGTTCACTGGATTTAGCAATGGTCAGCCGTCCGGTTACTTTCTCTTTTTGAAAATTTAAATCCGTGTTTTTGCTCAACATGGTTACCGCATAATCCTGTTTTTTAAGATTTCTTTCAAAAAATCTGTAGACATTAATTTCTCTTTCGTCAATTTTTTCCCAAGTGATGGTGATTGTGTCCATGTATATTTTGGACGGTGATTTTTGCAGGATGTTTCCGAGCTCGTTCCAATTCAGCCGTTCGCCCGGCGCTGTTTCGCCTTTTTCATTAATGGTCTCCGGCACCAAATCAGGATTTATTTTATACAATAAATAATTTAGGGTTAGTTTGGGCAAGCGCGCCAGGCGCTGAAAGATCGTGTCTTTGTTTGAGCTTGGAAGGTAATAAATACCCGCGCGTTCTTCAAATTTATACAAAGGAATATCCGTGGGAAAATTCGCCGGCAGGGCGGCCAGGCGTTGGGTTCCAGGTTCGCTCCAAAACCAACCGATTAGCAAAAAAGCGATCACCGCGAGTAGGAAGCAACTGAAAAGCCAACTGCACCCGCGCCGCAGGCAGGATTTTTGATTTTTAAGGGGTGGTTCTTCAATGAGAGCTGGCTTCGCGTCAGGAGTGATTGGTTGCGCTATTTGGTCGTCCATAGAGATTATTGTAGCAGAAAGATAGTGAAATGAAAAGATTGGTGTGGTATAATACCCAGGTCTATGAATCTGACTTTTTGCGGCGCGGATTTGGAGGTAACCGGTTCGTGCCATCTTTTAGAGCATGATGGTAAAAAATATCTGATTGATTGCGGTCTGTTTCAGACCAGCCATTTTATTGATAAACGAAATTATGAGCCGTTTCCGTTTGATCCGGCTGAAATTGAGGCGGTGATTATCACGCACGCGCACCTGGATCACGTCGGCCGTTTGCCTAAATTAACGCGCGAGGGTTTTAAAGGCAAAATTTACGCCAATTTGGCCACAGTGGATTTGACGCGATTGATGCTTTTGGACGCGGTGGAAATAATGCGTTATAACCAGAAAAAATACGGTGATCAAATGCTTTTTGATGAAAATAATGTTAAATCCGTTGGGCGCCAGATGGTAGGGTTGGATTATGATAAAAAACGCCGCTTGTCGGAGGATTTGTTTTTTACTTTGCGTGATGCAGGCCATATTTTGGGTTCGGCTTGGGTGGAAATTGAGGGTGCCGGCAAAAAAATCGTTTTTTCCGGAGACATTGGTAATTCGCATGTGCCGATTGTTTGCGAAACACGGGCTTTGGGAGCGATTGATTATTTGGTGATGGAATCGACTTACGGCAATCGCAATCATGAAAGCGTGGAGAATAGAATTTATCTTTTGCAAAACGCGATTATCCGGGCGGTCTTGCGCGGCGGGGTGCTGATGATTCCGGCGTTTTCTTTGGAGCGCACGCAAGAATTGCTTTATGAAATAAATAATCTTTTGGAAAATAATTTGATACCGTCGGTGCCGATTTTTTTGGACAGTCCTTTGGCCGCCGACGCCACCGATGTCTACAAAAAATATTCGCGCTATTTTGATGAGGCGGCTCAATATCTGGTGAGTCGGGGAGATGATTTGTTCAGATTTCCCCAATTGAAAATTACCAGGTCGTCGGAAGAATCAAAAACCATCAATGCCGTGCCGCCGCCTAAAATTATTATTGCCGGTTCCGGCATGATGAATGGCGGCCGAATCCAGCACCATCTTTTGCGCTATTTGCCTGACAGTAAAAATATGCTGTTGATTGTGGCCTATCAGGCTGGCAATACTTTGGGCCGCCAGCTGTTGCAAAAGGAAAAGAGGGTTAAAATTTATGGGCAGGAAATTCAAGTAAAAGCCGAGATCAAAGCCATTGGCGCTTACAGCGCGCATGGCGATCAGAATAAAATAATGGAGTGGGTGAAAGGAGCGAAAAAGGTGCCGGAGAAAATATTTTTAACGCATGGGGAAAAAGAGAGTATGAAGGCGTTGGAAAAGCGGCTAAAAAAGGAAACCGGGGCGAAAGTGGTTCTGCCGGATTTTGGGATGAAGATTGAGTTGTAAAGATTTGGCTAGTTTAAGCCAATTTATGTTGCCGGGTATTGACAAATACCCGGTTTTGTGCTATAATGTGGCCAACAAAGCGCAGTGTTTTTGCGCTTAAAGAAGGAGGGTCTAGATGTCCTCGGAGAAAAAGTCGGTGCTGGCGCAGTTGATCTTGAGCGTGATGGTGGTCGTCGCGTTGTATCTGTTGATCTGGTTCTGGCATGGGCAGATGCATCAGCTGGTGTTTGAGATTTGCGTTCTGGTGCTCCTTGGCGTCGGTGCGTTCGCCATCGAGCTGGCAAGACAACTCTGGTTCCTGCAGAAGGAGCCGATGATTCTCGCCAGGTTCGATGCATCGCGTCCATTGCCGCCCACTCGCATTGCGGCAATCGCTTGCCGCCGGCGTCGTGACCAGGCCTAGCATAGGACTTAGGCCACCCTCTCAACTCAACCGCGCGCGTTCCAGAACTTTGGTCCGCGCGTTTTTTTATTCCCTGTGGATAACAGTGGTTGACAGGGTATTTGGAGTGGGATAAAATATAGAGTATGTGGGGATAGGTGGGGATAGGTGGTAAAAAAATGAGTATGTTTATCGGTGAATATTCGCACACAATTGACGATAAATCGCGCTTAGCCATCCCCAATAAATTTCGGACTGATTTGACAAAGGGAGCGATAATTACTAGAAGTCCGGATAAATGTTTGTTCGTTTACACTAAGGCTGAAGGGCAAAAGTTAGCTGAAAAAGTGGCTAATTTGCCTTTTTCACAATCTAGTACTCGCGCTTTTGCTCGTCTAATGTTAGCCGGAGCTACGGAAGTAACATTGGACAAGCAAGGGCGAATCATTTTGCCCGAGTATTTAAAAAAGTTTGCCGGGCTTAAGAAGCAGGTTATTGTGGCCGGTCTTTACAACCGGTTGGAAATCTGGGATGAGTCCACGTGGACTAAATATAAACAGTCCACAGAAAAGAATAGCGAGGAGATTGCCGAGAGGATGGGGGAATTGGGTGTGTAATATGCCTCATTTGCCTGTCCTTCTGCGGGATATAATCAATCTCTTGGTACTTAAGCCCGGCTCTAGAAATATTGACTGCACTTTTGGCGATGGCGGACACAGTCGAGCAATTTTACAATCCGCACGCGATGTTCAACTTTTAGGTATAGACACTGACGCGGAAAACATTTCTCGCGCTAAAAAACAAAAGGAGTTTGACCATGAAAAAGTAATTTTAGTCAATGATAATTTTCGCCGTTTAAAGGCGATTGCTTTAAAAAATAATTTTACTGAAGCGGACGCGATTTTAATGGATTTGGGATGGTCCAGCACGCAGTTTGCAGAGTCGGGCCGGGGATTTAGTTTTTTGCGCGATGAGCCGCTGGATATGCGGCTGGGATTTGGAAGTTTGACTGCCGCGGAGATTTTAAACAACTGGACAGAGGAAGAAATTGGCAAAATTCTGCGAGAATACGGTGAAGAGCGCGCTTGGAAAAAAATAACGAAAGCGATTGTTGATAAACGACGCGTCCAACCGATTACCACCACCGGGCAGCTGGTGGAAATAATTTCCGCTTTGGGAGAACGCCAAGGAAAAATCCATCCGGTCACCAAAACATTTCAAGCCCTGCGCATTGCCGTAAATGACGAATTGAACGCGTTAAAAGAGGCCTTACCGCAAGCAGTGGAGATTTTAAAAAGCGGCGGACGGCTGGCCGTGATTTCATTTCATTCGTTGGAAGATAGAATTGTTAAGCGTTTTTTTCAGAGTAAAAATAAATCTTTAAAAATTATAACCAAAAAACCGATTATCGCTTCTCGCGCGGAAATTCTGGCCAACCCCAGTAGCCGCAGCGCTAAATTGCGGGTGGCGGAAAAAATTTAACCCCCCTATGGTTCATTATTCAAAAACTCGCCGCGTAAATTATTTTCAAAAAATCACCAATAAAATTATTAAATTCCGCGCGATTATTTTTTCTTTTATAATTATTTTCAGTTTGGCGTATTTTTGGCAGGTGACCTCGCTATCAATGAAGGGGTTCCAAATCAAGAATTTAGATAAACAAATTCAGCAATTAAAAAAAGATAGCCAAAAATTGGAGTTGGAGATCACGGCCGAAAAATCAATGATGAACGTGGATGAGCGAGTCAAAGGTTTGAATCTGGTGGCGGTGCGGAAAGTGGAGTATTTAAATGTAGTTAGTCCGGCAGTGGCATTGAGATAAAATTTATTTTATGTTAAGATAAGACTGTTATGATGCCTTATCTTTTTTTTGTTCTCGGAACCTTTTTTCTGGCTGTTTTGGGCACAGCGGGGATGGGTTGGTTGGCCAAAAGGTGGCGGATAGTGGATTTTCCGGCGCAAAGAAAGGTGCATAATCGGCCAGTGCCGCTTTTGGGCGGAGTGGCTGTTTTTGTAAGTTTTTTCATTGTTATAGGACTCGCGATTTTTTTCACGCCGTATTTGGATGACAATTTGTCCAATCGTCAGTTTTGGGCTTTATTTTTAGGCAGTATAGTTTTGATGATTGGCGGATTTTTGGATGATAAATATAATTTGCGGCCGCGCCAGCAGATTATTTTTCCAATTTTGGCCGCTTTGACCGCTATTGGCGGCGGAGTGAATTTGAAAGAAATTACTAATCCCTGGGGCGGCACACTGGCCTTGGATTTTTGGCGCTGGGGCAATTTTATTCCTTTGACGCAATTGCTTGTTTTTATCTGGCTTATGGGCATGATGTACACCACCAAACTTCTTGACGGGTTGGATGGATTGGTGGCGGGACTTACCGCCATTGGCAGTATAATGATTTTTTTTCTGGCCGGCAGTCAAAAATTTTATCAGCCGGATATAGCATTAATCGCCCTGCTTTTTGCCGCGGCGAATCTCGGATTTTTAATTTTCAATTTTTATCCGGCTAAAATTTTTTTGGGCGAAGGCGGCAGTTTGATGTCCGGGTTTATTTTGGGATTTTTGGCTATCGCCGCCGGCGGAAAGATCGCCACTACCTTATTAGTAATGGGTATTGCGGCTTTGGATATAATAATGGTGATGGTGAGGCGCCTTAGCCGCGGCCAGCCCTTTTGGCAAGCCGATGCCCTGCACCTGCACCATCGTTTATTGGCTCTGGGGTTTTCCCAGCGGCAAGTAGTGGTGTTTTTTTATTGTTTGGCCGCCGGATTTGGCATTATGGCTTTGTTTTTGCAAAGCCGCGGCAAAATGTTCGCCCTGCTAGCGCTTGCGATTGTGGGCATTTTAATCAGCGGATTAACGGAGAGGAATCGGGATTTTAAAAATAATGATTAAATTTTCTTTCAAACAATATCTCATTATTATTTGCGTCGCGCTTTTTGTTTTTGGCGGGATTTATTTGAAATTTCGCGAATATGTTTTACCGCGGGCGTTGGTAAAAATCGCCGGACAGGAAATTAAAGTCGAACTGGCTAAAACCCCCAAGGCGCAAGCCCAAGGGTTAAGCGGCCGAAAACTACTCGCGGCCGATCAAGGCATGCTGTTTCTTTTTTCCATTTCGCAAAAACGCTCTTTTTGGATGAAGGACATGAATTTCCCTATTGATATTATCTGGATTGATAATGGTGAAGTGGTGGATATCGCGTCCAATCTGCCGCCGCCAGCGGTTGTGAATAATCCTCCGGTTTATTATCCCCGCGCGCCTGTTAACGCTGTTTTAGAAGTTAATGCTGGATTTAGCGAAAAATACGGTCTTAAAATCGGAGATAAGATGGAAATGTTGACAAAATAGGAGTAATCTTGTAATATGGGGCACATAATCTTATAATTTTTTTCGTATGAAATTCGCGGTAATTCAAACTGGCGGCAAGCAGTATCTTGTCAAAGAAGGCCAATCGTTAAAAGTTGAAAAATTAGCCGGCGCCAAAGGCGACAAAATTGTTTTTGATAAAGTTTTATTGATGGCGAATGACGATGGCTCCGAGGCTAGAGTTGGTAAGCCTTATGTGGATGGCGCGAAAGTGGAGGCCGATATTTTAGACCAGGCCCGCGCTGATAAAGTGATGATCATAAAATACAAACGGAAAATAAGATATCGCCGCCGCCAAGGACACCGTCAAGAATTCAGCAAAATCAAAATTACAAAAATTTAAAAAAATTCCTCCCCCCGCCGAGCGGGGGGAGGAATTTTAAATTTCTTTTCGGCCTTTGAGCGCGTTTAGGAGGGTGATTTCATCAGCGTATTGCAGGTCGCTGCCCTGGGGCAGTCCGCGGGCCAGCTTGGAAATTTTCACCGGCAATGTTTTTAAAATTCTCGTCAAATAAAGAGATGTAGTTTCGCCTTCAATCGTGGCGTTAAGCGCCAGAATAATTTCTGTTGGTTTAGTATTTTTTTTCAAAGCCAGATTTTTAATTCTTTGTATCAGCTCTTTGATTTTCAATTTTTCCGGCGTGATGCCATCCGGCGCGTTCACGACTCCATGTAAAACATGGTACACTCCGGGATATTCTTTAATTTTTTCAATCGCGAGTAAATCAGCCGGTTCAGCCACGACGCAAATCAGATGCGCCAAACGCCGCGAATCAGAACAAATTTCGCAAGGCGAGGTTAAGGCGATATTCTGGCATATGGAGCAAATTTTAGCGTTGTTTTTGATTTGTTCCAAGGCAAAAATTAGTTTTTCAATTTCTTCTTTTGGTTTTTTAAGCAAATAAAAAGCAAAGCGTTCGGCTGTTTTCGGCCCAACGCCCGGTAGCTGTTCCAGTGAGTCAATTAAGTTTTGGAAGAGGGAAGGCATAAGCAGTTTAAAAGGCGGAGGTAATGTGATTTTTTGAAGCGAGGATGTGTTTGAGCCATGACGAGGCATTCTGCGATGGCTAAGGTAGAGAATGCCGAGTCTGGTGGCTCCGACCAAGTCGGAGCGAGTTTATCCTCGCGAAAAAAATTACTTGCTGAGCCTTTTGTCCTATAATCCGGGCATGTTCAGTCCGCCCTCTTTTTTGATTTTCTCCGCCATAACGCGTTGGGTTTTTTTGATTGCTTCGTTTGTTACTTCTTTTACGGCTTTTTCCAGCTTTTCTTTGTCAGCCAGCAGTTCCGTATCAATAGTTACCGATTCCACTGTCTGATTTCCATTCATGGTCATTTTAATTTTTCCCCAAGCGGCGCTGGCTTCCACTTTTTCATCAGCCAAAATGTTTTGCAAATTTTTGGCCTTGCTGCGCATGTCCCTGAATTGTTTGAGTTTGGCAAACATATTTTTTAATAATTTTACGCGGCATGTTCCAGATTTCTAAAACACGCCGATTCTTCTTCAAAAAATAAATTAATTTGTCCGGTGGGGCCGTTGCGGTGCTTGGCAATGTGGATTTCCGCCAGGTGCCGTTCGTTGGGGGGTATATCTTCCATTTTGTATTTGCGATCGGCCGCTTTGCGATAAATAAACATCACCACGTCCGCGTCCTGCTCAATAGAGCCGGATTCGCGCAGATGCGCCAGGCGGGGTATGGCCGGTCCGGTCTGCATTTCCACGGCACGCGATAATTGGGACAGGGCCAAAACCGGTATGTTTAATTCGCGCGCCAATTGTTTGAGCGAACGGGTGATTTCGGCGATTTCCTGCACGCGATTTTCTACCTTGGTGCGCGATTCCATAAGTTGCAAATAATCCACAATAATCAAACCCAATCCGTGTTCTGTCTGCAGGCGGCGCGATTTGGTGCGAATTTGAATGACTCCGTTCGTGGCCGAATCGTCAATAAAAATTGGCGCCTCGGACAGTATGCCCATGGCGCGGCCAATGCGGGAAAAATCATCGTCTTCGGCGCGTTCGCTCAAGCGGCCGGTGCGCATTTTCCACAAGCTCACGCCGGCTTCGGCGCAAAGCATTCTGTCCACTAATTCATCTTTGGACATTTCCAAGCTGAACACGCCGACCGGAATTTTTGACCTGATGGCCACTTGCCGCGCAATATCCAGGGCCAAGCTGGTTTTGCCAACACTCGGTCTCGCGGCCAAAACCACCAAATTTGATTTTTGCAATCCGGCCAATACATTGTCCAGCGCGCTAAAACCGGTGGGCACGCCGCGCAATTTGCCTTTTTCGCGATGCAATTCGTCAATGCGTTCAAATGCTTCGCTCAAGATATTGCGCAAAGGCAAAAAGGACTGTTTTAAAAACGTTTGCGACACGCCAAACAGATGTTGTTCGGCTCTATCCAGAACCACGTCAATGTCTTCTTCTTCATTATACCCTAATTTGGCAATTTCCGATGACGCGCTCAAAAGGCGCCGGAGTGTAGCTTTTTTATGCGTGATTTGGGCGTAGTGAGCAACATTTGAAGCAGTGGGCACGGTATTGGCCAGCCCCATCAAATATGAACGGCCGCCGATTTCCTCTAATTTATGCAATTCTTCCAGACGATTGCCCATGCTTAAAATATCAATCGGTTCGTGCCGACCGTACAAATCCAGCATTATTTCATAGACAATCCGGTTAGCGTCTTTGTAAAAATCCTCGGCAGTAATAATATCCGCCACTCTGATTATCGCGTCTTTATCAATCAAAACAGAGCCCAGAAGCGAGGCTTCGGCTTCCAGATTTTGAGGTGGAATTTTAATAAGTTCGTCCGCCATAACTATTGTGGCAAGTTTATTGTGGTTCCATTTTACATTTGCGGCAGAGGATAGGCAAGAGGCGTTTATTGACATGTTATCCACCTAGTTGCCAGTATTTCAAATTTATATTACAATTAATGAATGAAATAATTAAACTATGCCAAAGAAACACAATCATAAAATATGGCTGGTGACAGTGGATATGGGTTATGGCCACCAGCGCGCCACTTTCCCTTTAAAACATTTGGCGCAGGGCGGAATTATCAGCGCCAACACTTATCGCGGAATTCCTGATAGCGACAAAAAAATCTGGGAAACCAGCCGTCATCTGTATGAATTTATTTCGCGCCTGACGCGCCTGCCCGTAGTCGGACAAAAGGCCTTTGATCTTTACGACCGCTTTCAAGCAATTCCGGAATTTTATCCCAAGCGCGATTTGTCCCAGCCGACTTTGCAATTAAAAGAAACTATGGCTCTGGTTAGGAGTAAAAATTGGGGCAAACATTTGATTGATAAATTGAATAAAAATCCGCGGCCGCTCATTACCAGTTTTTTTGCCGTGGCTTTCATGGCCGAGCAATTCGGATACAAAGGGGAAATTTATTGTATTATCTGCGACGCGGACATCGCGCGCGTTTGGGCGGATTTAAAACCGCAAAACAGCCGCATCAACTATTTCGCTCCTTGCTATCGCGTGGTGGAGAGGCTGAAACTTTACGGCGTGCGGCCGGAGAAAATTTTTCTGACCGGTTTTCCTTTGCCAAAAGAAAATCTTGGCGGAGAAAATTTAAGCGCCCTGCGTCATGATTTGGGACATCGCCTGTTCAATCTTGATCCGGCCGGGCATTATTTAAAAAGATACCATCAAAATGTTAAAGAGTATCTAAAAATTAAAAATCTGCCTAAAAAACATAACCATCAATTTACCATCACTTTCGCTGTCGGCGGCGCCGGCGCGCAAAGAGAAATAGGCGCGAAAATGTTGAAAAGCTTGAAACAAAAAGTGGAGGAAAACGCGATTAGAATCAATCTAATCGCCGGCACGCACGCTGATGTCCACGAATATTTTAAAAAAGCTGTGGCTGAGGCCGGTTTATCGCGTCATTTGGGCAAAACCATCAGAATACTTTTTCAAAAGGACAAAACAAGTTATTTCGCGGAATTTAATGATTGGCTGCGCACTACTGATGTGCTCTGGACCAAACCGAGCGAGTTGTCATTTTATCCGGCTTTAGGCATTCCGATTATTATGGCGCCGCCCATCGGTTCGCAGGAAAAATTCAACCGCCTGTGGCTCAAAACCATTGGCGCGGGCATTTCGCAAAACGATCCGCGCTACACCGCCGAATGGCTTTTTGATTGGTTGCAATCCGGCTGGCTGGCGCAAGCCGCCATGCGCGGATTTGTTGAAGCACCGCGCTTCGGCACCTACAACATAGAAAAAATACTCGCGCACAAACCGAAAGAAACTCAGGAAATTAAAACTTTAATGCAATACTAAATATGTCCGAGATTGTTATTGACATTGAGACGCAAAATACTTTCGCCGATTTTGGCCCGCACCGCTTTCCTGAATTGAAAGTTTCGGTGGCGGTGATTTATGATTACGCCAATGATAAATTTTTGACTTTTCGCGAAGAACAGCTGAAAGATATGTGGCCGTTTTTGGAACGAGCCGACCGCGTTATCGGCTATAATTCGCGGCATTTTGATTTAACAGTTTTGAATAATTATTATAGCGGGGACCTGACCAAGTTGCCACAACTGGATATGCTGGAAGAAATAAAAAAGGCGCTGGGATTTCGTCTGAAACTGAATGACGTGGCCAAGGCGACTTTGGGTGTTGAAAAATCAGGGCACGGCCTAGACGCGATTGAATGGTTTAAAACAGGGGAGTGGGATAAAATTGAAAAATATTGCGCGGATGACGTGCGTATCACGCGCGATCTGTATGAATTTGGTAAAAAAAATAGGCAACTGTTTTTTACCGAGCTTTCCAGCGGCAAAACGCGGCCGTTTCCGGTGAATTTCACGCCGCCGGTCAAAACGCCGGTGGAAGAAAGGCATAATATCAATCTGACTTTGCCGTTTTAGATTTAAAATGTTATTTTGAGTTCCGTTGCTTCGGGGCGAGGCGAAGAATCTTTTATGAAACAAATCTATTTAGACCACGCGGCGACGACTCCGTTGAACAAATTGGTACTGAAAAAAATGATGCCCTATCTGCAGGAGGAATACGGCAATCCTTCGGCCTTGTATAATCTGGGCCGGCGTTCGCTCAAAGCCGTGAACGAAGCCAGAAAAACAGTAGCTGATATTTTGGCGAGCGCGCCTAACGAAATTATTTTCACTGCCGGCGGCACGGAATCGGATAATCTGGCTGTTTTGGGCGTGGCCCGAGCCAACCGCACGGCCGGGAATCACATTATTACTACAAAAATTGAACATCATGCCGTGTTGCACGCCTGTAAACAACTGGAAAAAGAGGGTTTTGTTGTCACTTATCTCAAGCCTGATAAAGGGGGGATTATCACCGCGGAACAAGTTATCGCCGCCATAAAGCCGGAGACAATTTTAGTAACGATAATGTATGCCAATAATGAAATCGGCACGATTGAGCCCATAGCGGAAATCGGTAAGGCGCTTTTGAAATATAATGCCGCGCAACGGATGGGTAAACAGCGGGTGCTTTTTCATACCGATGCCTGCCAAGCGGCCGGAACATTGGATTTAAATATCAATCGCTTGCACACGAATTTACTTACTTTAAATGGCAGTAAAATTTACGGGCCCAAAGGCATCGGAGTTTTGTATAAGAAAAAAGATGTGAAAATTCAGCCATTGATTTTTGGCGGCGGGCAGGAATTAGGTCTGCGCGCCGGAACGGAAAATGTGGCGGGCATTGTCGGGCTATCCGAAGCTCTACAGCTGGCACAGAATGATAAGGAAAAAGAAAACGCGCGTCTGACCACCTTGCGCGAGTATTTTTGGCAGGAATTGATAAAAAAAATAGATAATATCAAACTCAACGGTCACGCTGAAAAACGCTTGCCAAACAATTTAAATGTTAGTATTCTAAATGTGGAAGGCGAGGCGATGTTGCTATATATGGATGAAAAGGGGATTCAGGCCGCCACCGGCTCGGCCTGCACTTCGCAGTCATTGGAGCCGTCGCATGTGTTGTTGTCCATAGGCCTGCCGTATGAAATGGCGCACGGTTCTCTGCGCTTTACTCTGGGGCACGAGACTACCAAAGCGGATATTGATTATGTATTGAAAACTTTGCCGGAAATCGTGGCCAAATTGCGCGAGATTTCCCCGGTGCATTTGGGCTTGACTGATGACGGTAAAAAACACCCAAAATATAAATAATATGTCTGATAGTCCATATACATTTGACGGCGTTACATCCGGAGGTGACCCTTGGTATTATTCTGATATTGTCAAGGAGCATTTTTTCAATCCGAAAAATTTTCTCAAAACCGATGAAGAGGCGACTTTCAAGTTTGATGGCTTGGGCCGCGTGGGCTCGCCGGCTTGCGGAGATGAAATGGTAATGTGGATACAAGTGGATTACACGGCGGATAAAATCGTGGATTGCCGCTGGCGCACTTTTGGCTGTGGTTCGGCGATCGCCTCCACATCAATGCTTTCTGAAATGGTGAAAGAAAATGGCGGAATAAAAATTGACGAGGCGCTGAAAATCAAGCCGCAAGATATTATGACCCGTTTGGGCGGCTTGCCGGACCGAAAAATTCACTGTTCAGTATTGGGCGACAAAGCATTGCGCGCGGCCATTAATGACTATTTTCACAAATCCGGCCAACATGAACGGGTGATAACGGAAGGTGGCAAAATTATTGACCCAATTTTAAAAATTACCGACCATGATATTGAACAGGCAGTGCTGGACGGCGCGCAAACGCTGGAGGAGGTGCAGGCCAAATTGAAAGTGGGCGCTGGTTCGCCAGAAGCGATTCCGGAGATTGAAGAGCTGATTAAGTTTTACAAAGAAAAATATTTTGGAATTTAACAACACGCGGTCATTCCCGCGAAAGCTTGCCTACCGGCAGACAGGCGGGAATCTAAAAATATGAACATTATCATTGACAAAGAAAAATGCATCGGCTGCGGCACATGCATAGCACTCGCTCCCGGCTCTTACAAATGGAGCGAGGATAATCTGAAAGCCGAGCCGATTTTGCCGCCGGGCGATGAGCCACAAGTAGTCAAAGACGCGGCCAGCGCCTGCCCGACTTTGGCGATAGTGGTGGAGGAATAATTCCATATAACCTACAAATTTCCGTATATTAAATTCCGGAATTCCACATATCCGCCGCCCATTATATGAAATAGCGAAAAACTTTTTCTTTCAGAAAAAATACTCGGCCATTTTTATTTTTTACCTTAAACATTATGGATATTGAAAAATTTTTACCACAAAAAACTGAACCAAAAATCAGGCTTTCGACAAGGATTCTACCCCCAAGAGACGACTGCTTTAATCGTGATATGAGTTATCAGCAAACAACAATGCAATCGGACGAGGAACGGCAAAGATCCCAAAAGGTAACTGAGCTAGCAAGAGAAGTTGGCGAAAAACGCGAACGCTTTTGGAATATGTAAGGTGGACCCCGTCGTCAAGACAAATATGGGGATAAGTTAAGGACACTTTT
>CAYIOJ010000015.1:0-19106 GCA_964365025.1 uncultured Gammaproteobacteria bacterium
CTTTGCGCCGCCAACGAAAAAGTCGGTCAATTTTCTGAAAGTCAGATTTTGGTGGGCGGCATAGGAATCGAACCTATGACCTTACGAATGTGAATCGTACGCTCTAACCAGCTGAGCTAGCCGCCCTTTTTTATCAGAATATCATAAACTCGGCTGAAAAACAAGAGCCGTTGCTTTTTGGCGCGTTTTTGAGTATAATCAAAATCACGAGATTGCTTCGCCCCGATTTTTGCGTCGAAGCTCGCAATGACATTACTTATGCCTGAAATCAATATTAATCTTTTAGAACCGCAACAAAAACAACAAAAAAAACAACGCTATTGGCTGTGGGCCGGACTAGCCACTATTTTTTTAATTGCTATAATTGTAATCTCGGCCATACTGTTTGGCAATGAACCTAACAACGCCAATCCCGCTAATCCGGAAAAGCCGGGAATTTTACGCCAAATCAAAAACTTAATTTTAAGCTCTGATCGCCAGCTGAAGGGAGAAAAAGACGATCGCATCAATACTCTGCTTTTAGGTATGGGTGGGGCCGGGCATGATGGCGCGTTCCTAACCGACACCATTATCATCATAAGTTTGAAACCGTCCACCCGCAAACTCGCCTTGTTTTCCATACCGCGCGATCTTTTAACGGAAATCCCGGGCTATGGATTCAGGCGCATCAATGAAGCCAATGCCATGGGCGAATTGCAATCACCCGGCCATGGCGCTGAATTGGCCAAAAAAGTGGTGGAACAAGTTGCCGGTCTGCCCGTACACTATACCGTGCGCGTTGACTTTGAAGGTTTTAAAAAAGTGATTGATGAGCTCGGCGGAGTGGATGTGTACATTGACCGCACTTTCACCGATACCCAATTTCCCGCGCCGAATTATAAATATCAAACCGTTTCTTTTGCCAAAGGCTGGCAAAAAATGAATGGCCAAACCGCCCTGAATTACGCTCGCAGTCGCCACGGCGACAATGGCGAAGGTAATGATTTTGCCCGCGGCCGGCGCCAGCAAAAAATTCTCGCCGCCCTCAAAGACAGGGCTTTTTCTTTTTCCACCTTTTTCAATCTGGGCCGTCTGCAAAATATTTTTGAAAATTTAAACGCGCATCTGCAGGCCGATTTGGAACTTTGGGAAATCAGCCGTTTTTACAAATTGGCTAAAAATCTGGATTACGAAAATATGATCAGCCGCGTGCTCGCGGCCGGCACTGACAAAGATCCATTGATACTAACGCAATATGGCGGAGCTTCGGTTTTGGCGCCGCGCGGCGGCAATTACGACGAAATCAAACGATTGGCAAATAATCTTTTTGATCTCTCCGCTACCAAAAACCAAACAGACGCGACTTTGGCCAAACCAATTACTATTCCGGCCGGACCGCGCATTCAAATCCAGAACGGCACTTGGTTCTTGGGACTTGCCGCTCTGGCCAAAACCGATTTGGAACAAAAAGGAATTACGATTGAAAGCGTGGCCAATGCCAAACAAAGAAATTACGAAAAAACCATTATCTATGATTTCAGCCAGGGAAAATTCGCGCCGGCCATTAACAAATTAAAAGAAGAGCTGAACGCGGAAATTTCTGCCGAAGCGCCGGCCGATCTTTCTGGCGAGCCGTTGCCTGATATTTTAATCATCATTGGCAAAGACAAAGCCCAATCCAGCAATGCCCAGCTAATACAAACCAATACCACTTTATGACCATCATCTGGCCGGAAAAACAACTGCCGACCATCGCCATCGTGGGCCGCACTAATGTGGGCAAGTCCGCGCTTTTTAATCGTCTGACGGAAAAAAGAAAAGCTATGGTTTCCAAAGTGGGCGGCACCACGCGCACCAGCAACATCGCCTCTTTTTTGTGGCGCGGAATAACCTATCGCCTAATTGACACCGGTGGAATTGATTTTGACAAAAAAGCGACTTATGAAAAAGAAATCCAGGCGCAAATTGACAAAGCGATTGAAGAAGCCAACGCAATAATTTTTTTAGTGGATTTGCAGAGCGGAATAATGCCGCAAGAAAAACTCTGGGCGCAAGAATTGCGAAAAATCAAAATGCCGATAATTTTTGTCGGCAACAAAGCTGACAATCCCAAAATCCGTTTGCAAGTTCACGAACAGGACTGGCACAAACTCGGCTTTGGCGAACCCTTGCCAATTTCCGCTGTGAATGGCTCGGGAGTCGGAGATATGTTGGATGTGGTTATTGATAAATTAAAGCCTTACATTAAAACTCTCAAGGCCGCGAAGCCAATGGAGAAAATACCGACTCGCGTGGCCATTATCGGCCGGCCCAATGTTGGCAAGTCATCTCTTTTCAACGCGCTGATTGGCGAAGAAAGAGTAATCGTGAGCCCGGTGCCATTCACTACCCGCGAAACATACGATACTTTAATGTTACTGGATGGTGAACCGTTTCTTTTTCTGGATACGGCTGGATTGCGGCGCCAGAGCAGAATCAAATCAAGCAGTTTGGAAAAAATGAGTGCGCGCCAAACCGAAAGCGGTTTGCGGCACACAGATTTGGTCTTGCTGGTTTTAGATGCCAGCGAACCGTTTGCCGGTCAAGACAAACGGCTGTCAATGTTGGTTAAAGAAAGCCAAAAAAGTTTGATTATTGTTATTAATAAATTTGACTTGTTTCAGGATCAAGGCGAAGAGGCCGTGAAAATAATCCAACGAGATTTTGCTCAAACATTTCCTTTTCTGGCTTACGCTCCGATTGTTTTTGTGAGCGCCAAAACTCATTGGCGCGTGCATAAAGTTTTTGAAATGATCAGAAAAGTGATGCTGGGACGAGGAAAAACAATTGAAGAGCCGGTGTTGGCTGATTTAATGAAACGACTGATTCACCACCGTTTGCCAACCAAAGGCAAGGGAGTCAGGCATCCGCATATTTATTCGCTCAAACAGGTGGCGGCGGATCCCCCGACATTTCAAGTGACCATTAAACAAAAAACTTCACTGCACGAATCATATCTGCGTTTTATTGAAAACCAACTGCGCATGGAATTTAATTTAATCGGTACGCCGGTAGTGGTGTACGCGAACAAAATTAAAACATAATTATGTTGATAATCGTCGGTTTGGGCAATCCCGGCAAAGAGTACGAAAAAACTCGGCATAATCTCGGTTTTGCCGTATTGAATAAATTGCTCTCTGTTTTGGAATTAAATGACTGGGTGGATAGTAAAAAATTCCACGCGAAAATGGCTGAAGGAAAAATCAACGCGGTAAAAATTTTGCTTTTCAAACCGCAGACATTCATGAACAATTCCGGCCAAGCCGTGGCCGCCGCGGCTAAATTTTATAAAATTAAACCGGCCAATGTTTGGTTGATTCACGATGATTTGGATCTGCCATTGGGAAAAATAAAAATTCAACGCGACCGTTCGTCTGCCGGACACAATGGCGTGCAATCAATTATTGATTCTCTTGGCACGCAAGATTTTGTCCGTTTTCGGATTGGCATCGCGCAAGTTCGGCAAACTAAAAAAAGTGGGGCGGATTTTGTTTTGAGTAAATTCAGCTTGGCAGAAGCCGCAACTTTAAAAAAAATACTATCAACTGCTGTTGAGGCAATTAAATTTGTCGCAGAGAAAGGAATTGAAAAAACAATGATGGAATCTGATATATCTTAGTATGAAAACAAAAATCTACATTATTACGTTCATATTATTATTAATCCCCTTTTCCGTAACGCACGCGTTGATTACTGGAAATGTAAGTACGGATATAACTGGCAATATAAACCACACATTTAGCGATGGCACATCCGGTTATTCGTATAAAGACAGTGCTGGTTATACCCACTACCAATTTAATAATGGAATTTATGGTAACTCTTATACCGATATTACTGGACACACCCACTATTATTTTGATGAATTACAAAAAACTAAATATGTGGACGGAGTTTGTAATTATCCAACTGGTTTTTATTGTACAGAAGAAAGTCAATATCAAGAAATGTATCAAAACAAAGAAAAACAGCTCCCAATATCAATGACACCCGAACAACGTGAACAAGCTATTATGAGTAGTGATCCATATATAAAAATATGTCGAGAACATATAGAATTGTACAAAATTGCGATAGCATCCTATGACAAGTGTATACAAAATGAGAATGAAAAATGGCAACAACAAGCAAAAATGGAATTGGATTTATTAAAACAACAAATTGATATTGAAAGGCAAAAAAATGAACTAATAAAACAAACAACAGAAATAAAAACACAAACATGCCCAATCAAGGCTCACACAAGCAAAAGCGGTATTTGTGTTTGCGACACTGGTTTTGTCTTGGATAAAAATGCCGAAAACTGTGTTACTTGCGAGTCATTAAATCCAGAATCTTTCACAAAAGTCTATGGAGAAATTACAGGTTGTGTTACGTGCAGTGATGGATATTATCTTGATAAAATTAAAAAAACTTGCATACCAATAATCGAAGAAAAAACGGAACAAAAAAATAAAGTACTTGCACCATCGCCCAGTATCACAGACAAAGAAAAAAATATAAATACCGCTTCGGTTCAAAAAAATGGTAAAAAAATAAATGAACAAAAACCTGAGATAAAAGTGAATGTTACATCCATAACCACTGATACTGAAACTCAACAATTAACAGCCACCGGAACAATGGGGCAACCAAAAATGACAACTAACGAACAACCTAAAAAAATTGGTGTTTTCCAAAAAGCCGGAGAAAAAGCCGACAGTGTTATGCGTGGTATTTTTGGCTTTTTCAAAAAAATATCTATTAAAATCAAATTTTGATAAAATTAACCGTTCCGCATGGTAAGCCACAGGGTATCTAGCTTAACAACTTGAAAAAACACTGTATCATGCAGTATAGTGTTCGCTTCGTCAATAAAATTATTTTTCTATTTTATACTAAAACAACCCTTAACAACAAAAGAAACAGAGCAAAAAATAGAATGCTTGTTCCTAATATTATTGCAAACTTAAAATATCCCGCAAAAGTCATCTTTTCAGAATATTCTAAGGCAAAGGCAACGAGTAGTACGAAAAAATTTTTCATACAAAAAAACCAGTACTTTTTCAACATCTGGCTTAGTGTCAAGGGTTGCCCTTCCCTGGAGATGGGGAATTTTTTTACAAGAGGGTTCACCTCTGAGTGAATTAGGATTATATTATAGCACGTAGTATATCATGAAGTCAACTATGGTCTATGTACACAAAGAACGAAATTTCAAAAAGCCCAAAAAATTAATATAAATTATTCGATATTCTTCTTTTGCCCCACTCAAATTACCAATTTTAAAAATATTTAATATTCTTCGAGTAGAAAATTCTCAATTTCACATAATCAAATTTAGAAAATATGAAAAAAATTATTACCCAAGGATTGCAGATAGCGGTCATAAAAAATAACGATGAAGAATATATTTCTTTGACGGATATGGCAAAATTCAAAGACCCTGAAGCAACTGGTATAGTGATTGCGAATTGGTTATCAACGAAGTACACTATTCAATTCATGGGAGCTTGGGAACAGGTGCATAATGCCAATTTTAATGTTATGGAATTCAATAACATTAGAAACGAAGCGGGATCTAATGGGTTTATATTATCTTCTTCACGGTGGATTCAAAAAACAAGCGCCATTGGCATACGATCATCGGCCGGCAGGTATGGCGGTACTTTTGCCCATCGAGATATTGCCTTTGAATTCGCCACATGGCTGTCTCCGGAATTTAAACTTTATCTGATTAAGGAGTTTCAAAGATTGAAAGTTGAAGAAAACGAACGATTATTTCTTGGTTGGGACGCGAAACGCTTGCTTACCAAAATCAACTATAAAATCCATACTGACGCGATAAAAGAAAAGATCGTCCTACCTCAAAAATTATCTCAAAAAGACGCGATGATTGTATACGCGAACGAAGCTGATGTTCTCAACAAAGCGCTTTTTGGAAAAACAGCGAAAGAATGGCGGACTGAAAACCCAAATAGTGATGGAAACATCCGCGATTATGCTGATGTGCTACAACTCGTCTGTCTTTCAAATTTGGAAAACATAAATGCCGAATATATCCGCGCGGGAATTTCTCAGAGTAACCGACTTTTGAAATTAAATGAAAGCGCCATTCACCAAATAAAATCGCTTCTCGGCAACGCAAGCGTAACAAAATTGGAAAAGCCAACTATAAAACAAAAAGATTGCTCTTCGAAATAAACAATAATAATCAAAGGCAATATGGAGGATCTAAAATATCTCGTCGCTCTTTCCACTTTTATAAAATTCGGTTCCAAAAGCCTGTTCAAATTAAAGCGGGCTTTTTCTAATTTTGAACACGCTTTCAAAGCCGGCTTGTCGGAACTGGTCAAAGCCGGCATTGATGAAAAAATCGCTTTGGAATTTATTGAAACTCGCGCGAAAATCAATCCAGAGACGGAATGGGAAAAAATTGCCAAAGAAAATATAAAAATTGTAACGCCGGAAGACGCGGCCTATCCCCCACTGCTTAAAGAACTTTATGATCTGCCCGCTCTGCTTTATGTGAAAGGCTCAATGCCCGATGGCGGCGACAAATTCCCTTTGGCAGTGATTGGTTCGCGAAAAATTAGTCCCTATGGCCGACAAGTGATTGAAGAAATTGTGTCTGCCCTGGCCAGACAAGGCCTGACCATTGTGAGCGGCTTGGCTCTGGGCGCTGATGCTTGCGCGCACGCCACCACTCTTCAGGCCGGAGGCCGCACCATTGCTGTCTTGGGTTCAGGCGTAGATCAATTTTGCCCGCACACCAATCATCGTTTGGCTGAACAAATTCTGGCCAATGGCGGAGCGGTCATTTCCGAATTCCCTTTGGGCGCCCTGCCTTTGCGGCAAAATTTTCCCATGCGCAATCGCTTAATTTCCGGTCTGTGTCTGGGCACGCTGGTGGTGGAGGCGGCCGTGGATTCCGGCTCTTTAATCACAGCCAAATGCGCGCTGGATCAAAACCGCGAGGTCTTTAGCATCCCGGGCAGTATTTTCTCGCTTCTTTGCGCCGGAACAAATAATTTATTGAAAATGGGCGCGCGTGTGGTTACATCAGCCGAAGACATTTTGGACGAACTGAATCTGGAACGAGCGGAAAAACTGCTGGAAGACAGGCCAATCAAAGCTGATACGCCCGAAGAAGCCGCTATTATAAATATCCTCACCCGCGAACCAAAACACATTGATAATATCACCAAGGACACCGCCCTTTCGGCATCCTCCGCTCTTTCAACTTTGACTCTAATGGAGATGAAAGGAAAAGTGAAAAATATGGGTGGAATGATGTATGTTATAGCGGGCAGAGGCAGATAATTTTTTGAAGCTAGGATATGTTTGAGCCAGACCGAGGCATTTTGCTATGGCTAAGGCCGGGGAATGCCGAGGTCGGTCCCCGACGATAAGTCGGGGAGGCGAGTTTATCCTAGCGAAAAAAATCATCTGCCGAGCCCGCGCTTACAGAACAAAAATTTGACATTTAGCCATATAACTATTATCTTATCTAACATATGTCTCAACTCGTTATCGTGGAGTCCCCTACCAAAGCCAAAACTATCTCAAAGTTTTTAGGTAATGAATACATTATCAGGTCTTCTTTTGGCCATATTCGCGATCTGCCCAAATCTGAATTGGGCGTAGATATTGCCAATGATTTCACTCCGGAATATGTTGTTCCGGCTGACAAAAAAAAGGTAGTGACGGAATTGAAAAATTTGGCAAAAAAAGCAGATGGCATTTTGTTCGCTACTGACGGCGACCGCGAGGGAGAGGCCATTTCTTGGCATTTGGCCAATGTATTAAAAGTAAAGCCGGCCAAGGCGCAACGCTTGGTATTTCACGAAATCACTGCTCATGCCATTCAAGAGGCCTTAAAACACCCGCGCTCATTGGATTTGAACCTAGTCAACGCCCAGCAAGCCAGACGCGTCTTGGATCGTTTGGTGGGCTATAAATTGTCGCCGTTTTTATGGAAAAAAGTTGCTAAAGGACTTTCGGCCGGCCGCGTACAATCGGTGGCTGTGCGCTTGGTGGTAGAAAAGGAAAAAGAAATTCAAAAATTCAAAATTGAAGAATTTTGGACAGTAGAGGCGAACTTTACCAAAGATGGACAAGAATTCGTTGCCAAACTGCATAAAGTTGATGGCAAAATTTTAGAAAAATTGGCGATTAAATCAAAAGACGAAGCCGAGGCAATTTTAAAAAAATTAGAAAAAACCGGTTATACTGTTTTATCTTTAGAAAAAAAGCAAGTAAAAAAACGGCCGCTTCCGCCATTTACCACCTCCACCTTGCAACAAGATGCCAACCGCCGGCTTGGTTTTTCCGCCAAACTTACCATGATGCTCGCGCAAAAACTGTACGAGGGTGTGGACATTCCCGGACATGGTTCAGTTGGTTTAATTACCTACATGAGAACCGACTCCGTGGCCTTAGCGGAAAAATTTCTTAACGAGGCGCGCGGCTATTTGCAACAAACATTTGGCAAGGACTTTTTGCCGGCCAAACCGCACCAATACACTACCAAATCAAAACTGGCGCAAGAAGCGCAAGAAGCCATCCGCCCAACCGAAGCTGACCGTGATCCCGCTTCTCTCAAAGATGCTTTGGAGCCGCGAATGTGGAAACTTTACGATTTAATTTGGAAACGTGCTTTAGCCAGCCAAATGACCGAGGCGATTTTTGAAGCCACAGCCGCGGATATTGCGAATGATGATTCAAAATATATTTTCCGCGCCACTGGCAACATCATTGTTTTCCCCGGTTACTTAAAACTCTATCCGGAATCACAAAAAGAATCCATTTTGCCGGCTCTTATTGAAAAAGAAAAACTTGAATTGTTAAAAATTGAACCATTGCAACATTTTACAGAACCGCCGGCGCGCTATAACGACGCGTCGTTAGTTAAGGCCTTGGAAGAGCATGGTATCGGGCGGCCTTCAACTTACGCGCCAACCATTTCCACCATCATTGCCAGAAAATATGTGGAACGCGATGAAAAAAAACGGTTCAAACCCACAGACATCGGCTTTTTAGTGACAGAAATTCTGGTTCAACATTTTCCTCAAGTGGCTGATTATGAATTTACCGCCAAAATGGAAGATGATTTTGATACCATTGCCGAAGGCAAAGCGCCATGGGTTCAAATTATTAAGGACTTTTATATGCCATTTGCAAAAAATTTAGCCGTCAAAGACGCTGAACTCACTAAAAAAGAGCTGACTGAACAAGAAACCAAAGAAATTTGTGAAAAATGCGGCTCGCCCATGGTGATTAAAACCGGCCGCTTCGGCAGATTCCTGGCCTGCTCCAATTATCCTACCTGCAAAAATACCAAGCAATTGTCGGCCGATGGCACGACGCAAAACGCCGAAAGCAATCTACTGGAGGAAAAATGTCCGCAATGCGGCTCGCCTTTGCAAAAACGCCACGGTCGCTTTGGCGAATTTATCAGTTGTTCGGCTTATCCCAAATGCAAATACATTAAAAAAGAAAAAAAGGGCACGGGCGTAACTTGTCCCGGCTGCGGTAAGGGCGAAATTGTGGAACGACGCACCCGTTTTAAAAAAATATTTTATTCTTGCGAAAGGTACCCCGATTGCAAATTTGCCCTGTGGCAAAAACCGACCGGTGAAAAGTGCCCAACCTGCGAGTCACTCATGGTCTATTCCGGCAAAGACAAAATATCGTGTAGTAATAAAGAATGCAAAACAAACGCATAAAAAAGCCCGGGCAACCGGGCTTTTTGGTAGACAAAAAGCTAAATTTAGTGTATAAACAAAGAGTTGCCCATAAAGACAGACATCTTGACGGCATACAAAAAATATGGAAACGATTGAAAATCTCTTAAAAATTATCAAGAACTATAACCCTAAAGCCGATCTAGATTTAGTGCGGTTGGCTTATGATTTTGCCGAACAAGCTCACCGAGGACAAAAGAGGTTGTCCGGAGCCCCATATATTGAACATCCGCTGAATGTGGCCGTAACTTTGGCCGAGATGAAGCTGGACACATCAATTATTATAGCCGGTCTTTTGCACGACATTCCCGAAGACACCTCCGTAACTTTGAGCGAAGTCAAAAAAAACTTCGGGGCTGATGTGGCCTCCATGGTGGAAGGCGTTACCAAATTGGGCAAACTGAAATACCGCGGCATGGAACGCTACATTGAAAATTTGCGTAAAATGTTTATTGCCATTGCCAAAGACATTCGCGTAATTATAATTAAATTCGCCGACCGCCTGCATAATCTAAAAACTCTGGATGCTTTGCCTGAAAAAAAACGCTTTCGCGTAGCTTTGGAAAGTCTGGAAATTTATGCTCCCATTGCCAACCGCCTGGGTATGGGTGAAATGAAAGGGCTCTTGGAAGATTTTGCTTTTAAACACATGAATGCCAAAGAATATGAATGGATTAACCGCCTTTTAACTGAAAGCTATCAGCAGAGAAAAAAATGGCTGGATACAATTAAAAACATTACCCAAAAAGAATTAAAAACATCAAATATCAAAATCATTTCTCTGCACGGGCGGGTAAAACACATCTATAGTCTATACTGTAAAGTTCTGCGTTACAATCGCGATATCAACAAAATTTATGACTTGGTGGCTTTGCGCATTATCGTCAATGATTTGGCTGATTGTTACGCCACCTTGGGAGTGATTCACAAAATATGGCGCCCGGTGCCGAGTCGCATCAAAGATTACATTTCTCAGCCCAAACCTAACGGCTATCAATCAATTCATACCACTGTTTTTACCATCGACGGACAAATCGTGGAGTTTCAAATTCGTACGGAAAAAATGCACGAAGAAGCCGAATTCGGCGTAGCCGCGCACTGGCATTATGATGAAAAAGGCGCGACTATCCCTTCTAAAAACATCGCTTGGGTCAAAGAATTGGCCGCTTTTCAAAAAATCGGCTTGCAAAAACTCACCGATTTGGAAAATCTCAAAATTGACGTTTTTCAAAACCGCATTTTTGTGTTCACGCCCAGAGGCGACGTGATTGATCTGCCCGAACGCGCCTCGCCGGTGGATTTTGCTTACACCATCCACACTGAACTCGGCAATAAATGCGTTGGCGCGCGCATTAATGATCAGTTAGCCAGCCTGGACACTCCTTTGCGCAACGGCGATGTGGTGGAAATTCTAACTGATAAAAACCGCAAAGGCCCCAGTTTGGAATGGTTAAAATTTGTCAAAACTAATACGGCGCGCGGCCATATTAAAGCCAAGGCCCACTCCTCTTTAACCGATTGGCTCAAAACAAAAATCCTTCCGGAGAAATTTCCCCAAAAGGAAACGGAAAAAATTCGCAAAAAAAAGTTACTTTGAAGTAATAATTTTAATTATTTTCTTAAGTTCTTCAGTGGAAAAATAATCAATCTTGATATTTCCTTTTTCGCCGCGCTTGGTTACGCGCACTTTAGTGCCCAGCGCCTCGCGAAGCTGCCGCTCATAATCAATCACCAGCGCCTCGCGACGAGTCAATCCGGTTGTTTTCAGCCGATTGGCTTCAACTTTTTGCTCCACAGCCTGCACCGTGCCTTTTTCAGCCACCGCTTGGTGGTACATTTTCAATTGCTCTTTGGCTGTTGGCAAACCCAAAATAGCTCTACCCAAAGTATGGGTAATTGCTCCGTCAATCAGACCTTTTTGAATTTCTTGCGGCAAAGACAGCAGACGCAGAGTATTTGATACATACGGACGACTCTTGCCTACTTTTTTTGCAACATCATCGTGCGTTAATCCAAATTCATCCACCAATCGTTCATAGGCAAACGCTTCTTCAACGGGATTGAGATTTTTGCGTTGAATATTTTCAATCAAAGCCAATTCCAATTTTTCCAAATTCTTGGCTTGACGAATAATCGCCGGCACCGTGGCCAAATTCAAAATCTGCGCTGAACGGAAACGCCGCTCGCCGGCAATAAGTTCATATCCGCCGTCAACTGTTTCACTCAAAATTATCGGCTGAATAATGCCATGTTCTTTAATTGAATTGACCAAGTCCTCCAAATCTTGATGAGCAAAATTTTGGCGCGGCTGATAAGGATTGGCCTTGATAGCAGTCAAAGGAATCTGCCAAATCCGTCCGCTTTTGTCGCCTGTCTCAACAGAAAAATTCGTCGCGGATTTTCTCACCGTCGCGTCTTCCCTAACAGAACTATTTTTAAAAGTTGGAATCAGAGAACCTAACCCCCTGCCTAAAGCCATATAATTAATTATTTAATTCAATAATTGAAATGAGCGAGACAAAAGAAAATTCATTTTCTTTTGCGAGCGAATGAAATTTCAAGCTATGCTTATTACTTCTCTGGCCAATCGCTCATAGGCCTTCGCGCCTTTGGACGACGGGTCATAATGTAAAATTGATTTGCCAAATGATGGCGCCTCGGCCAGTCGAACACTTCGCGGAATCACCGAGCGAAAAATTTTATTGGGAAAATATTTGTATAATTCCTGCCAAACATCATTGGATAATTTATTGCGGCTGTCAAACATAGTGAGAACAGCTCCCATCACATCCAAATCAGGCCGCAAATTTTCTTTAACCAAACCAATGGTTTCCAAAAGCTGACCCAATCCCTCCAAAGCATAATACTCTGCCTGCACCGGTATTAATACAGTGTCCGCGGCCACAAGTCCATTCACAGTCAAAAGTCCAAGCGAAGGTGGGCAATCAATCAAAATATATTCATAAGCGTGCTTGGCTTCCTCTAAAATCTCGCGCAATTTAAACTCGCGATTAGGCACATTGATAAGCTCAACATTAGCTCCGGCCAAGCCCAAAGTAGCCGGCGCCAGACGATAACCTTCATGATTGGTGTTGCAGACAATATCTCTCAAAGATGCCTCGCCAAGCAGGGTGTTATAAATGCCTTTTTCCAGCTTTCTATGGTCAATTCCCAAGCCGGAGGTGGCATTGGCCTGTGGATCAATATCCACCAATAACACAAACTTGCCCAGAGCGGCCAAATACGCCCCCAGATTCACGGCCGTGGTAGTTTTGCCCACTCCGCCTTTTTGGTTGACAAGTGAAATGATTTTTGGCATAATTAAGAATAATCCCATTATATCATATTTTAGATAAAACGAACATATTTAAGCCGCTGTGGTGAAATTGGTATACACGTAGCACTCAAAATGCTATGGGCGCAAGTCCATGTCGGTTCGAGTCCGACCAGCGGCACCAATATCAAACTTTCAAATTTTTTGTTTTACTAATAAATATGGACATAAATAAAAAATTACTACAACTAAATAATCAAAATCCTAAAATAATTTTGACTGGAATTTTGTTGCTAGTAATTTTAGTTGGCGCTTTCTTAATTTATAAGTGGCCGTTCACAAAAGATGGAGTATTGCCATCTATGAATAATCGACAAAATATAATCTCTAATACTACAGATGGCAATAATCCATTAGAAGTTTTCTATTATACTCAGGATGATTCCTCAAGAGAAAACACCCAATACAAAATTTTTAAAGTGTCCCCAAATTTGGAAAAACCAGATCTCAACACTCACTCATTTACTATCGCTGGACATTACCCTTCAGTGATAACGGATTCTTGGAAAAAAAATACAATATTATTCATAAAAAATTCGGAAATACAATCGGTTATTTATTCTATTGATGTTTCTTCACAAAATTCACAACCACAAACTTTACTTACAATACATTCTGATAGTAATAATGGAGAAAGAATTGGAGACGCGAGATATCTTGATGATGGTAATACTCTAGCTTTTATTACTTCAAGTGGTAAGCGCGAGCGCGCAGAAAATTCGGTTTTGAATATTATTTCTCTAAAAAATCAGCAAAATAAAGAAGTCTATCCATTGAGCGAAGAAAGTCCTCTCTATGCCGGTTTTGGTTTTTTAGCAACAACACCCGATAGTAAAACAGTCTATCTTCACGAGACTGGAGGCGATGGCGGTGCAATTTGGTCACAATGGTATAAAGTTGAACGTAAAACAAAAAAAGTACAAAAATTAGAAAATTTGCCACCAGTTGCGAAGGGTGAAGAAAATTTTACTTATTCTGTTTTCAGTCCTGACCGGACAAAATTAGCTTATGCGGATTTTTCTATTATTATAGAACCGACTGATTTAGAGTTCAAAGAGTACAGCGTCGGTCAATGTTTAAAACATTTAGGTAGCGACGCTTTCCAAAAATATCAACCAGAAGGAGGAACTATTATGATTAAAGATATGAAAACCGGAAACACTAATGAAATTTTTCGCAACCTTTCATATTCAAACAATTTTTGTAAAAATATCGCCCGACGGATTATTTCTATTAAATGGTTAGATAATTCTCGGCTTGCCTTTGAAACAATTGATGGGGTGTACGCACTGGATATAAATACTAAAAAACAACAGACGATTTTTACTTTCGAAAGGACAATGTCGCCAGGAGAACAAACAAGACCGTCAATTCAATCTATTCAGTTACCGTTTATATTTTTTTCCGATCGTAGTATTATTCAGACAAATACAAATAAACGGCTTGAACTTTTTACGCCTGAAGCACAAAAAGGAAACTTCTTTACTTTTGAATAAATAGTGATCGGTCTACAAATATGCCTAAAAAAATAGGCAAAAAACAATTCCGCTGGTCTCCCAAAATAGCTTATGCAGTCGGACTATTAGCCACAGATGGAAACCTTTCCAAAGATGGTCGACATATCATCCTCCGTTCATCTGATATTGAACAAATTCAAACATTCAAAAAATGCCTCGACCTGCACAACATTATTGGCGCTTCCAAATCAACTGCCTTCCCTAATAGAAAAATATGTTACCGCCTCCAATTTAGCGATGTGCAATTTTATAAATGGCTTTTAAAAATTGGTCTATTCCCGGCCAAAACTTATACTCTCGGCCGCATTAATGTGCCGAATATTTTCTTCCGCGATTTTCTTAGAGGACATTTGGACGGCGACGGCAGTATTACTACTTACAATGATAGTTATAATACCTACAAGCACCCTGATTACCAATATTTTAGAATGTTTCTTCGTTTCATTTCTGTCAGCAAAAAACATATATTTTGGCTCAGAAAAACAATTAATAAATTGACAAAGTTAAAAGGTGACTTGTCTGAATTACGTCCTATTGGCAGGCAAAAAGTAAGCATGTGGCAGCTCAAATTCATGAAAAAAGAATCAATGAAACTAATACCTTGGCTGTATTACACGAAAAATATCCCCGCGCTTAAACGCAAACGACAAAAAGCCGAAGAAGCTCTAGATAAAATAAACAATATCAAACGCAAACCATATACTAGACAAATTGCGCAAAAATGGCCAACCGAAATCTTTAAACAACATTTTCAACCATGTATTTAGCGATAATTTACGAAATTTTCTTTTTGGTGTATATAATAATGGCCTCAATTCTGGCTGTTATTTTAATTAAGCGTAAACACAAAATCGCGCCAATTATTATCTTTTTATCCATTGCCGGCCTGATTTACAGCGGTTATCTAGAGCCGCAGTGGATAAAAATCCGCGAGCAAAAAATTGAGGTCAACAAATTAAATGAAGAAATAAAAGTGGTGGTGATTGGCGATTGGCATTTCCGGCCGTTCAAAGGTGAAAAATTTGCTAACCGCGCCATTGCCAAAGTGGCCGCGCTTCAGCCGGATTTGATTTTAATGACCGGCGATTTTCTTTTTTTTGATGATTTGCCGGCTTTTGAAAAAGATCTGCGCGCTTTGGGAGGCTTGGCCAAAATAGCGCCCACCTACACAGTGCTTGGCAATCATGATTATGGTATTGTATTCCCGGACGAATCATTTCTCTACACTGATTCGCATCGCGAAATAACTAAAATACTTGAAGAGCAGGGTATCCAGGTCTTGTCAGATGAGCAGGAAAAGGTTATTATAAAAGACGAAGAAATCGTCTTGGCTGGCTTTGACGAGTACTGGCGCAAAGTGCGGAATCCTAAAAAAGCAGTGGCGGGATTGGCGAAAAATGACGATTTAAAAATTGGCATCAGCCACCATCCTGATATTGCTTATGACCAAGAGGGAATTAATTTGGACTTAGTGGTAGCCGGACACACGCATGGCGGACAAGTGCGCTTGCCTTTGATTGGCGCCTTGGGTGACGCTGACAGCGTGATGTCAAAAACCGATTATGGCAAATATCTGCCGGAACATCAGCCGAAAATTTTTAACACAGTCGGCATAGGCGAATCAGGCCCGCATTTGCGTTTTTGGAACAGGCCGGAAATCGCGCTGTTGAGAATAAAATAAACCATGCGAGGTTTTTTATCTGCGCTCGCTCGGAAAAACAAACAAATTTGTTTTCCTCTCGCTTCACTTGATAATAATGGCTGGGTAGCTCAGTGGTAGAGCACACGCTTCATAAGCGTGCCGTCGAGGGTTCGATCCCCTCCCCAGCTATATTTTTTTTGGAAAAATCACGGAAAGAGTTATTGATGCCCCTAGAGCAAACATTATAATTCCGAAAGAAATCAAAGACGAAATATGCACTCCGACAATTCCGGAAAGCATTTTGGCGCCGATAAAAAACAAAATGAAAGCCAGTCCTTTTTGCAAATGATGAAATTTATGCAAAACGCTTTCCACTAAAAAAAATAAAGCCCGCAAGCCCATAATGGCGAATATATTGGAGGTAAAAACAATAAACAAATTCTGCGAAATAGCAAACACCGCCGGTATGGAATCAACGGCAAAAATTATATCAGTCGCCTCAATCAAAATCACAATTAAAAAAAGCGAGGTAAAATAAAATTTTCCGTTCTCTCTTAAAAAAAACTTCCCACCGTGATGACTAGCTGTAAATGGAAAAATTTTATGAGCAAATCTGATGATTTTACTGTGCTGGAAATCAATATGTTTTTCTTTTTTTCCTCCCAAAAGTTGAATACCGGTATAAATTAAAATCGCCCCGAAAATATACAACACCCAATAGAATTGGTGAATTATATATGCTCCGGCGGAAATAAAAATACCGCGAAACACCAATGCGCCCATAATTCCCCAAAACAAAGCGCGGTGATGATATTTTTCTTCCAATTTAAAATAACTGAAAATCAACATCATCACGAACAGATTGTCCACCGACAACATTTTTTCAGTCACATAAGCGCTTAAAAACTCCATTGCCGGATCTCGGCCAATGAACAAAAAAATCAAAAATGAAAAACCCAAAGCAAGGGCGATCCAAAATAGCGACTGAAACAACGCCGGACTAAATTCAATTTTGTGGCTTTTGCGATTAAAATATCCCAAATCAATTGCCAAAAAACCGACAATAATGACACTGAATAAAATAAATAAATACGACTGCATTGACATAAAAAATTATTTTGCTAACGGCGGCCAAGCATAAGCCGTGAAAACCCATTCGGCTAAAGCGCGCGCTTCGCTAAAACGGCCGTAATGCGTGTTTGAGCCCAAAACCACAGTAATGATTTGGTGGCCGGATTTATCTTCCATTATTACGGCAAAACAATACCCGGCTTCTTCCACAAAACCGGTCTTGCCACCCACGATTTTAGCCGCGCCGACAGGCAAACGCTCGGATAATAAAACGTTGGTGGAGCTGATATTGCGCGCCTGGCCGTTGGGCGCTAAACGAAACGTGTAATTCCTTTTAACAACCGCCTCTTGAATAGTTTTGTTTGACAGGGCAAATTTCAAAAGCCAGGCGATTTCTTTGGCGGTGGACTGATTGACCGGGTCCAAACCGGTCGGCTCTACAAATTTTGTCTGCTTCAAACCCAAATCAGCGGCTTTGGCGTTCATTTTCTTAACAAACTCCTCCGCGCTCAAACCGGTGGAGCGCGCCAAAGCCATAGTGGCATTATTGGATGAGCTTATTAAAGATATATGAAACAAATCTTTTACTGTCACCTGTTCGCCCTCTGCCACATTCAACCGGCCCTGGCTGCCGTCAGCGGCTTCAATCGTTACTACTTTGCCCCATTGAGGCGAAGTATCTAAAAAAACCAAAGCGCTCATTAATTTAGTCAAACTGCCAATGGAGCGCGTCTCATTTTCATTAAATGCAAAAAGCTGATTTTCAGTATCTTCATCCAGCACAAAAGCTGACTTAAAAGTAGTTTTTCTGATGTCAAAATCAGCCGAATTAGGCTTGCGTTGGGGCGCTCGCTCAGCGCGACTCAAAGCCACCGGCAATGTTTTTGCGGGCGAAGCCGAAATAGTCAGTCGATCTCCGCCGATTTGCTCGGCCGCGGCCTTCTCCGCCATTTTTTCCACCATAGCTTGATTATTCAACACTGCGACCGGCGCTATGGGAATGTTACCGCCGGAAAGACCCAAAAATATAAAAACCTGCCAAACAAATGTTTTAAATAAAAAATTACTAAGCATAATTATTGTTGCTGTTTCATTTCACTCAATAATTGCTCCAATAAATTATTAGATCTCAATTTTTCATAATCCGGCAATTCCGACGGTTCATGAATATTCAAAAATTTAAGAAAATCAAACGAGACTGTGTAAACTGTGTCCGCGCGCGTTTTGTCTTCTTCCGCTTTAATTAGCCCTCGCATCATTAAATTGCGCAAAATCAATGAACAATTAACCCCGCGGATTTGCTCCAAATCCAACTTGGCAATCGGCCCGCGATACGCGATAATGGTGAGAGTTTCCAAAGATGGCCGTGTCAACTCCCCGGTTGTTTCATCTTTTACATATTCTTTTACCAAGGCGCTATTTTGCGGATTGGTCATAAACTGCGCCTCGCGGCTATCGGTCATAATCTGCAAACCGCTTCCCTCCTGATTATATTTTTCTTTTAAAATTTTAATCGCCTCTTCCACTTCTTTTTCTTTGCATTCGGCTAAACCGGCTAACTTTTTAAAAGCAAGCGGCTTGCCGGCAATGAAAAGAATTGATTCCAATTTTGAAGTTAAAGACATATTTAGATTTTTTCAATCATTATTTCTTCAAAATTATTGCCCTGCACCACTATAATATGGCGCTGTTTGGTCAGTTCCAACAAGGCCAAAAAAGAAACAATAATCTCGGTGCGATTTTTGGCATTGTTCAAAATTTTCCCAAACCCCACGCGGCTGTATTCCGCCAATAAATTA
>CAYIOJ010000016.1:0-18908 GCA_964365025.1 uncultured Gammaproteobacteria bacterium
AGGAACGGCAAAGATCCCAAAAGGTAACTGAGCTAGCAAGAGAAGTTGGCGAAAAGCGCGAACGCTTTTGGAATATGCTCGTCACCGAAGTCGCTGAAACACAGTACCAACCACCTCAAGATAGACAAACTCAAATTCTTGATGTCGGGTGTGGTAAATGTGAAGAAGGTATAGTTTTAAGTGCATATTTTGGTGGCGGATAATTTGGTTCGGCAAGCAATAACGCCAAGTTAATAGGCATTTGTTGCGTTCTTTGGGACCACATATTTTGGCGTTAGGATTAGATCCGGAAATAATAAAAGATGCAAAATTACCAACCGGCAAGGATCCAGAGACAATTATTAAGTGGATCCATGATCAAGGAAGGTTGCGTTGCAATCGCCACTCACTCCAGTGAGAATGCCGGTAGTGGTAAATTTGGCGAAAGGTTACCATTGCCTGAACTGGAAAGGTTAGCCAAACAATTTGACGCCATTCAAACCCACAATATCCAACATGGAATAAACAAGAAAGCGGTGCGGGTCGCGAACGAATATGAAAGACCGAAGATTGGTGGCTCTGATTTTCACATTTATTGGACAAGTGGGTATCGTACGCACCAAAATATTTCAAGAAGTAAAAAATTGGCAAGATTTAATACAGGCGATCAGAGAAGGAAAAACTGAACCATTTTTTCAACAAGATTTGCCCGAAGAATTGGTAAAACGACTATATGATCGGGCACCTATTATTTTAGATAGTATAAAAAACAAATTAAAAACAATTTTTTCTTAATAATTTGAAATAATTGCCTAAAACTGATAAAATATACTCAAATATAGACCCAATGTATTTTAAATTTATAACAATATTATGACTGAACCCCAAACCCGCCAAATCGCTATATTCAAAGGCAAAGCCATCCGAAAAACGCTTTACCAAAAAGAATGGTGGTTTTCGGTTGTGGATATAGTGGGGGCGCTTACCGACAGCGCCAAACCCAGCATTTATTGGAGTGCGATGAAAGCACGAGTAAAAAATGAGGATGGATTTCAGTTGTCTACAATTTGTAAACAACTGAAATTGAAAGCATCTGACGGAAAAATGTACGAAACCGATTGTGCCGACACCGAGGGTATTTTTCGTATTATTCAGTCTATCCCCTCACCCAAAGCCGAACCATTTAAACGCTGGCTGGCCAAGGTTGGCTATGAACGAGTACAAGAAATTGAGAATCCAGAATTGGCGACCAAAAGAACAAGGATCTTGTATAAACTCAAAGGTTATCCTGATGACTGGATTGAAAAACGAATGCGTGGTATTGCTATACGCGAGGAACTTACCGACGAATGGCAAAAGCGTGGGGCCGCCGAGGAATGTGATTATGAAATTCTTACCGCCGAAATTTCTAAAGCAACCTTCGGCGTCACGCCCAGCCAATACAAAAAACTCAAGGGTTTAAAACGACAGAATCTGCGTGACCACATGGATGATTTTGAATTAATTTTTACCATGCTTGGCGAAAGATCCACAACAGAAATTCATCGTCAAGAAAAATCCGAGGGATTGTTAAAATTAAAGCTGGATGCCAACAGAGGCGGAAGAGTGGCTGGCAACGCCAGAATAGAATTGGAAAAAGAATTGGGTCGGCCGGTGGTGTCGAAAAGTAATTACTTGCCAAAATTAAGAAAAAATAAATTACTAAAAAATCCACCAGAAAAATCAGACAAACATTGAAAAATGACGATTGCATAAGGAGTTTTGTCTTTTGGGCATTCACCCCTCGCCCCTGCCCAAAATCCAAAACGGAAAAATTTTGTTCGCGATTATTGATAACGAGACGGCGACACGGAAAAATATAAAAAACGACAAAAAATTTACATCGTACACGGTATATGCGGTTCAGAAAATAGCGATAAATTTTTACTTTTAATAAGGTATCGCTATTTCCCTCATCCAAACCGCGCTATTTGACAGCAATTTTTTAATCTTATATAATCTTATATAGCTAATGTATAAGATTATTTTTATGGCTAAAAATAGAATAAGTAAAAGAATTCAGTATATCCCGTCTGAAATTTGGTTAAAAATAAACCAAATTGAAACACTAAATGGGCAGTGGATTTCGGGGGCGAAATTAGATCCCCAAGTTTTAGGCCGTCTCAAGCGGTCTGTTTTGATTACTTCAACCGGCGCATCCACCCGCATCGAAGGCGCAAAATTATCTGACGAAGATATTGAAAAGATGATGCGGGGGCTTTCTGTTCAAAAATTTACTGACCAAGATGTGCAGGAAGTAAAAGGTTATTATGAGCTTTTGAATAATGTATTTGATTCATGGAAACATATCAAATTTAATGAAAGCACGATCAAACATTTTTACAAGGAATTATTAAAGTACGCTGAAAAAGATGAAAAACACCGAGGAGAATATAAAAAGCAAGAAAATAAAGTGCACGTGATTAACGAAGCCGGAGAATCGGTCGGCGTGCTTTTTGATACCACGCCAGCTTATTTAACTCCGAAAGAAATGCAGGAATTGGCGGAATGGATCATCGACGCGCTGGAAAACAAAACCTATCATCCATTATTGACGATAGGCAATTTTTTGGTTGAATTTTTGAATATCCACCCCTTTCTTGACGGAAACGGGAGAATTTCACGCGTGCTTACGAACCTCTTGCTGTTGAAAGCCGGATATGAATATATGCCGTACGTATCGCATGAGAAATTAGTGGAGGATAACAAACCGGAATACTATATCGCTCTGCGCCGAAGTCAAAAGACAATCAAAAAAGAAAACGAGGATATTACGCCTTGGCTGAATTTCTTTTTGGATATCTTTTTAGAGCAGTCAAAACGAGCAGTGGAATTACTGTCAAAAGAAAATATCGAAAAACTGCTTTCGCCTAAACAGCTGGCGGTATGGAAATACTTAATTACTGTCCAAGAGGCAACACCCGCTGAAATATCCGAACATGCTAAAGTTGTCAGACCAACAATAAACCAAGCGTTGGATAAATTATTGCGTCTAAAAAAGGTTGAACGGATTGGATCGGGCAGGACTACGAGATACAAAAAAATCTGAACGAAACGATTTGGCGGGGACGCACCTGCCTGCCGGCAGGCAGGATTCACCCCTAACCCCTCTTGCGCCCCCACCGAAGAGGATAAAAATCAAACGGTGTCCGGCCTATAAAAATAGTCTGACGGATAAAAGAAAAAGTATACATCACATAACTATCTATAAATTAAATCACCATTAAAATTTGACAACCGCCACGGTTTTTGCTACTCTAAAATCACCATTAAAATTTATCCACATATAACTTTTAGCATGGAAGCGGGGTTTAAATCCCCCACTGTGCCGCAACCGTGAACCCCCGATTAATCGGGGCCAGTCGGAACTTTGCTTAAAAGTTATCCACACGCACCAAAACTCCCGAGCAGGAGAAAAGGCACCCTTTTCTTCTGGTTGGAAAAGGGATTTTTTATTTATTAAGATACCAAAACGAGCGCGGGGATGAAATTATGAAACATTTTATCAAAAAACATACTCATCATTTTGGCTTGTGGGCGCTGTCCGGACTGCTTTTGATTTGGAGTATCATCTGGATAAATAATCTGAATCAAAATAAAAATTATACGACAAATGAAACGATAACGCCAACCTCTGCCAAAACTGCGGTCGCGCAACTAACCGCTCCGCCACCGAATAATGCCGCCAACAAAATAAAATTCAGCCAAGCAAAACAAAAAAACGAACAACCAATTTCAACAACGTCCTTTACCGTTGAGGTGATTCCCGACATAACACCGGCTGAACAACCAGATGAAAAAAAAATCTCCGTCATTTTCAAATTCATTTCACCGGCTTCAACCAAAGAATTTTCCATTCAAGTGGCGCCGCAAAGCACGGTCTATGATGCCATGCGGGAACTGCAAACGCAAATCCCAATTAAATTTAAAAATTTCAGTAATTTTGGCGCGTTTGTGGAGACGATTGACAATATCGCCAACGATTCCCACGCCAATCTTTTTTGGATTTACTACATTAACAACGAAGCGGCTAAATTGGGCATTTCATTCATTAAACTTAATCCTAACGATGTAATTACTTGGCGCTATGAACAAGGAAAATTTTAAATTCTGGATTCCCGCTTTCGCGGGAATGACACTGATTTTCATACTCTCACCCATAAAAACCATGGCTGAAGAAACTACCAGCACGTTGGAAACCATCCTGCCGGAAATTACTGAAACTGTCACCTCTACTGCCACGAGTACCATTGACATAATTTCCATCGACGCGCCAGAAACTCCCACCTCCACAGCTACCGGTGCGGCCGGCCTTGCCATCAATTTTTTCCTCCGCTTTCAAAACACTTTTCTATTTTCCGGCCAGGTCACCTCCACAGCCACAAGTTCACTATACGACACAACTGGCGTAAACCACGCCATCAATGCCTCCTCCAGCCCGCTCACAGTGCTTGCCGACGCTGACGCGCTGGCCGACAATTTTTCCATTTCGGAGCTAAATTACTACGACTCATATCAAAGTTTTTATCTAAACTGCCTGGCCATTTCCGCGCCCACCTCCACCACCGCCTGCGGCAATTGGAATTATTCTGTTAATGGCGCGTACCCCAGCAAGAGCCTGGATTCATACAGTTTGCAAAATAACGACACGGTCTATATTTACTTTGGCGATTCGTGGAAAATTACCGCCTCCACCAGCACTTTCCCAATAAACACAACCACCACTTTACAAACTTGGCGCTATAACTATGATAATCTGGACGACGAATGGGCGCTTGACCCGGGCGACACTCTGGACTTGAGCATTCCCAATCCCAACCCAACCGGCTGGTGGGACGCGACTCTTACCACGTCCACACTCACCACCAATGCTTCCGGCACGGCGGAATACGCGTTTTCCGCCACTGGTACGTATTTTGCAAAAATCACCTCTACCGACTATTCCAAATGGAGCTGGCCCATTACTTTGACCGTGATTGACGCCCCTGTCACGCCCACCTCAACTGCCACAAGCACCCCGGAGGCAAACACCAATGTCGGCAACACCCCGGGCGGCGGTGGCAGCGCGTCAGCTCCCACTCCGTCAATTACTTCAGCTGTGATCGCGGAAAAATTCCAATCCATTCTTAATTTTCTCAAAACGCAACAAAGCGCGGACGGAAAAATCATTGACGCGGGCGTTACTGATTGGGCCATTATGTCTTTTGGCGCCAATAATCAATACGCCGATGAAATTACCACGAGCAGTAAATCGTTATTGGATTTTGCCAAAGAATATAATTTCACCGATGAAAGCGATTTGTTAAATCTTTGCGCCAGCTATCCGCGCCACGCTTTGGCCTTACTTGCCGCGGGAATGACCGGTTCGGACGCGTCTGTTCAAAATTTAATTGTTAAAATAAAAAGCGAGGAGTGTTATAAAAATAATAAATTCGGACTGAATGGCATTAACGACGATGTTTTCGCTCTGCTCGCTTTGCTGGCCGCGGACACCTCGACAAGTGAACCAATTGTCAGTGATATTTTGTCAACTATCACGGCTGACCAAACCGCTGACGGCGCTTTTACTTGGGCGGGTTGGGCATCAGCTGATATTACCGGCGGCGCCATTAATACTTTGCAATATGCCAAAAATAAAGGCGCGATTATTGATCAAAACATCTTTACCAAAGCCAAGTCCTATTTGAAATCGCAGCAACTCTCCGACGGCGGCTGGGGCTTTGGCGTATCTGACGCTTTAACCACCGGTTGGGCCATGATGGGCATAAATTCTTTGAGTGAAGGGCAGACCGCCTGGGCTAATAATCAGAATAAAAATCCATGGTCTGTTTTGACTGGACAATTAAAACCCGACGGCTATTATGAATCGGCCTGGGCGCCGGGGACAGTGGATTGGTTTGGAACAAAACACGCCGCGCCGGCGCTTTTGGGGAAATTTTGGCCCATAATTTTGGCTCCCAAACCGCAACCAGTAGCCCCCCCCGCGAGTTCCGGAAGCGGAGGCGGTGTGGGTAGTATCTTATCTTTTTACACTCCCGCTGAAACAGCCAGCTCCACCGCTTCATCAACCTTGCCTTCCGCGGCCACTTCTACTCCAGCCATGGCATCTTCAACCTTGCCCCTACCAGCGGAACCAATTGAAATAATTTCGGCCGCACCGTCGTCAACGGTTAATATTGTAGAAAATTCCTTGTCTCCGACTTCTAATGTTGGTATAATAAAACCAGTAAAAATCTACTACGCGCCGGTTACGCCATCTACCGTGACGAATGAGTCAAAAAAAGAGGCCCCGGCTCAAACAGACACCATTGAAAATCCGCCGGAAACACCAGCGCCTCTCGCCCCCTTGGAGAAAAAAGTCGCCACGACCACCGCCGCCTCTAGCGCCGTCCTCTTTGCTGGCACCACTTTACTTTTATTTGGAAGATTATTATTAACGATTATTTAATATGCAAAAATTTTTTCCGTATTTCCTCGTGCTCCTAGCCATTGCGGCGCGATTTCTACCGCATCCGGCTAATTTCACGCCCATTGCCGCTGTGGCGCTTTTCTCCGGCGTTTATCTAAACAAACGCTTGAGCATACTTTTGCCCATGGCCGCCATGTTTTTGAGTGATTTGTTCATCGGCTTTTACAGCGCGCCAATTATGATTTCTGTGTATGCGAGTTTTGCCGTCTCCGGCCTGCTTGGTTGGTGGCTGGCCAAACACCGCGGGGTCGTCACCACTTTTGGCGCCACACTCGCGAGCTCTACTATTTTCTTTTTAATAACCAACTGGGCGGTGTGGCAATTTGGCGTGATTTATCCTCGCACTGGCGCTGGTTTTATGGAAAGCTACATCGCGGCAATTCCTTTTTGGCGCAATATGCTTTTGGGCGATATCTTCTATGTGGCAATTTTATTCGGCTGTTATGAGGGCATAAAATATTGGCTGACGAGGAAAAAAATGACCACGATTGATAATAGATAAAAAATAAATCAAACCGCTCTGTAAAGGGCGGTTTTTTGATTAAAAAAACAGGCCGACTGGCCTGACATACCAGATGTGAAAACACCAGAAACCGAACGGTAACGGCGACCATCCTTAAAACTAATCGGCAAACAGCAGATTCTTCGACACACTTGTGGAGACACCAGCAGAAGCACTTCTTTCTGCACTTCTGCCTCTTTCACATCAAAGGGAGAACATCCTAATTGCGCAGATATAAGAATAGCTCGCTCATTTCGAAGGCATTGTGGCAACCATGGGATTAAGACGCAAAGCTGATAGAACATCTTCGGGAGAAAATCTTCTCCGAAAATCAGCAAGTTTATTTTTTTTGCCAGTTTCAATTGCTGTACCCATGTTCATTCTCCACATTGTTGTTTGTGAAATGTGCGCCCAGAACACCACCTTTATTTAAACACCAATCGGCCTCTTTGTCAATACTCAATTTTCTGATACAATATCCTTATGACCAGATCCAAAAAAACTTTAATTTTGGCTGTTTTAGTTAATTTTGTTTTAACCATCTCCCCTGCTTGGGCGCAGATTCCGGCTGTAAATGGAGATGTTGATCCTGATTTCAATCCAAATATAATTATCACAGATGAGGAATTAACCAATGCCAACACAATGAGCGGGGAAGACATCGCGGCCTTTTTAAAAAACAAATCCAGCGCCTTGACTGATTATGAAATAATTGACCCAGCCACCGGCCTGAATAAAACCGCGTCGGAGATCATTTGGCAAGCCTCGCAAAATTACCAAATCAACCCGCGCGTGCTGTTGGTTCTTTTGCAAAAAGAGCAAAGTTTGATTGAAAATGCCACACCCACTCAATACAATTTTGATTGGGCAACCGGGTATGCTCGCTGTGATGCTTGCGATCAAAACGATCCGGCGATAATAAAATTCAAGGGCTTGGCTAAACAAATTGATTCAGCCGCCGCGTCCTTTAGATATTTTCTGGACAATCCGCCCGAGGTCTGGCTCAAAAAACCCGGCCTGCTTTACAGCATTGATTCCATTCCCGTGATTCCGGCCAACCGCGCCACCGCGCTTCTCTACACCTACACGCCGCATTTTCGCGGCAATTATAATTTCTGGCGCATTTGGCAAAGATGGTTTGGCAACGCGCAAATTTTTCCGGACGGCGTGATTGTTCGCGCCCGCGACGATTCGCAAACATGGCTGATTAAAAACGGCCGGCGACACCCGCTGTCCGCGGCCGCGTTTAATTCCCGCTGGAAAGCCGATGAAGTGCTGGTGACTATCGCGGATTTATTGGAACAATATGAAATCGGCGTAAAAATCAAATATCCTGATTTTTCTTTATTAAAAAATTCGGCCAATGAAATTTATTTATTATCCGGCAATGAACGGCGGCTGATTGATAAAACAGCTTTCCGCTATTTTGGTTTTGACCCTGATGAAGTTGTGCCTGCAAGCGATGAAGAATTGGCCGTCTACACGATTGGCGATCCGATTGTTAAAGACAAAAAATTCCCCTTGGGGGTCTTAATACAAAATTCCAAAACCAAAGAATTGTTTTATGTTGTAAATAGCGTCAAGCATGCTATTTTGGATAAAAAAATAGCGCGGGCGAATTTCCCAAATAAAAAACCGCGATTGGCCACAGTAGCGGAATTGAAAAAATACTCTGATGGCGAAGCGATAAAATTTAATGACGGCGCGCTGGTAAAAAATGCCGACTCGCCTGAAATTTTTCTGATTTCCAATGCTGAACGCCGCCCGATTGCCGACGAAACAACTTTCAATACGCTGGGATTAAGCTGGGGAAATGTCATTACCATATCGCCGCAGGCGCTGGAATTGCACGCCCCCGGCTCCCCTATCGCCATCTCACCGCTGTCCGAACCGCTGGCAAAAAATTAAACTGTGGATTATAATAAAATCATATGCCCTTAGTTTTCGCCGCCATTACTCCGCATCCGCCAATTTTGATTCCGGATATTGGCAAAGACAACATTAAAAAAATCCAGGCCACAAAAGGCGCTCTCCAAAAAATGGAGGAAGATTTATACGTGGCCAAACCCGACACTATTTTAATTATTTCACCGCATGGCCGTATTTTACCCGATGCTTTTTCCATTAACACTAATCCGACCTACACTGTGGATTTACGCGAATTTGGCGATCTGACTACGCAAACCCAATACCAATCGGACATGACTATGATCGCGAGAGTTTCCAACGAGGCCAAACTAAAAGAAATTCCCCTGTCTCTTTACACCGACCAGGCCTTGGACTATGGCTCGGCCGTGCCTCTGCATTACTTGACAAAACACTTGCCAGAGATTAAAATTATTCCTTTGAGCTATTCGCTTTTGGAACCCAAACAACATCTGAATTTCGGCTATTTGCTCAAAGAAGAAATTATGTCCACTAATCGCCGCGTGGCTGTGATCGCGTCGGGCGATTTGTCTCACGCGCTCACCTCCGATGCGCCAGCCGGATTTTCTCCGGAAGGCAAAAAATTTGATGAAACCCTGATGGAAAATTTAAAAAGCCACAATACCACCGCCATCCTAAATCTGGAGCCGGAAACTTGCGAATCAGCGGCCGAGTGCGGCCGACGTTCATTCCTGATTTTGCTGGGTATTTTACAAAGAGTGAATTACAAACTGAAAATCCTCTCTTATGAATGTCCGCTGGGAGTCGGATACTTGGTGGCGGAGTTCGTGTTAGAGTAAATTTATGGCAATGCAAGGAATTTCACAAATCATAAAAAGCAAACTGCCGGAAAAGAACAAAAACATCCATTCGGAAATCCATTATTTGGCGGATGAAATCTCCACTTATTTTGGCGAACGCCCGCGATTCGCCATGTACCTTGGCGCCATTAAACGAATCGGAGTTCAAGAGGCCAAAAGAATTTTTTCCGAAGTCAAGCAAGCCGATTGCGATAATAAAATAAAATTATTTTTCTGGAAAACCAAAAAGAATGATACTTAAAATTATCACCATTCCCGCGGCTTCTTTGCGGCAAAAATCCACGGCTGTAAAACCAGCGGAAATTTTAAAATTGAAACCGTTGTTTTCGAATATGATTGAAACAATGTACGCCTCTGACGGCGTGGGTCTGGCCGCGCCGCAAATCGACCGAAATATCCGCGCGGCTATTATCGGCAAGGACGCCACACCGGATAAAAAAGATTGGACTTTAATCAATCCTAAAATTGTTAAACACTCTTGGAAACGGATCAAAGATGAAGAGGGCTGTTTGTCAGTACCCGGCGTGAAAAAAGAAGTGGCGCGCTATGCAAAAATTACAGTCAAAGCATTAAACGCCAAAAGCCAGCCATTGAATTTTCAAGCCGAAGATTTATTCGCTCGCGTGATACAGCATGAAATTGACCACTTGGACGGAATTTTAATAGTGAACAAATGAAAAAAATCTCTTTAATCTTTTTCGGCACGGAAGATTTTGCCGCCATAATTTTACAAGGGCTTATTGACAGCTCTAATTTTGAAATTAAACTGGTGATCACCCAGCCGGACAAGCCGGTTGGCCGAAAACAAGAATTGCGCCAGCCGCCGATAAAAATTCTCGCGGAAAAATATGGCCTAAAAATTGAACAGCCGGACACGCTTAAAAATTTTAATCTTCAAACCGACGCTGATTTGGGTGTTGCGGTTCAATATGGTCTTTTAATTCCTAAACATATTTTGGAAACTCCAAAGCACGGCATTATCAATATTCACCCATCGCTTTTGCCAAAATATCGCGGCGCCTCGCCGATTCAATCGGTAATTCTCCATGGCGAAACGCAAACCGGCATCACAATTATGAAAATGGATGAGGGACTGGATACCGGCCCTATAATTCTGCAAAAGGCGGTTCAAATTGAGCCGGAGCAAACTTATACCACCCTGGCCCCAAAACTCGCTCAAATCGCTTCTGGTGAGCTTACAGGTGCCATCCAGGGCTATGTTTCAGGCCAAATCCAACTCCATTTGCAAAATAACGCCATAGCCACCTTTTGCCGCGAATTTAAACGGGAAGATGGCCAGATTGATTGGAGCAAACCGGCTGTAAAAATTTTTAATCAATGGCGCGCGCTTCAACCATGGCCAGGAGTGTTTACCGAAATAATGGTTGGCAAGAAAAAAATTAAAATAAAAATTTTAAAAATGCAGATGGCGCCGGTGCCTGATTCATTTATCAAGTCCAATGACCCTTTTATAAAATTAAATAAAAAATCGCTCGGCGCTATGGCCGGCGATGGTCAAATGATTCTAATTGACGAATTGCAACCGGAAGGAAAAAAAGCAATGAATGCTGAAGCATTTATCAATGGATATTTGCGATGACTATATTGTCATGCTGAACTTGTTTCAGCATCTCCCGCGCGGGCGTGAAATGGCTCAAAAAATATTGTGTTTATCTTGCACCACTTTTTTCCAATAAAAATATTTTTTAATCGCCGGCAATGGCAGCCAGGGAAAATGATACATAAAAGACGGCAGCCATTGGCTCATAGTGCCTTTGGGGGCGATGCGAAATAAAATCTCCGGCACCAAAATACCTTTGCGCCCTTGATCAAGCATGGTCAACCATAAATCCCAATCCTGAAATTTTTTCAATGTTTCATCAAAGCGCGAAAAATGCGCACGACGGATTAAAGATGTAGTAGTGATATAATTCATTTGCTTTAGGCGCTCGGCGTCAAAAGTTCCGCAAACAAATTTTTTCCAGCCAAATTTAAAAGAAGAATAAGCAAAAGAGGCCCCGGGATGCTCGTCCAAGGCCTTTTTCATTTGGGCAAGCATTTCCGGCTGGCCGACAATATCAGCGTCCCAAAAAATCACATACTCCCCTGTTGAATCCTTAAATCCGCGATTGCGCGCGGCTGACGCGCCGGCATGTCGGGAAAAAATAAATTTCACCTGCGGAAATCGCGGCATAATTTCTTTTCGCAAATGCTCTTTCTGCGCCTCGCCAGAACCGTCGTCAACCACAATCACCTCCATTTGGTCATTCTGAACTCCGCCAGCCGGCGGAACGAAGAATCCCTTCTGTTTCATAACACTCTCCAATGCATGGCTTAACACACGAGCGTGATTATAATGAGGAATAATGATTGAAATAATGGGAATTGGCATACTTTATTTTATCGCATTTTCCAATTTTTCCGTCTCTTTCTCCCACTGAAAATTCCTACTCACCCAGTCACGGCCATAAACGCCAAGACGGTTGGCAAATGGTTCATCAGTCAAAATTTTCAACAAAGCCTGATATAGTTCCTCGAGCGAATTTGGATCCACTACAAACCCGCTGTAACCATGCCGCACTGTTTCCGGCGCGCCGCCGCTATTACCAGCCACCACCGGTTTGCCTGCCAAAGACGCTTCCAAAAACACCATGCCCAGTCCTTCCACATCCGCGCCTATCTGGCGACACGGCAAAGCAAACAATGTACATTTATTATACCACTCACGCAACTCTTCATCAGATATATTTTCTAAAATTTCCACACTGCCTGATAATCCCGACTCGGCTATTTGAGTTTGCAACGCTACTTTTTCCGGACCATTGCCGATAATCACATATTTCAAATCCGGCACGCGTTTGAGCAATCGCGGCATTATTTCTATCACCTTATCAAAACCCTTGCGCTTGACCAGCCGGCCGACCGAGAGAATAATTTTTCCATCAGTCATCCCAAACTTGTTTCGGGATCTCATTTCCGAAAAATCTTCTATGATTGGAGATCCTGAAATAAATTCAGGATGACATTGAGAGGGTTCAGGATGATCATTATTGGGCAATCCCAACGGGCATGGATATACCAGAACAATTCTCCCCTCCTCCACCCCCAATTTAATTAACTCGCTGCGTGTAAATTGACTATTGGCCACAACCAATTCAGCGCCAAATAAAATATTGGTCAACCAATATTTTTTCCAGCGCGATTTTTGCGGCACTAAAATATCCATCCCGTGCGTAAAAACAACATACGGAATTTTCTTTCGCCATTTAATCCACAAAGCAATGTATCCGATTGGCAACACCTGCCCCACCCAAAGCATTTCAATTTTTTCTTTTTTCACCTTTTTGCCAACGCGCCAAATCAAAGGCAGCCAATGCGGCCACAAAGGCCATTTCAAATTGGCGCGCATTAATTTTATTTCCTCTTTCCAATTCTTAATCAAGCCATCATAATACCGGCTCACCCCGCCGATTTGAGGAGGAAATTCCAGTGTAACTAGGAGAATTTTTGGTAATTTTTTTAAAACCATAGATTGCCGTTAGGAGGCGCGCATATATTTTTTTTGCTCCCCGAGGCGTCGGGGGACTGCAAAAAAGATATAAGCACTCCTCAATAATCATTCCGCACTTTTACGAAAAATTAAAATAAAATCTTTTTTGTTAATCAATTTCCAAAAATAAAGCAGACCGGCGTAAACAGCTCCGCCGAATAAAATTAAAATTCCCAAATAAGCAACTGATTTGATTAAACCCTGCGGCTGAAGATAATTTAGCAATATTGGTTGAGCTAACCAAACCAAAACTCCCATAATTGCGGACGACACTAATACCTTTAAAAGATTGAACCAAAAAAATCTATCGGGCATGATGATAATTTTCGGCACCCAAAAAAATCCAATCAGCATTAGCAAAAAATTTCCGGCCAAAGCGGCAAAAGCCGAACCGACAATCCCTAATCTGGGAATTAAAATCAGATTCATGACGATATTTAAAACCATAGTCGAGCCCATCGCGGCTGTCTGCACGTTTTGACGATGGCAAGCATTCAAAAGCGAGCCAATGGGAAACCCGAGAAAAGAAAAAATTAAACTTGTAGCCATAATTTGCAAAGGTAAAACTGACGGCCCATACGACGCGCCGTAAACTTTAACTACAAAAATGTCCGCTATGGCAATGAGTCCGGCGCCAATCGGGAGAGCCAACATGGCCAGATACAACATTCCTTTTTCAAAAGTCGCTTTGAGCCTATCTTTATCATGAACAAAAAAATTACTCATGGCCGGGTAAAGCGAAGCGGCAAATGCCATGGGTATGAATTGAAAGGCAAAAGTTATCTTAGCCGCCACGCCATACCAACCAACGTATTGACTGCCAAGCATTTTGGAAAGCATAACCACATCAACGTAAGAATATACTTTGACAAAAATTCCGGCCAAAGCGAAGGGTGCGGCGTAACAAATAATTTTTTTTAACAACTCCGGTGTGAAGAAAAAACGCGGCTGCAAACTATAACTCCTGACCAAAGCGGCTAACCCCCACAAAGCGTTAAACAAACTGCCCGAAGCCAGAGCCAAAAGCAACCACATTACTCCGCCCTTAAAAAACAAGACCGCGAGTCCGACAATTACCGTTGTCAATTGCCCCCCGGCCACGCCAATTGATTCAAAACGCAAATTTTGCAAAGAACGCAAGGCGCCGTAAAAACTCAAACTGAAAGAATCCAAAACCATAATCAAACCGGAAATCAAAATTAATTCCCGCAACTCCGCTCCATAACCCATTAAATATATAACCAAATTTAAAATCCCGTAAGCTATCGCGACCAAAAAAAGTTTAATGGACAAAATATTACCCAGGACCTTGGCCAGGCACTGGCTGTCTTTGGCTCCTTCGCGGATTAAAACAGGATTCAGGCCTAAATCAGTCAAAACTGAAAACAAGCTGGAAAAAGAAAGAGCGGTGATATAGAGGCCGGTGTTTTCCACGCCGATAAACCGCGCTAAAAGCGTAAAATAGATAAAAGAAAAAATCTTCTGCGCGACAGAAGCGGAAGTAAGATAAATTGTATTTTTAGCGATGTTTGCTGGCATATTCTGACCGTATCCTACCATTTTAATCACTTGCGGTCAATTTAAAACCCCTCCATTTCGGAGGGGTTTGGGAGCTATCGTTTTGCCCACTGAGGACTTTTGCGCGCTTTTTTATGTCCAAATTTCTTTCTTTCTTTGACGCGCGAGTCGCGAGTCAAAAATCCCGCTTTTTTCAAAGTCGGTTTTAAATCAGCATTAAATTTCACCAACACCCGGGAAATTCCATGACGCACCGCGTCAGCCTGACTGTGTTTGCCTCCGCCGGCTATCTTAATTGATATATCGTGTTTTTCCATTGCGCCGACCTGTTTCAAAGGCGCCGTTACCAAATCAGACAATTGAAAAATTGGAAAATATTTTTTTAATTCCTGACCATTGATGGTGATAATCCCTTTTCCATCTTCAAAAAATCTTACTCGAGCTGCGGCTTCTTTGCGGCGGCCAATGGCGGAAATATATTTGCCTTTTACGACTGCCGCCGATTCCGCGATCGCCGCCGGAGCAACCGCTTTTTCAATTTCAACTTGTTCAACCTGCGACTGAACATCCGCCGTGGCCACCGGCTTAATTTTACGCGGCCGGCCCGGAGCTTTTTTAACAACTGTTTTTTCTGTTTTTTTAAACATAAATCTTTAATCTTTTCATTCTTATATCCCTTAATCTATTTTTAGGCAACATTTTAATTATAGCCAAATGAATAACTTCAGTCGGATTGGCCGCGAAAACTCTTTTGAACGGACGCTCTTTCAAACCGCCCGGATGCAGAGTGTGGTGCCGATAAATTTTTTGCTCGGCTTTTTTGCCGGAAACCTTGATTTTAGAAGCGTTTTTAATTACCACCGTGTCGCCCATGTCCGTGGCCGGAGAATAATTCTTTTTTTGCTTGCCCTGAAGCAGGCCGGCGACTTGCGTGGCCAAACGCCCCAAAATCTTTCCTTCGGCGTCAATGGTGTGTATTGTTCTTATAATTTTCTCCATACTAAACCAATTCAATTAAAACCATATTCGCGCTATCCCCCACCCTGGGCCCTAGCTTGGTGGTTCTGGTAAAACCGCCCGAACGATTGGCATAACGCACTCTCAAATCCTCCAAAATTTTTTTCACCGGATTTTCAATCGGGAAAAACGAACGCAACTGACGATTGGCGTGCAGGTCACCGCGCTTTCCCAAAGTAATCATCTTCTCCACCAAAGGCGCCGCCGCTTTGGCTTTGGCCTGCGTGGTTTTTACTTTTTCGTATAAAATAACACTCATGGTCAAGTTTTTCAACATGGCTACGCGCGGGCCCTTTTTTCTGTCCAGAGTAACTTTATTTTTTTGATGACGCATACTTACTTTTTCTTATTGGTAGAACCTTTTTTCCGGCCGCGTTTGGCCGGCTTCTTGGCTTTTTCTTCTTCCTCTTTTTCTTCAGTTTGTTCAACAGCTTCCTCTTGGGTAGCCGCCTCCATTGTTTCCCCCTCTGTCAGCGCTTCAATTTCTTTAGTCACTTCCGGCTTACCGCCGAATTCACTCAAAATTAAATTAAAATGATCCACCAAAATTTCCGTGGCCTGAATTAAAGCGTTAACCGGAGAAACCGTACCGTCGGTTTCAATATCCAACACCAATCTCTCAAAATCAGTAATTTCACCCACACGAACAAATTCCACTTTATACCCCACGTTAATAACCGGCGTAAAAATGGAATCAATGGCAATCATGCCGATTTCCAGTTTCTTCCTGTCTTTTTCTTCCACGGACACATAACCGCGGCCCTGGAACACAAAAATCTCCATTTCCAATTTCGCATTTTTATGAGTCAAAGCGGCAATATGCAGATTAGGATTGACAATCTCCACGTCAGAGGTAACTTGAATTTGAGCGGCGGTTACTTCACCCTCGCCTTTAGCCTCTAAAGAGAGACGCACCGGCTCGGCGGAAAAAACCCGTAAACGCAACTGTTTTAAATTCAATAAAATCTCCACCACATCTTCTTGCACATGTTCTAGCGCGGAAAATTCGTGCGGCGCTCCCTTGATTTTTACGGCTGTTACCGCGGCGCCGGGCAAAGATGACAACAGCACGCGGCGAAGCGTATTGCCTAAAGTTATGCCATAACCATGGTAACACGGCTCAATGATAATCTTCGCCTCATTGGGCTTGCCCGTCTCCTCCACTTTAAAAGATGATGGCAAAAGAAGTTTTTCCATACTTCATTTTTTTAAAATTTAACGAGAATAAAATTCAATGATTTTTTTAGGATCAAAATTAAACTGCAGGCCTTCTATTTTCGGCTCGGACAAAACTTTGCCGCTTAACTTTTCCGCATCCAGCGACAGCCAGACCGGCAATTCATGTTTTACTAATGTTTGTTTCAAATTTTCAAAAATCTTTTTGGGCTGGCTCTTTTCCGCGATACTGATAATTTGATCAGGCTCAACCTGAAAAGACGGAATATTTACCCTCTTCCCATTAACCAAAAAATGGCGATGTGAAACCATCTGGCGAGCGCTTTCGCGTGATTTGGCCAAACCCAAACGATACACCACGTTATCCAATCGTTTTTCCAAAAATTTCAAAAGCCCTTCGGCGGTATTGCCTTTTCTTTTGGACGCTTTAGCCACATAATTGCTGAACTGGCGTTCGCGCAAACCGTAAACGCGCTTGGCTTTCTGTTTTTCCTTCAACTGCTCGCCATAACTTGTCAGACGAACCCTTTGAGTCGGGCCGTGCTGGCCGGGCGGAAAACCGCGGCGGGCCACCGGACACTTGGCAGTAAAACATTTATCGCCTTTCAAAAAAAGTTTTTCTCCGGCGCGGCGGCAACGGGCGCATTGAATTGTAACTCTATCAGCTTTAGGCATAAAATTAGACTCTCCTTACCTTGGCCGGACGACAGCCGTTATGAGGAATGGGGGTGATATCTTTGATGGATGTAACATTTATATTGTTAGCGTGCAAAGCGCGGACCGCGCCGTCGCGACCGGAGCCGACGCCTTTGACAAATACGCTCACCTCTTTTAATCCGTGAGGAAAAACCTTCTCCGCCACATTTTTAACAATAACGGAAGCGGCATAAGGCGTGGCTTTTTTAGGGCCTTTAAACCCCATCTTGCCGGCGCTGGACCAAGCCAAAACATTGCCATTGGGATCGGTCAAAGTTACCATGGTATTATTATATGTTGCTTGCACAAAAGCCAAGCCGATAAGAATTTGCTTAACATCTTTTTTCTTAGCGCGGCCGCGCGGTTTGGCTACTTTTTTGCCTTTTTCGTCCTTGGCTTCTCCAGCGGCTTCTTTGACCGGCGCGCCGGTATCCAAAACCATTTCTTCAACGGCCGGCTCTTTGTTTTCCTCTACTTTTTTATTTTCTTCAGACATAACTCAAAAAATTTTAGGTCTTTTCAGCGGCTGATTTGCGGCCAGAGCCCATAGTGCGGCGAGTATTACCGCGCACTGTGCGACTGTTGGTTTTGGTGCGCTGGCCCCTGGAGGGCAGGCCGCGGGAATGACGAGAGCCGCGATAACTGCCAATCTCTTTCAATCGTTTGATATTTGATAAAATCTCGCGCCGCAAATCGCCCTCCACCTTATAATTTTTTTCAATTAAATCGCGCAAGCGATTAGTTTCCGTTTCGCTCAAATCTTTGGTGCGAGTATCCGGATTGATATTTAAACCCTTTAAAACTTTCTTGGATTCGCTTAAACCAATACCGTATAAATAGGTAAGGGCAATTTCAATTCTTTTGTTTTGCGGCAAATTAACGCCGGCAATGCGTGCTGTCGCCATATTATCCTTGTCTTTGTTTATGTTTGGGCGTCTTGCAAATTACAACAATGCGGCCTTTGCGGCGCATTACCTTGCAATCCTTGCAAATTTTTTTTACTGATGCGCGAACTTTCATGATAAAAAAATTTTACCCCGATGAACTCGGGTAGTTAAAATCTGTAAACAATCCTGCCTTTTGTCAAATCGTATGAACTGACTTCCACTTTTACTTCATCACCGGGCAGGATTCTGATTTTATTCAATCGCATTTTTCCCGCCAAATGGCCAATCAATATATTCATTTCCATCTACATCCCAAGCATGACTCCCT
>CAYIOJ010000017.1:0-18327 GCA_964365025.1 uncultured Gammaproteobacteria bacterium
ACGATTTCACAAAAAGTGAAAATTGGCGGAGAGGGTGGGATTCGAACCCACGAGGCTCCTTACGGAACCGCAGGTTAGCAACCTGCTACTTTAAGCCACTCAGTCACCTCTCCAAAATATGACTAATTTATACCAAATCTTTTAATAATAATCAAGTTTCTCGAGCTAAAATGGCTCCCCACACCTCTTTTACGCCGTTGGCGCGCAAAACTCTCGCCGCTTCTTCCAAAGTGGAGCCGGTGGTGAAAACATCATCTACTAAAATAACTCGTTCAACGCCAGCGAGCAGTTGGCGTAGAGCAAACGCGCCTTGCAAATTGCGCCGCCGCTCCACGCCACTCAAACCGACTTGTGTTTTTGTCTGGCGCGAACGAACCAACACCTTTTTCAAAACTGATGTGTTCAAATGCCTGCCCCAACTATCGGCTAACAAATCGGCCTGATTAAATCCGCGCTCCAAATATCTTTTCTTGTGCAAAGGGATCGGAATAATCGCGTCAGGACGGCTGTCCAAAATAATTTTCCCGTTCTGCCTGACAAATTCCGCAATCAATTTGTCAAAAATCTCGCCAACCTCCTCCACTTATTAATATTTCAATTAATGAATCAATCGCGCGATAATTTCATTTTTATAATCCGCCAAGGCGATGACTTTACCCAAATACGGATGACAAAAAAATTGCGGCTTGATTTTGGACTGTAATTTTTCCAAACACGGCGCGCATAACCACTCGCTTTCCGCGTGGCAAGAAATACAAAAAACAGGGAAAAGCAAATCCCTGCTTATGGCTAAAATTTTTTTACCAAACCGCGCTGCTCCCCCTAACATAATTTTACTGCCAATACGCTCCATCCGCCAGCCATTGGTTATTCTGGAGAGTCAGTTTTACGAGCATTTCTTTATACGCCGTTTTAGGCCCGTTCACGTATGTTTCCAAGCGCTGGGTGGAAACTAAAACTGACGCGACAGAGTCGTTTGAAGAAATAATTTTAGATGAGACGGCTTTAGTGGTAACGCCTACAAAATCAGCGCCCTGTTTAGCAGTTAACTGCGCTTTGTACTGATCCAGCCACTGCGCCAAGGTCGGCGTGGCAAATGGTTTCAACTCCGCAAAATTGGAAAAATTAGCCGCCACGCTGTATGAGCCAAATCTTTCCGCAAAATTTATAGCTGAATTTTTAATCGTTGCCTCTTTGGCCGCCGCGGCTATCTCGGATTTGCTTGGCATTTTTTTCACCTCAACAGGTACTGAAACATTACCACCCACCACATTGGATGTACCATCGGGCGAAACAACAGTAACTGGCTCATCCGTCTCTTCTGTCACCAGCACCGCCGGTTTTTGTCTAAAAACTAAAGCCAAAATCAAACCAATAATAATTAAAACCCCGATGCCGCCGAAAAAAATAATTTTTGTACGATAAGACATATTTTTATTATCAAATGAGTGAGAGAAGAGCAAATTCTTTTGCTCTTCCGAGCGAACGCAGATATCAAAGGGCGCGCGCCCTTTATTCTTTCAATTTTTCATCAAATTCCCTTTTGGCCTCTTCAATTTCCAGCAACTGCCGCGGGTCGGTGGTAATCAACTGGTCTTCGGTGTATGAAGCCACTACCTTGATTGCCGCGTGCTTTTGGCCGGCAAAGAAAATCCCCTCGCCCACGCCGGCCTCCAGCAATAAATATTTTTCTCCCTGCGTCAATAAAAATACCTTGGCAATCTGCTCCACAGCCGCAGGCGATTGCTTCATCAATAATTGCAAAGCGCTGTTGTTCACAATAGCCTGCCCATAGGGTGAAGTCAAAAAGTCATTAACATCTTGCGTAATCGTCGTTACACCCAAATAATATTTGCGGCATCGTTTAATCAAAGCGAACACGAACTTGGCGCTGTCTTCGTGTTGCATCAGCCACCAGGCCTCGTCAATCACCAAAATTCTTTTTTTGGATTCGGAGCGCACCACATTCCAAATGTGATTGACAATGGTATAAATGGCCATGGGCCGCAATTCATCTTCCAAATCGCGCACGCTGAAAACCACCAATTGATTTTTGACATCCACCGTGGTCGGAGAATTCAGCAAACCGGCAAAAGTTCCTTCGGTATATTTTTTAATGCGAATCAAAATGTCTTTGGTGCCTTCCATTCCTTCCAACACATCGGCAAAATCCTGCATAATCGGCGGCTCCACCTTGGTCAAATCAGCGCCGGGCACAATATCTTTTTTTGCGTAGGTTTCCAACAGCGCGCGGTCAATCAATGAGTCCTCTTCTGTTGTCACCTTGCCAAGCATTATTCTCACCAAACCTTTGACCGTGATTACAGCGCTCCGAATTATATCCTCCACGCTCACCTCTTCGCCCACCGGCCGGGGCAAATCAAAAGGATTTACCTTGCTGTCCGATGCCAAAGAAATATTAATGTATGACCCGCCAACAGCGTCGGATAAATGTTTGTATTCCATTTCCGGGTCAATAATCATCACATCAGTGCCAAGCATGAGCGAACGCAAAACTTCCAACTTCACTGTATATGATTTCCCAGCGCCAGAGGTGGCGAAAACCACCATATTCGCGTTCTGCAAAGAAAACCTGTCAAACAAAATCAAACTGTTATTATGCCTGTTAATGCCGTAAAGAATGCCGTTGTCCGAAGTCAAATCAGAAGAAATAAAAGGAAAAGACGAGGCAATGGGCGAAGAATTCATGTTAAAAGTAATCATCAACTCGTCATTACCCAAAGGCAAGGTGGAATTAAAACCTTGCTCGGATTGGAAAAAAACCTTTTTGGTGTAAATTAATTTTGAGCCAAATATGCTTTCAACCTCTTCGGTTATTTTGTCCAAGGCCTCTTTGCTATTGGCAAAAAGAGTAACATAAAAAGCGTATTGAAAAAAATGTTCAATGCCCTGCGTCAAATCATCGCGCAGTTTTTCAATGTCGCGCAAAGCGGTTTCGCGCACAGGATCGCGCGGCGCGCCTTTTTCCGAATCAGCCATAATCTGCGCCTCCAGCACGCCAACTTTTTTCTTTAATTGTTTTAAAATTATCTCTGATTTGACTGGATAAAAAAACATGCCGATGTCAAAGGCAAAATTTAGATTGATAATGGGCGACGACCAGCCCACGGAAATATAGCGCGGATAGGTGACGACAAAAATCGTGCGCGCGAAAGAACTGCCAATCTGAACAAAAGACGGGTCCACTTTCAAAGCGGCCGGAGAAATAATATCGCGCACTGAAACCGTGCCGGTCCGATAAATCCTTTCTTCTTCCAAAACGATCGTCTCTTCAGCAGCTTTCTTTTTGGCCGCGGAAAGACGCTCGGCCTCGGTTGGGCCGCGTTTGATTGGTTTTTTTGTTTCAATTGTGCTTGGACTAAACGGCATATTTTTATTTTGTCATTGCGAGGAACGAAGTGACGAAGCAATCTTATATTAATTGCGAGATTGCTTCGCTCCGCTCGCAATGACATCTACTGCTCTATTTGTAATTTTCCCACTTCCGCCATTTTTTGCGTCTCGGCCAAATCCAGATTGTAGGAATTATAATACAACTCAATCAAACTCTGCGTATCCAGCATCACCGCTGCCAAACTCATACTTTGCAATTGGCCAATAATCTGATCCACGCGCGACGTCAAATCCTTTTTACGCTGAATAAATCTTTCTTGTTTCATGCCCAAAGTAATTGCCGGAATAAAAATTTCTTTTAAGCGACTGAAAAAACTTTTCCGCTTGTCAGACAATGGATTAAACGGCACCACCACATAAAATCGCTTGCTCATAATATGCCCCATTTCCACCAATTCCCCGACAAACGAACGGTAATCGGCAATCTGCATTTTTAATAATTCATTGGTTTGTTCTTTTTCCGATTGTTTTAGACGATCAATATAATTTTCAATGTTTAATTTGCGCGATTGAATGACAATCTGCAAAGGATATTCCAAGGTGTTTAAAAATCCGGCATACGCGCTGATGAGCGCCTCTTGCTCTTCTTCCGATTTCAAAGCGAAATTAATGCTGGATGCCAAAAGCACGGCGCGCAAAGTGCCGTCTTTCATCACTACCACATCATCGCGAATTTCCGCGATATCCAGATATTTTTGAGTTGAAGCGCCGGGTTTGGAACCGGCGAGTTTTTTACTCTGCATAAATTATTCTTCCGGCCGATACACTCCGCCCGTGTCCACGAGCAGGGCCATTTCGCTCAATTTGGACGCGCCTGGCAAATTTTTACGCGGTATAACTGTGGGCATAACCACTTTTTCCACTTGGCTTAACTTTTTTAATTCAGATGATGAATATTGTTTTTGCCACACGCGCAAAGGCGATTTTTGCATTGTTTGCAGAAAATTCAGGATAAAATAGTGAAAGGGCTGGCCGTTGATTTTCACAAACGCCAAAATCAAACCAACGCCGCCGAAAATCGCCAATAAAATTATAAACAAAACAAGATCGGCCAATTTGTAAGCGACAAAAAGCACCAAGCCGTCAACCAAAAGAATAATAAACTGCCGCACGGTAATGGGGCCGAAAATTTTATCTTCCACATCAATAAATTGTGGCACGGTGAATTGCTGCATTGTTGTTTATCTTTTTATGTCATTGCGAGCGTAGCGAAGCAATCTTGTGAACTTGCGCATGAGATTGCTTCGTCGCCTACGGCTCATCGCAATGACAGTTATCACGCCCTCAATCTCCTATTCAATTCCATCACTGTTTTAAATTCTTCATAAGTCAGAGTCGGCCGACCAGCACCCTGTCTCTCTTCAATCATTTTTTGCACGGGCTTGGCCGCGTCAACACTTTCATTTAATAATCCCAAATACATTTTATTAACTTCGCTTTCCTGCCACGCTTTGATACCGGCAATTTTCTTTTCATAACTCTCTTCCGCGAGCAATTCTATTTTAGCATAAATTTTGTCCGCGGTCACTTTGACTTGCGGAGAAAGGCGGCGAAAATCCACAATAGTCATTTCTCTTAACTCCTCCACCGGGCCAACCAAGCGCGGTTTATAGGCCACATCTTCCATTTTGGAGCGGCCTGATGGTGTTTGCGGAATGGCAATCTTGGGGGCTGGTTTAATGTGAGCCTGTGTCAGTGGAGCCAATTCAATTTTTGGCGTTGCTTTTTCCTGCTGGACTATTTTTAACGGCTGTGGATGTGTTTTTGTGATGTCAGAAGATGTTTTTTTAATGTCATTGCGAGGAGTCGCGGCCGCCTTATTGTCATTCCGAGCCGCAAGCGAGGAATCTTTGGGAAAGTTCTCTTTAATAGGCAAAACTTCTTTTGGCGCGAGAGGAGCGACCTGCCTGTCGGCAGGCAGGGCAATCTCGTTCTTCAACAAACCCTCTTTTTTTTCATCAACCATTTTCAAAAACTTTTCCGCTTCTTCATATGAAAAACTCATTCCACCCGCTTCTTTTGGCGACATTAATTTCTGCCGAGTTTCCACCCACTTGCGCACTTCTTTTAAACGCGACACCACAATCATTTTAAATCTTTGTTGTAATTCCGGGACTATATTCAAACCGCTTTCTTTAACTAATTTTTCCGCCACTGCATCATAGCGTTCAATTGTTGGCGCAAAAATTGGTTGAGGCACGGATTTAGTAGGCGTTGGTGATTGCCGAGTTGGAACTGGCGTAGGAGGCAATGGCTGTTTTGGTGGTAAAATTTGTGTTGATTTTGGCGCTAGTGGAGGTGGCGTGGATACTGACATTACTGGAGTTGGAGGCGGAGTTGATTTAAAAATTGGTCGTGACTCTTCCGGGACAGCTAATTTTAACGCCGGCACGCTGTTAAAAGTCAATTTTTTTTTATTTAATTCATCAAATTCTGTTTTCTTCATTACTTGTTCACTGCCATCTGGCATGGTAACTATCATATCCCAATTGGCCTTTAATTTTTCTTCATCCGGAAATTCCAACCAATCTAACAATTCCAATGCTTTCAATAATAAATCCTTATCTTCCAACGCTAAATTTTTTACTACCGCGTCAGAATTTATAAAATGAACCCGTTCTATTGCTCCGCGTTTGATAACAGACGATTTTACCGAAGCCAAATAGCTTTGTGTCCACTCTTGCCAACTTCTGCCGCCAAGCATCTCACGATTTTTCCGATATGCCTTAAAAAGTTCCGGCAACTCCGGTTTATCAGAAATCATGTCCTCTACATTTATTAAAAAATCCTCCAAAAAAGCGCGCACTTTAATTCCTGATTTTAAAGCCGCCAGTGTCTGTTTTTGAATCAATTCAGCCCGAGCCTGCGGTCCGAGGCTATACAGACCAATAAAATAACAAGTCAAAATAATTGGCGCGTATTTTTCCTGCACAGCCATGTCCGCATCCGGCTCGGCCAATTTTATCTCCAAACCACGCCTAATTTGCGCAGCATCGCTGTTAAACACAGCCGCCTCCTTCATGGACTCGACTAAAATATTAATACTTTGCCAAACTGCGTTAGTGGCCAACAGACGCGCGGGAATTTCTTTGATTTGTTCCGGCTCATTGATAATCATAAATCAACTATTTTTTTCTTTCTTTTTAAAAACCGGCGCTGATTTCATATTGGCAAGAAGATTCTCAATATTCTTGTTTTTATTAATTAATTGTTGCAATAAATATGCCACATTAGCTTGCGCGGTTGGCTGGCCATCTTTATTCTTGTTGGCAACTATGCCACTCAGTTTTTGACCGATTTTTCCCAAATCTTTAAGACCGGCCAATTGTTTAACTACGCCTTCCAAGGCCTTGGCCGTATCTTCCCCCGCTGCTTTAATGGCATCCACCGCAGATTCTATTCCGGCAACATCAACTGCCCCAGGCACAGCGCCAGCCGCGCCTTTTTCAGTTATTTCCCCGATCAAATCATTCATTGCCGAACTGATAACTTCTTCTTCTGCCGGCGGTTTTTGTGGAGGACCCTGCTGAATTGCGTCATTGGCGGCAGCTCTCTCAATTCCGTATCGTTTTTTAAACTTAGTATCGTCTAATTTCTTAGTCTGATCATCCAATTCTCCATCGTCCTTGGCTTTGCTTGCTCTGGCAAATTTATCCTCATCTATGGTCTTCTTAGACAAATTATCTTCTTTCTTCTTCTTCAGCACACCCTCAATATCGCCTCCATTTTCACTAATCTCTTTTAAACTAACTTCCTTATTTCCTACCACAAATTTAAATTTATCCATGTTGTTGCCAATCGCGCTGGAATTCACATTAGTGACCTTGGAAAACAAACCGCGTAACATCAGAGGATTTGAAAAAAATAATTTTAAAGCATCGGCGCCATTTTTACTTTGTACATATTGTTCATCCAACCGTAACCAACCGCCTTCTTTGTCGCCGGCAATGTGCTTCAACGATGGCTCGCGCGGGCCTAATCCAAGCATCACATTAGCGGAACGACCGAGCAAATTACGACTTAGATTTGTCTCATCCATACCCTGCATCCAAGAACTAAAAATCTGACGACCCAAATCTGTCATGCCGTCCGGTCTGTTAACAACGCCATCTCCTTTTTTATCATAACCAAACATTTGCATAAGCGAATGCGGGTTAACTTTCGCTTTTTCAACCAAACTCATTTTTGCCAAATCAGTCGCTATAATTCTAGCTTGTCCGTCAAGCGTTGACATACTATACTGTTTATTTTTAGAGTCATAGGACGCCAAACCCATATTTTCAAAATGGCCGGTTTTTTTACCAACATCTTTCATGTCGCTCAATAATCCAAGTTCCGACTGGTGCTTCCCCTCCCAATCTGTTTTTCTCTTTTGGTCAGTGTCATATTTCTTTTTATCGGTTTTTTCTAGTTTACTCCATTCCTCGTCAGAACGCCATAAAACATCGTCAACATCTTTAGTATCGCCGGTTAATCCACGAATCATTAATTTTCTATAATTTTCACTTGACTTGGTTCTTCTTAATTTCTTTGTTTCTTCTTCATTAACAGTACCATCCTCATTTTTCGCTACCACATCATGCAAAAGTGTGGCTCTAATTTCATCAAATTCCGCTCCTTCACCATCCAAAATATCATCAACATAGGCGGCTTCAAACAACGCTCTGCTCAAACCGCGATGTAATCCCGCTTCTTCATTGTTAAATGATTCTCCTCGTCTGAATTTTTCCATCCACATTTTTCCAGTTGTGGCAGAAGCGTAGACAGGGTCTTCAAACTGAGGGCCAAAATCCTTGGCTTTTTCCATCTCTCTCTTTATTTTAGCTAAACGCAAATAATCAGGAGTAACGCCATGAGCGTTTCGTTCATAACGCATTCTTTCACTAGCCATAGAATATTCTTTCGCGCGCTCCAATTCTTTTTTACGATGTTCAGAGCCATAAGCAAACCAAGCGGGAATTTTGCTTAGAGTTTTATTATCATAAAATGCTGTTTTGGTGCGTGTCCAAACCCCTTCTGCAGCATATTTTGCCCCTCCAACCACCGCCTTCTTTCCCAACCACCAAGCGCCAGCGCCTGCTCCGTAAGTCGCACCCAACCCCAACACCGGCGCAATCGGCACGCCCATGCCCAACGCCACCGGCACGGCCAGCTTCTTTGCGAAGCCAGTGGCCTTGCTCTTGATGGTGCTCAAAGCTCCAGAAGCCAAGCCGGCTCCTGCCACGCCCAACTGCTGAATCATTTGCAAAGACATCAAAAGCATGGCGATGGAAACTGCAAAAGAGGCGATGTTGTCCCATTCGCCAATTTCTGTCTGAGTGCTTATCTTGGCCGATTCATTAATTTTATTAAGATCGCCTGTCTGATTCTCATTATATTGAATTTGTGAATTAATATCACCTCCGCCCAATGCCGCGAGCGACAACCATAAGAAAAACGCCACCATCGGCCCGAGAATTATCTGCCCTTGCAATTGTTTCCACCATTGGCCATAATACTCCTGTCCTTTGGGAAAAGTTCCCAAGAGAAAAGCCAATGGCGACAAAACAATCAAAATCCACAGAGTAATAATTCTAAAAACCAATAAGGCGGCAAATATCAACACTACTATCAAAGCAATCCCGAGCATCACTGCGCCCAAAGCAAAACCCAAAGCGGCGCTAAATGATATATTGTCATCTGTCATTAATTTTCCGCTAAAATCGGCGCCGGCGCTTACGCTAAAAAGTTTATTAATCTGAAACATTTTCATGAAATTTCCACCAGCCGCGGCCGCGTAGCCATTTACAAAAGTGAGCATTATCACTTGCGAAAAATCAATCAAAAGACCTATAAATGTTTTACTGAAATTTACAAGCAACGCGGTAAGTATCAATCGCGGCAAAAGTTTTTTCCAAGAATAGGCCTCAATTTTAAGCATTGTTCCAAAGGCAATCACTAGCATTATCAAAATGAAAAACATGTTGGCCACATCGCGCACCAATACCCAGCCGACAGATACTACATTGGAGTCCAAAAAGCTGTTGTATTTTGACAATTGAATTAAAAGATCAATCGCCCACAACAATAATTGACCAAACAAAGAAGCAATCCATTCAGCTACATAAGCTAAAAGCGGCCAAATAAAATCTTCGGCAAAACTGGGAGCTTTAGTCGGTGGATCTGCCGCCCACACTGTCCTTGCCAAAACCAACAAAGCCGCGAGTGTCAAAACCGCGAGTGTCGCTACGGTCTCGCGCCCATATTTCTCTTTCCAAATCCTCGCGGACGGCAAAAAATAGGTTCGCTTTTCCCAAACCTTGAAGACGGCCTTTTTTATGGCCTGTGTTATTTGCATACCTGTGCATATTATACCACATATAGCGTGTAAACAAAAAATATCCGAGCAACATGGACAAACGCTTGACAGAAAATCTCAAATATCGTAAGGTATCATCGTATTTTAATCTTAATTATTAGCACAATATGTCTGTCCTGCCCTTGACTAAAAAAACCAAAACCGAACTGCTGGAGGAATATGATAAACTCTTGGCCCAACACGAGGAACTTCGGCGCACCGCGCAACTGGTTGGCGACCCTCAAAGCGTGGCGCTTATCTCCAAGGTGGAAGGGTACACCATGGATCAGCTTACCAAATCCATCATTGATCTGAAATCAAGCGTCAACGCGACACTCAATGAATTGGCCGATAAACTCATCGCGGAAGCGCAAAAGTTTGGTGAAATTCAAAAGGCCATCGCTATTGCCAAAAAAAATCTTGAACTCCATTACCACACGCAGGTGGCGGCTGATACATTGGATCGCCTGGTTGCCGATTACAAAACACAATCTATAACATTGGAAGAAGAGATTTCCGCTAAACGACGCGTCTGGACGCGCGAACAAGAGGAGCGCGATTACACGCTCGCGCTCTCCGCCCGCCGCGTTCAAGAAGAATTTGCCGAACGCGAAACCAAACAAGATCGCATTTTAAAAGAACGCGAAGCGGCATTAACAAAACAAGAGCAAGAAATTGTTCAATTGCGCGCGCAAACGCAAAATTTCCCCAATCAGCTGGAGCGAGCGCTTGCCCAACGCGAACAAGAAACCGCTAAACGGCTGCGCGCCGAGTTTGACGCGCAATTGGCTATTGCCAAAAAGGACTGGGAAGCTCAAGAAAATATACATGAGATGCGCGTTGAAAATTTTGAAGAACGCGTTAAAATGCAAAACACGGAAATAAACGCGCTCAAAGGAGAACTCGAGCGCGCCAATAAGCACATCCAAGGACTCGCCATCAAAATCATTGAAAGCGGCGCTCGGGTTGCCGCTCCCAAAGTGGAAGATATAAAATCAGAAACGCCGGCCGCGTCTAATTTCGCGCATTAAGACAAAAAGGCGGAATTTATCACCCCAATCCACCGCAATCCGCACAATGGGCATTTGGTCGTGGTCGGCAAAGGCGTGAAAACGGAGCGTATTTGTTTGATCTTTTAAATTATTCGCATGCCTGTTTTTTTTATTTGATGTATCATTAGAGAATTGATTTTAGGGGGAACCGGATATGCATTCACTTTTGAATTGCATCCTTCTACAGAGAACGAGAACGGATTTGATTTTCAGAAATTACCGTATAATGATCTTCCAATTTACTTTGATAATCCGCCAATACTTTCTCCAATAAATTTAAAATATTCTCTTTAGTTTCAATTCGCAATCTAAAAAGAACGAGTCCATGAATTGGATGATTAAAATTAAAAATTAAATCGCCGAAATCAGTGTCATTGGTGATTAAAATTCTTTTTTCCTGATTGGCCAGACGCAGAACAAGCAAATCCGACAGTCCTACTTTTGTTTCAATCCCGATTACTTTGACATCAAACCCTTTTTGTTTCAAAAAAATGGCGACGCTTTTTCTCACATTTTCATCCAGCAAAAACTTCATAGTTGAGGCGCGAAAACTAATGGATATATTTCTTCATCTTCAACTATTTTATGAGCATATTCTAAAGCGGCATAAATATCTTTCTCAACTAATTGCGGATACTCATTCAAAATTTCTGCAAATGTAACGCCTTGGGCGGTCATTTTCAAAATCAACTCTACTGGTATTCGTGTTCCCTTGATAATCGGCTTGCCTGTCAAAACAGCCGGATTAATTTCAATCCGATTGATTAATGTTTTTGTTAGTTTTAATTTATTTCTAAACATAAATTTGCTTTAAATAAATTTTGATTTAAATTTCATCTACCGCTAGTATACCACCCTCCCCCTTGACAAGTCAACTTGTTGTATCCTATATAATACACAGATTATTGACAAAGTAATTATTGTAAAGTAGAATCAAAATAGAGCTATTTAGTCCTTTGACATGACATTGTCTACAATGGAGGACAGACATGATAAGCATACCGTCGCAATTCGTTGGCTGGCTGACGATCAATCGTTCTTGCAACCTTAGATGCGACTGGTGTTACGCCAAAGAAAGCGGTTTTGCCGCAAAAGACATGACACTAAAGGTTGCCAAAGATGCAATTGAGATTTACAAGGGATTGCGGACGAAAAATGTGATGTTGATCGGCGGAGAACCGACGATCCATCCGCATTTCCTCGAGATAGTCCAATTGATTCATCAGGCGGGATTGAATCCTTTACTGGTGACGAACGGTGTCAGATTTTCTGATCTTGCTTTCGCAAAAGCGACAGTCGCCGCGGGAATACACCGCGTCATTGTTTCATTGAAGGGATCCGACGACAGCCAATATCAACTGTTGACCGGAAGAAGCGCCTTTACCCTCGTACAAGAAGGAATAAGGAATTTGGCTTCCAACGGTCTGAAATGTACGGTGTCAATCACAATCTGCGCGGATACACTTTCCAATTTCGACGAGATACTGGAAGCGGCTGCAAAAAGTGGCGCGAAGCAAATTGCAGTCAATATGGAAAGGCCTGTCATAATTGGCAAAAGGACTTATGCCAATGATATGGTCGCACCGCGCCGAATGGCAAAATCTGTAATCAATATCTACCCTAAACTAAAAAACTGTGGCATGCGAGCCACTATAAAGTTAGGCCTGCCGTTCTGCCTATTTACGGAAGAATTCATCGAAACGATGCTACAACAAAACTATCTAATCTCAGGATGTCAACTCCTGAGAGGCAGCGGAATCATCTTTGATCCGCAAGGCAGGTTGATACCCTGTCACCACTTCTGTTCCAGTTTGCTCGGCAAGCTGGGCGACGACTTCACTACCGGAGCCGATTATCTGTCTTTCAGACGAAAAGGGGATGTCGCCCGATTCTACAATGAGGCGAGCTCTTGCCCAAACCGAGCCTGCATCAAATGCAAGTACTGGAGAATTTGCGGAGGAGGATGTCGGATTCATTGGCTTCACTGGGGAGCCGATGAACTAATCGGAAACTTCCAAACAAAGGAAAGGAGGTGAAACAAGAATGGACGCGACTGAATTGTGGAGCTCGCTCTATAAGGGCGAACAGCACGAACCGCCATGCCCGGTCGTCGGTTCCAAGCCGAGCGATGTCGGCGTGGAGATGATCTGCGACTGCGGTCCCGATGACGAGTGCTAGCCACGCAAGATCATGCCTCGTGGGGAGATTATAACTGTCTCCCCTCCCTTTTTAAAAATATGCTATCTTTTAAATACGATAAAAAAATTGATGAACACTGCCGGCGGCGAATCGTAAGAGCAAAAAAAATGTTTGGGCATTCCTTTCCAACTAAATTTAATATTTCAAAAAAACAGATTGCAATCGCCAAAGAGATGAGCAACCATTTCCAAAAAGTTTGGGGAAAGCATGGCAAAAAAATTCTCAATGGTGTAAAAAAAATTTATAAACACTCCATCCCTACAAAATTTTCTGTTTTTATCAATACCAGCCCTTATTCTATGGATGGTTATCCCGGAAAGTATATTTCTGTTTCAATGCACGCTAAAAAAACTCGAAGAATTTTATCTTCTATCAGCCACGAATTATCTCACTTTGTTTTTAGGCAATATTTTACCAAATTTTGCCGTAATCTAGGTTGTACGAAAGACGAAATTGAAGAAATCAAAGAAGTTCTAACAGTTATCAATAATGTAGAAATTCCGGGAGTATCAGACAAAGGATGGCAAGTACACTCTAATTTAAGAAAATGGACAAAAAAAAATTGGTCCATTAACCCAAATATCAAATCTATAATCAAAGTTTTACATAAATTATCAATTCCCCATTGAACAATCCACAACCAAATAACAACCAAAGGAGGAACAATCCATGACAAAGAATCGGGAATCAGCCGTTATTCCAGCAGACGGCGAAGAGTTCGAACTTACTATTGCCTGTATTGACCCGATGCAAATGGTGCGGGACGACGGCCACGATCCGCGGGGATGGAAATTCATCGGCTCACCAGTCGCTCCGCAAACCCGCCGCTTCCAGCTCGTGCGCGTGGACTATAGCCGCGACCTGACCTACAGCCGCAACCTCGACGAAGTGCGGGAGATACTGCAGATTCATGGCCATATTCCCGAAGGGCAATGGCGAGAGGCCTTCAAACAATCATTCCACCGCTATGACGGCCGCGGCCCGGTGGGTTTTGCCGACCCTTCATGGGTATTTCCAGGCGGTGGCGCCTGTTTCCTCGCTCTATTTGGGCGCGATGAAGGATGGTGCCCGGATTTGATCTGGGCCGATGGCCATCGCAGCAATCGCTGGCGCTGGTTTGTCGCGAGTCAAAAACAAACCGAGGACACCTAAGTCCTCCAGTCCCCCGCCAATAGTCGTCAAGACTTAGGCGGGCTTTTTTAGTCAAAAATGACTATCTCCCCAATCCACGGCCAGCCGAACAATGGGCATTTGGTCGTGGTCGGCAAAGGCGTGAAAACGGAGAATACTGGTGAAAGAGCCGGAGCCGGAAAGCGGGCCGTTCTGACCGGCGGCGGGATCAGGCGAGTTGACGGTGATGTCGGACACGACCGGGGGTTTGGGAGTGACATCTGAATATTTTTTAAATTATCCTCACGCCGGTTTTTTTAATCTGGGAGATCAATGGCGATTCATTTTTAAAATCTTCAATCGTGTAACCAACCGGTTCTAAAACAAATTGAGAATCGCGGGGAAGTTTCTGCCACAGATATTGAGTGGCCATCCAGGAATTTTTAAAAGCGGAAGAAACAACGCAAATATCAACATCGCTCCATGGATGTTGCAAACCTTTAGCGTACGAGCCAAAAAGCACCACTCTCTGAATGGGCAGATTGTCATTTTTTAACAATTGGACATATTCCTGAATTGCTTGTTTTAATTTTCCAGATATTCTTTTTTTAGACATAAAAATAAATCCTCGGATATTTTTAAAAACTTGGTGGCATACTCTTTAGTGCAAATTTTGTAAAAAGCAAATTTCTCCTCATCATAACGAGCGGCGATATTAAAAGTCGTGATCGTGCGTAAATTGGAAATTTGCTGATCATCTAATTCCAAAGCCGCTAATTTGGCAAAATTTTCAAGATTATGACCAAACGGCGGCGCCTGACATGTTTTTTGCGCCACTAATCCTTTAAGGATTTTTTCCAAAGCAAGATGACAAAAGAATAGACAGGCGTCATAGTGCTTTAATTTCAACAAACCAAGAGCTGTTTTCCAATTTCTTTCGGCAGACAAACGCCAATATTCTATCTGTGATTTTACATTATTCATAAATACCCTGAATCTTTCTTATTATCATTCTATCACCCTCCCCCTTGACAAGTCAACTTGTTTAAGGTAGAGTGAGAAGTTACAATAAAGATAACAGCCGGACGCTAGAACAGGCGGACGGAAAACAAAAAGGAGGATCCGACAGGTGTCGGATGGCTCTTTGAACAATTGAGACACTGCCTTAACCGGCAGCGCAGAGCCGCCAGTGAATGGCGGCCGGGAGCTTTCACCGGATACCGTTCGGTTTTGGGTTGGTAAAAAGTTGTTTTCTTTGCTACAGTATGCTAAGATTTGACTCTTTAACTGGTTAATTAACATATTATGGCAAAAAAAACACAATCCGCATTGTCCAAAATGCGGTGGAGAAAAAACAATTAAGTGGGGCGGCAGGCGTGGTTTAAAAAGATATTTTTGCAAGAGCTGTAAAGGCTCTTTTTCTGTTGACCACAAACAAAAAGAATTGTCTTTTTGGATACCTCACATTGACGGAGTCCCGGTTAGAAAGTTGGCCGATGAAAGAAAAATGTCTCCCGCTCAAACTTACAAAAAGATAATTAGCGAAATGGATTTGTTGCCAGACAATACTTGGCTCACGGCCAAGTATTGCAATCGCTTCTGCGGCATTTTAATCGTGGACGGCAAATATGTAAAAGTGAAGGGTTACAAAGAAAAAATACCTTTCATTTTTTGTTTGGATTATTTAACTCATGATCCCATTGTCGGCATACTCGCTCCTTCGAAAAATGAAGAAGCTTTTTTAAAATTATTTAAATTACTTAAAACTTGCAACTATCCGTTGCAGATTGTGGTCTGTGATGACAGAAGTTCGCTAATTCCTGCCTTAAAATACCACTATCCCAAAGCTCACATCCAACTCTGCCAGAACCACTATGTAGAAAATATTCGCCAACAATTGCATATCAGAACATCTAAATATCACGCTCATTTTTTTCATTCGCTCTGTCTGCGCGTATTTAAAGAATATGCCAACGACCGACAACTCAATGATGCTTTGCATCACCTGCTAACGAAGCGAACGGAAAATGACCCACTACGACAAATGATTGTCATGGACATTCATCGACGGAGAAAAGAATTATTTGCCTATACGAAAATTCCGCATTGTCCACAAAACACCAACTTAATTGAACTCTACAACTCACACTTAAACGGTAGGCTAAAAACGATTAAAGGCTTTAAATCTTTTCATGCCGCACTACGCTGGCTTAATGCTTATCTCATTCGCCGACGAACAAAACCTTTCACTGACTGTAAAATGAAATTCAAACAACTAAACGGCAAAACCAGTATGGAAATGACATTAAAAAAACAGGCCGAGTGGCCTGAAATTTTTGGTCTAAAAATGCCCGATTACCAACCCAAAACCGAACGGTAACGGGAAAAGTTCCAGCAAGCGTTCCAAACCGCGGCCAAAACCGGTCCCGCTGATGTCGTTCTGAGGAATGACTTTGCCTTCGTCCAGAGCAGCGCCAATGCAAACGCCATATTCCACGGTTTCCTCGGTTGAATCAGAATGTTTCTTTGGCGGACAGTCCAAACTGCCGCCGCAGAACTGGCCGTGATTCTGACCGCCGACGCAGAGGCCGCAGAGGACACTAACTCTCTAATAATTTTGCGATTCCTTTCAGGCCGCGGCCTTTCCACATTTTTTTCCTTTCCTGGACAGAATCGCCAAAACCTCCTCTGGCAATACTGACAAATTTATCCGCTCCCAACGGCCCGAACTTACCAGCCAACAATTTCCAACCTTGCAAAAATAAACTGGAGGGTTTGATTTTTTGCATCTCCAAATTTTGTTTAAACATATAATTTTTAATAATTTTGAATAAATTGAATGGGATTAAGAATCGCGAGCGTTGAATTCTCTGATTTTAACAGTTCTTCAATATTGGATGATTTACGCAAAATGTCGTCATCGCAAGTTAAAAATAGATCGGCCTGACCGTGGGCGGCAAAAGAAACATGCAGAGCGTCATAAGTGGGAATTTTTGCAACCTTGATAATCTTTTTGGCTAACTTTTTGATGTCATTGCTGTAAGGAATATCCTCGTCAACAAATTGAATAAATTTTTTAACCTCTTGCAATTTAAACAGTGGCATTTTGGATAATTCCAATCTAATCAACTTTGAACAAAGACAAGTTATTTTTCCTTCTTCCACTATTTGCCATAATCTCAATACAGCCTCGGCTTCTAAAGCAATCCTTAATTGCGACCAGTCATCAAATGGCCGGCAATAAATATTTGTATCAAGATAAACTCTTAAATTCATACTTCCGCTCTAACACACCATATTCTACCACCATCCCCCTTGACAAGTCAACTTGATTGGCGTATAGTGTAGAGTTACAATAAAGGTAACAAAGGAGGGTCCGCTCACCGAGCCGGATGGCGTGGTGAGTGGATACCACAGGGTGCAGTTTTTTGGCTGGGATTGCTTCGCCCCTGCGGCGCTCGCAATGACATATGCCGACGGATCCAAACAATATCCTTCCCAGCCGCGGGATTTGCTGATTTGTTTTGATAAAAGACAGGTTCCGTGCTCTTTAATGGCAAAAGCCGCTTCGGCCGGATTTAAAGGTCGATCATCAGTACAATTGCCCGAGTGGACGCAAGACAGGCCTTTTTTAAAATTGCCCAATTCGTCAAATCCGCCGGAGCACACGCCTTCGGCTCCAAGCAATTGGTTATACGGAAGATATTGAGTGATGGATTCGCTGTTTTGAGCGCTATATGTGACTTTAAATATTCAATTGAATAAGCTTCGTGAAAAAAAACTGAAAATAAAAAAACCCGTTCCAACGCATGCGTTCTGGCATGACATTGTTACGGGTTGACTGATTGTCATCGCACCTCCTTTTGTTGAAAGCTGATGTCTACTGTGCAGGTACCATTTTGGTACACTTGACTCCGCTCGTGAGCGAAGTCAGAGTTTGGCTGTCGGAAGAAAGGGAGTAAGAAATCTTGGGCTCCCCATCCAAGGGGTAGCGAGGATTAGGGTCGCCGGGTTTGCCAACGGGATTGTAGCCACTGCCATCGCCCAATTGCATGTGACAGAGACCATCTCCCTCATCGGGCAAAAAGGTTATCGTCCGCACATCGCCATCCCCGCAATCCCACTCACCCAAGAACCCACAGAATTCCCAGCAGACGCAGGGAGGGTATTTGTCAGGGGAGAGTTGCTGGCATTGCTTCTGGGTGGTGCAAGATT
>CAYIOJ010000018.1:0-17503 GCA_964365025.1 uncultured Gammaproteobacteria bacterium
GCAATCATTTGGCATTGAAACGGAAGTTGTGAAAGGCATGCGTTTTGACAAGGGCTATGTTTCTCCTTACATGATTACCAATGTTGACGCCATGAAAGCCGAATACAGCGACGCGCAAATTTTGATTACTGATAAAAAGATTTCTTCAGTTGATGAAATTTTGCCGTTGTTGGAAAAAGTGGCGCAGACCGGCCGCAAGGAATTGGTGATAATCGCCGATGAAGTTGATGGTCAGGCCCTGGCGACATTTGTGGTGAATAAATTGCGCGGCACTTTCAATGTGCTGGCTGTAAAAGCGCCCGGGTTTGGAGATAGACGAAAAGAAATGTTGCAGGATATTGCCATTTTGACCGGCGGAAAATTGATTTCTGAAGATATTGGCTTGAAATTGGACGGCGTTGCTTTGGAGGATTTGGGTCGCGCGGATAAAATCATTTCCACCAAAGATCACACTACTGTTGTTGGCGGCAAGGGTGATGAAAATGAAGTGAAAAATCGCGTGGCGCAAATCAAGAAATTGATTGAACAAACCGACAGCGAATTTGACCGTGAAAAATTACAGGAGCGATTGGCCAAGTTGTCCGGCGGAGTTGGCGTGATTAAAGTTGGCGCCGCGACCGAAACTGAAATGAAAGAAAAAAAGCATCGCATTGAAGACGCGGTGGCTGCCACAAAGGCCGCGGTGGAAGAAGGCATTGTGCCTGGCGGCGGCGTGGCCTTGCTTCGCGCGCGACAGGTTTTAGCCGGATTGAAATTGGAAGGTGATGAAAAAATTGGCGCGAATATTTTGTTCCGAGCTTTGGAAGAGCCAGTGCGCCAGATCGCGGAAAACGCGGGCAAAGACGGTTCGGTGGTGGCTGAAGAAGTTAAAAAATTAACTGGCGCCATGGGCTACAACGCCGAGACTGATAAATATGAAGACATGATTATCTCGGGCATTGTTGACCCGACCAAAGTGACGCGTACAGCGCTTCAAAACTCCGCGTCTATTGCTTCCATGTTTTTGACAACTGAGGCGGTGGTGACAGATATTCCGGAAAAGAAAGGCGAGTGCGGGGCTGGCGGCGGAGGAATGCCAGGTGGAATGGGTGGAGGCATGGGAATGGGTTATTAATGTTTAAACAAAAACCGTCTCGCGTTAAGCGGGGCGGTTTTTTTGTATTGTCATATTTGCTCGTGTATTTGACAAAAGTAGGTTACGCTTGTAAATTATAAGTAATGACTATTGATTGAAGGTGGTCTATTATTCAATGATCTAATTTTATGAAAAAAAATGATGGCGGTATTGACAAAAAAGACAAAATAGGTTTAACTGATGGTAGTGTCGTTGAAGCAAGTTCTTTGACAATTGATGAGCTAAAACGAAAAACAGAAAAGGAGAATGTCGTGAAGACTATCACAAAGAGAAGCGATGACTATTCGCAGTGGTACCAAGATGTGATTGCCAATGCGGATTTGGCAGAGCACTCTGTTGTCCGCGGATGTATGGTGATTAAACCCTATGGCTACGCCATTTGGGAGAAGATTGTCGCCATCGTGGACTCGATGCTGAAGGGAATGGGTGTGAAAAACGCCTATTTCCCGATTTTCATTCCGGAAAGTTTTCTGAAAAGGGAAGCGGAACATGTAAAAGGTTTCTCTCCTGAACTTGCCGTCGTCACACATGGCGGAGGTAAGGAGCTGGAGGAACCGCTGGTAGTACGTCCGACATCAGAAACGATCATCTACGAATCTTTTTCTAGATGGATTCGATCCTATCGCGACTTGCCCTTTGTTATCAATCAATGGGCTAATGTCGTCAGATGGGAGATGCGTCCAAGATTGTTTTTGAGGACAAGCGAATTCTTATGGCAGGAAGGGCACAGCGCACATGCGTCTCTGCGGGAAGCAGAAGAATACGCGTTGAAGATTCTCAACGAAGTGTACGCGCGGTTTGCTCAGGATTATCTGGCAATGCCAGTCTACACCGGCCAGAAATCAGAGGGCGAAAAGTTCGCTGGAGCTTTTAGGACTTTTTGCATCGAGGCTTTGATGCAAGACGGTAAGTCTTTGCAGGCCGGCACTTCACACAATTTGTCTGACAACTTTTCCAAGTCCTTTGATGTCAATTTTCTTGACCAAGATGGACAAAGGAAAAATGTCTTCCAAACGAGTTGGGGAGTGAGCACGCGGCTGATAGGTGGTTTGATTATGACGCACAGCGACGACAAGGGGCTGGTTCTGCCGCCGAAAATCGCTCCTGTACAGGTTGTAATCATTCCTATTATCAAAGTCCAAGATGGAGCAGTCATTTCGGCCGCTAAGGCGCTTGCCAAACAATTGGTTGGCCTTTCGGTGGAAATTGACTTGCGTGATTACTTGAGGCCAGGCGAAAAATACTACGAGTGGGAGAAAAAGGGAGTTCCTGTGAGAATTGAAATTGGCCCGAAAGATCTGGAGAAAAACGCGGTTGTTCTTGTGCGCCGGGATACCGGAGCCAAGGAATCGTGCTCTATCGACCAGGTTAAAAAACGGGTTGAAGAAATTTTGCAGGACATGCAGTCCAGCTTGTTTGCAGCGGCTCTGAAGCGCCGAGATGAAAGCAATAAATTTGCCGATTCTTGGCAGGAGTTTGAGCACGCTCTTAGACAAGGCGGATATGTATTTGCGCATTGGTGCGGAGACGAAGGCTGTGAATCTGACATTAAGCAAAAGACCAAAGCAGTGAGCCGTTTTATGCCTTTTGATGCGAAGGAAGAACAAGGAGATCGTCATTGCATCAATTGTGGCAAAAAAACTGCTTATAAAAAGCGCTGGGCATTTGCTTTGGCCTACTAGAGTAGAAAGGAGAAAAAATGTTTGATTCAGTGAGGCTCGAGTTGACCGGCCGATGCGACATGAAATGCCTTTACTGTCATGCTGGCGAGAAAAACACGACCTGTTACAATCAGGACGAGTTGCCTCATGCCAGGTGGCTGGAGATCGCGCAAGAATGCAGGAATTTGGGAGTGAAGAGCTTTGTCCTTACTGGCGGAGAGCCTTTCCTTTACCGGCTCTGGCCGGAATTGGTTGAGGCCTGCGGTAGAGAGGCGAGGGTTGTTATCTCTACCAACGGCAAGCACTTCACCCAAGCCAATCTCGCTATTTTGTCGGATCTTCCACAGGTAAAGGAGTTCCGAACAAGTATAGACGGATTGGCTACGAATGATATAATAAGAGAAGGTAGTAGCTACAAGGATTCCTTGGAGAGCATTAGGCGGCTGAGGCAGAGGTTCCCGGACAGGAAAGTGATGATACAAACTGTCGTCTACCAGCAAAACCTGGCCGAGATTCCATTGCTGTACCAGGCTCTTAAGGATGTCGGCATCTACTGTTGGCGGCTAAGCCAGCTTTGGAAAACCGTAAGGACTGAAAGAAACCGGCACATTCTCGATTTTTCTGACTATGAGAGGATGTTTGACTTTTTTGCTGAAATCATTAGGACTCACCAGCAAGATAGCAAGCCTTTTCTCCTGAGAATCGACAATGTGTATTACTCATGGATTGAGAAAGAAGATTACGCTCCGATGAGTTTGTGCGGGCATCCGTGTTCGTACAATTTCAATTTCTTGTGTATCAACGCAAACGGAGACCTGATCTTCTGTCCAGCCCTTAATGTACCTTTTGCTTCGGTCAAAAACCAAAGCATCAAAGATGCGGTTGAGGGATCAGTGTGGCTGAAAGATTTCAAAGCCATTACTGTACAGTCCTTGGGTTGCGGCGACTGCCGATACATCAAGATTTGCGGTGGAGGATGTCGAGCTGATGCCTTGCGCTGGCTGGGAAAGACCACGATGATCGATCCCAATTCCTGCTGTATGATGCCGAGAATTGAAAGCGGTATATTTCCACTTTTGGGCGACGGAGAGCGTAAAGCATTCGAAGCCCTCATTGACCAAAATGGTTCTGTCCCTGCAATCGCAGGGAGCAACATAGAACAAGCAGTCGGTTCTTTTAACAAGAAAGGAGGCAAGAGCGATGACGCTCAAGAACAAACAATTTTTTTAAGTAAATATTCGGTTGAGATTTACATATAGTCCAAACATGACAATTAAGGAATTGATAGGTGAATTAAAAACTCTGCAAACCAAGGTCAGCGAGGCCTGGCGGATTTTGGATTTGGATAAAAAACAAACTGAAGCGGAAAAAATTGCCGCGGCCATGAACCAACAGGATTTTTGGCAAGACGCGGAGCGGGCGAAAAAAACCGGCCAGAGATTTGACGAATTGAAAAAAGAAGTGGCTGTGTGGGAAAAATTGCGTCGCGATGCCGCGGATTTATTGGAAATGGCCGAGCTGGACGCGAAAGACCAATCAGTCAGTTTGCGCGAGGATTTGGAAAAACAGTTATTGATTTTGCAAAAAGAATTTTCTCAAGCGGAATTTACACTTTTATTTTCCGGCAAACACGATGCCGGTAACGCCATCATTTCCATTCATGCCGGCACTGGCGGAGTGGACGCCATGGATTTTGCCGAAATGCTTATGCGGATGTATTTGCGTTTTTGCGAGAAAAAAGGATTTAATACGCAGATGGTGAATGAAAGCCGCGGAGGCGAGGCCGGAATAAAAAGCGCCACCATTATCGTGCGCGGAAGTTACGCGTATGGATATTTAAAATCAGAACACGGCGTGCATCGCCTGGTGCGCATCTCACCTTTTGACGCGGAAAAAATGCGGCACACTTCTTTTGCTTTGGTGGAAGTACTGCCGGAAATTGATGAAAAAGCCGAGATTGAAATTAAGCCGGATGATCTGCGCGTTGATACATATTTGGCGTCCGGCCATGGCGGACAGAGCGTGCAAACCACTTACAGCGCGGTGCGGGTGGTGCATTTGCCCTCCGGCCTGACGGTGGCCTGCCAAAACGAACGAAGCCAGTCGCAGAATAAAGAAATTGCGTTGAAAATTTTAAAATCCAAATTGGCGAAAATGTATGAAGAACAGCAGGCCAAGGAAATGGATAAAATTCGCGGCGAATATCACGAGGCCGGTTGGAGTAATCAGGCGCGCAGTTATGTTTTGCATCCGTATCATTTGGTAAAAGATCACCGCACCGAATACGAATCCAAAGAGCCGGACAAGGTTTTGGACGGTAACTTGGATGATTTTATTGAGGCGTATTTAAAATGGAACAGAAAAAAGTAAAAAAAGACCGCTCCGTAGTTGCTTGGGGCGGTTTTTGTTGAGTGAGTCGCGATATTTCAGCGCATCATCGCCTCCAGTATCTTTCGGTACATTTTTTCCACGATGCGGCGCTGATTGGCTCCGGATGAAGAGTAGTGATCCAATCCGGGAGCGGCGTTTACTTCTAGAACGACATAGGATTTCGGAGGTTCCTTGAGCGTTCCTTCCGTCATCACATCCACGCCGCAATATCGCAAGTTCATATCGCGCGTCAGCTTAATTGCCAGTTTTTGCCAGTCCGGATGCATCGTCTCGGTTACATCCAGCGCGTCGCCTCCAGTGGACAGATTGGCATTGGGCAGAAGCTCCAAGCGGCTACCGTTCGGGAGAACCGAGCGGAAAGAGAGACCGGCTCGTTTCAACTGATTGGCAATGCGGAAATCGTCTTGTGGTGTTGTTTGATTTTGACTTGTTTTGACCATAATTCAATGTTAGCTCAATAATCAGCAGCCGTCAATCCGCGCGCCTTGTCTTTTAACTGGAGAATTGGTATATTCTATATGTCGTTATCGCAAAAATTAATTTTTAATTTAATCTCTATGTTTACCAAATTTTTTACGAAAAGAAATGTTCTTTTCATCGTCATTTTTACAGTAGCCGGATTTATCGCCTTGCAAATTCCGGTGGCGCAAGTGGTTGGATCAAAGGTGAAATTTACGGTTTATGACGCGTTCGCGCCTATTGCCGGCGCTTTTATCGGAAGCCTGCCGGGAGTCATCGCGGTATTTTTAATGCAGTTTTTTAATTTCTTGACGCACGGAGCCAAGATTGTAGATGCGGGCACGATTATTCGTTTTTTTCCAACGCTGTTCGCCGCGCTTTATTTCGCGAAGAAAGGGAAATTAAATTTAATCATTCCCATATTGGCTATCGCGGCTTTCATAATTCATCCCATTGGTCGGACGGTTTGGTATTTTACGCTTTATTGGACAATTCCCATTGTCGCCTATTTTTTCCGCGACAGATTTTTGCTGGCGCGAGCGCTTGGTTCCACTTTTACCGCTCACGCGGTTGGCGGCTCTTTATGGATTTGGACTTTTTCGCTTCCGGCGCCAGTTTGGATTTCGCTTATTCCCGTGGTGGCAATGGAACGGCTGTTGTTTGCTTTGGGAATCGCCGGCACTTTTCTGTTGGTTAATAATTTGCTCGGGCTCGCGGAAAAGAAGCGTCTTATTAATCTTGGCTTTCATGTCAATCAGAAATATTTGATTCATTCACTTCGTGATTATGGTGAAGCCCGCGCGCCGCTTGGCAGATAAAACTCGTTTTATCGCTTTTGTCGCCTCAAGTATTGATGGGCGTATCTCGCTAGTCAAGAAGTCTTTGCCGAATTGGACTAGTCAGGAAGATTGGCGTTTTTTTCAAAAATCGCTGGCGCGAGTTGACGCGGTTATAGTCGGTCGTAATACTTATCAAGCTGCAGTCGCTCGTTTGCGCAAGCGAAGTACTTTTGTTCTTTCCAGCCGTGTAAAGAAAGCGCGACGCAGTGGGACTGTCACTTTTGTCAATCCCGCTCGCGTTAATTTTGTTGATTTTTTTAAAGATTATAAAACCGTGGCCGTGCTTGGCGGAGGAGCAGTGTATCGTTTTATGCTGGAAAAGGGCTTATTAGACGAAATTTTTATTACGGTTGAGCCGCTCATTTTCGGTCGCGGGAAAACGATGTTTGTTGGCGGTACTCGGACGGCACAGCTTCGTTTGCTTTCAATGAAACGACTTAATCGTGTTGGAACAATCCTTCTTCATTATCAAATAAAACATTAAATACTCCATGATTGTTAAATCAATTAAAACCAGTATTTTTTCGGCCGGGGGCGATCTTTTCGTTTTTATCACGCGCTATCTCAAAAAAATTTCCGAACAATCAATAATTGTTGTCACCTCAAAAATCGTGGCGCTGGCGCAAGGGCGGACAGTTGACCCGCGAGAAATTTCCTGGGATGAATTGATTGCTAGAGAAAGTCAGTGGGCCATTCCCACCAAGTATTGTTATCTTACTCTAAAAGAAGGAATGATCGCGCCCAACGCCGGCATTGACAAATCCAACGCTGATGGAAAATGGATTTTGTGGCCAGCCGACAGTTATGGAGTGGCGGAGAGTTTGCGGCAGAGATTGAGTCATCATTGCAGAATAAAAAAATTAGGAGTTTTAATTACCGATAGCCGTGTCTTGCCTTTGCGCAAAGGAATTACCGGCGTGGCTTTGGGCTATGCCGGTTTTAAAGGCCTGCGCGACTATGTTGGCAAAAGTGATATTTTTGGACGGAAATTGAAAATGTCGCGCACCAATGTGGCTGACAGTTTGGCGGCCACGGCAGTGCTTTTGATGGGCGAAGCAGACGAGCAGACGCCAATGGCTGTGATTGAAGACGCGCCGGTGGAATTTGTTTTCAAACAGAATAAAAGAGAATTGAAAATTAATCCGGCCGCTGATTTGTATCGGCCTTTGTTTGAAAGGTTTTTAAAAAGACGGAAATAATTTGTGTTAAAAAAAATTATTGAATATTTAAAAAATGGTGGAGTGATAGTGTATCCGACTGAAACCGCTTATGCTTTGGGTTGCGATGCCACCAATCAGCGGGCGGTGGATTTGGTGTTTAAATTAAAAAAGCGAGCCAAGAGCAAAACACTGCCTTTGATTGTCGGGTCGCTCGCAATGGTGAAAAAGTATTGCCAAATGTCGGCGGCGGAAGAGCGGCTGGCCAAAAAATATTGGCCGGGAGCGTTGACAATGATATTAAATGTTTTGTCCTCTCATTCCCATGAAGCTTGTCCCCGAGCGGCATCGGGGAATGGGAATTCAGCATTTTTAGCCAAAGGCATTGTGGCAAAAGATGGCACGGTGGCCATAAGAGTTTCAAGCAATAAAATGGCGCGGGAATTGTCGCGCGGACTCGGAGCGCCGCTTGTTTCCACCTCGGCCAATTTGGCGGGGGAAGGCGAGTGTTATTCTGTCAATAATGCTAAAAAAAGTTTTTCTGATTCAGTGATATTTTTAGACGGCGGCCGTTTGAAAAAACAAAAGCCATCAACAATTGTAAAAATTGAAAACGGCAAAATTAAAATTTTGCGGCAAGGAGAAATAAAATTATGTTGATTCATCCGGACAAATCACGCGGGCAGAATTTTTTGAAAGATAAAAATATTTTGGCCAAAATTATTGACGCCGGAGAATTAAAATCATCTGATACAGTGTTGGAAATCGGCGCAGGCACGGGCGTGCTTACGGCTGAATTGGCCAAGCAAGTGAAAAAAGTAGTTTCGTTTGAAATTGATAAAAAATTGATTCCAGTTCTTCAAGAAAATTTGAAGGATTTTGATAATGTAGAAATTTTCAATGAAAGTATACTAGAATGTCATCCCCGCGAAAGCGGGGATCTAGGGAAATCGGGCAGTTTATGGATTCCCGCTTGCGCGGGAATGACAGACGCGATGCTTACAAAATACAAACTTATTGCCAACATTCCTTACAACATCACTTCCGCAATTTTGGAAAAATTTTTATCAGTAGAGAGGCCGCCGGAATTGATTGTTTTATTGGTTCAGAAAGAAGTGGCCGAGCGCGTTTGCGCCAATCCGGGGGAAATGTCAATTTTGTCTGTGATGGCGCAGTATTATGGCGAGCCGAAAATCATCGCGTGCGTGCCGCCGTCCGCCTTTTGGCCAGTGCCCAAAGTTGATAGCGCCATTTTGAAAATAGTTATAAATCGTCATCCCGAACTTGTTTCGGGATCTCACGAGATGCTGAAACAAGTTCAGCATGACGCTGTGCGATTTTTCTCCATTGTCAAAGCCGGTTTTAGCCAGCGGCGCAAGATGTTGAAAAATAATTTACGCGCCTTGGGCGATGAAAAAATTATTGCCGCGGCTATGCGTAAAGCAGGTATTGGAGAAAAAGCCCGCGCGCAAGAATTGACTGTGGAGCAATGGGTAGATTTGGCTAAAAAATTTGACACTCATTTATAAGCGCGGTACAATTATTATCAGCTTGTGGATAAAATAAAGGGCATTGACCCTTTGATATCTGCACTCGCTCGGAAGAGCAAACAAGTTTGCTCTTCTCTCGCTCGTTTGATAATAGAAATTTATGGCAGAACCAAATCAAAACAAAATTGAGATCTCAACCAATGAAATTATGGATTTTTTGGTAAAGCATATGGTGATAAAAGAGGAATTAAAAGAGTTGGAAGAGAAAATAGAAAGTAATTTAAAATTAGAACTAAATAAGCAGAAATTGGATATTTTGGACGCGGTTGATGATAAATTAGCTCACTTGAAGGGCGATTTGGTGGTTTTGATGAGAAAAGAGGATAAGAAAGTCGTTGCTTTGGTTGAAATTTTAAGAGAAGATAAAGTTATCGCGCCAGAAAAGGCCGAAACTGTTTTAAAGATGGAGCCATTTCCACAATTGTCTGTTTAAATAAACGGTTGTCAGGCGTTTCGTCCAAAGAAATCCACACTGGTGTGGTTTTCTTTTTTTATGGTATAATATACCCGATGGATGATTCATTTAATCCACAACCGCCATCGCGCTTAACCAGAAGCGAAAAGTTGGGCTTTGCCGGCCTGATTATTTTGGCAATCGCGGTAATTTATCTGGGGTTTAGCCAGATGGGCAACAATATTAAGAGCCCATTTCTGGCGCGCTGGGCCGCGTCACTGGCGAAAAATAATATGGAAGACGCCAAAGAGTTAAATGCCGAAGAACAGATGGCAATGCTCAAAACCAAAGACACGGACAAAGATGGTTTGTCCGATTATGACGAATTGAATATCTACCAGACCAGTCCGTACATCGCGGACACTGATTCGGACGGCGTGTCGGATAAAATAGAAATTGAAAAAAATACTGACCCGAATTGTCCGGTTGGCAAGAATTGTAAATCGGAATTGGCTAACCCGACGGCCGGTACCAGCACTACGACCACTTTGGCTTTGCCGTTTTCCGCCGGGCCAACTGCGGACCAATTATTGTTGCAATCCATTTTCGGTAATAATCCCGACCCCAAAATTATCCGCGAATTTTTATCAAAACAGGGGATAGACAAAAAAACACTGGACGCTTTCAGCGACGCGGAATTATTGCAAACATTTAAAGAAATCACCAGCGCCACCTCCACGCCATTGACTAACGCGCCCGCGTTGCCGACGACACCGGTTGATTACAATAATTTATCCGCCGGCCAGTTGCGGGATTTGTTAAAACAGCAGGGCGTGTCCGAGGAAGCGTTGAAAAAAATCAGTGATAAAGATTTGTTGGAAATGGTGAAGGAAATGAAATAATTTTATGTTCCAAGATTGGAGGAACAAAAGAAAAAAAGTTTGGCTAAGCGTGTTCGTGATGGCATTGAGTTTTAATTTTGTTGTGATTAAAACAGTACGCGCTGTTCTTCCCGCTCCTTTGCCAGTGACAATTATAGCAGAGCCAGTTGACGAAATTAAAAAAGGCATTGGTGCTACCATAACTACCGCGCTTTGGAGCGGTTTGGGATATTTTATTGATAAATTGACCTATGAAACCGCGGTTTGGCTAGCCAGCGGCAATCTGGGACAAAAACCTTTGTGGATGACTTCCGGTGGCGCGTTTTTTGATACTATTGCCGATGGCGCGATTGGCGAGATGGTTTACGCTATTGGCGATAATAATGCTTTTTTGAAAAAATATGGCATTAGTTTATGCGTGCCGCCGGATTTAAAATTTCAAATGTGGCTGCAGCTTGAGATGGCGGAACAATGGCAGCCAGCCACGCCGCACTGCAGTTTTAAACAAATTAAAAATTCTTGGCAGCAACTGAATCCTTACTCTGATGATTATAATCCGCAACGCGCCCGGCAGGCCTTAAGTGGAATTGGCGTTGGTTTTAGGCCAGGTCAAAATGACCTTTCCGTATTACTTGGCACCAATTCAGCTATTAGTGAATACTCCGCGCGTCAGAAAGAATGGGCAAAAGACGAGGCCGATTACAGCGGCAAGGTCGTTGCTCCAAAGGACACTAGCGGTCAGGCCAAGGTGCCGGTCAGCACTATTGAAAAACTATTTGAGGAAGTTCCCACCGGCGAAGACACCAAAAAAGCAAAAATCGCTCAAAGTCAATCCACTTCTGACGCTTTGGCTCAAGGAAATATCTCCGGTGTTTTTACTAATGTCGGACGTATTTTTGTTAATACCTTGACCAATAAGTTGATGACTAAGATGATGAATAAGGGTCTTTTGGCTTTAAGTGATTTGTTTGGAAGTGATGAAACTACCGCTTCTCCCGAAGCCCAAGTCGTTGGAGGCCGGCAAGCGGCGGAAATTGCGTTTGCGGAATTTTTAAAACCAAATTTGCCATCAGTAGAGCAATGGAATTATACCGGTGAATTGGCGGCTGATTGCTCCGGTAATCCTTCGCCTTATTGCGGTGTGATGGACAATTCTTTGCAAACGGCTCTGGCGCAGGCAGAGTCAGGCGGGGCAATGACTGTGAAAGAGGCGTTGGAAAAAGGATTTTTGCATGGAGATTGGTTTTTATTGCCTCCAAATAGCGATTGTCCAAGAGAGGCCTATTGTTATGAAAATTTGGTAAAGTTGCGCCAGTTGCGTATTTTGCCCATTGGTTGGGAGTTGGCGGCTAAGGCCTCGTCGGCTGACGCGCCAACAAGTTTGAAGAAAGCTATAGACGCTTTTGCCGATCCAGCCGCTAATAATAAATTTTATCATTTAATTGATCCGTATTGGATTCTCAAAGCACCGGTGGCCAAATGCGGAGCAATGGCTTATAGCGCCAATTTTTTAATGTCGCCCCAAGCAGACGGCACTGGCGGACAGCGCGTTGAATACTGCGCCGATGTTCAAAACTGCGTGGACGAGGACGAAAATGGCCAATGCAACAAAGGCAGTTGGGGATATTGCCAGAAAGAAAAAAATCGCTGGCTTTTGGGAGCGGATTCCTGCGACGCGCAGTTTAACACCTGCACCACTTATGCCAATAGTAAAGGCCAGACCGCGTCGTATTTAGCCAATACCATTGAAAAAAGTATCTGCAATGCCGACAATGTCGGGTGCCGCGCTTATTCAACTTTTGCCGATTTGTCAAGCGACCAGTGGCAGTGGAATTTGAACAAAAAAATATATTTTGACAAGGACGCGCAATCTTGCGATTACGCGAACGAGGGCTGTTCACAATTTGTCCGCACCGGATTTGGTTTGATTGGCGGCGCGGAAGTGAGTAATGAAAAGGTGAATTTGAAAAAAGCGCCGGAATACTATAATTGTTATGGTGAGACACTAGCGGCTGCGAATAATTATCAGTTTAGTTCTTCCACACCATGGGCGGTGAACAAAGCTGACCTTAGCAAAATTTTTGATTCTTGGAAATCGCAAAACAAAGAGCAATGCGGCCGTTTTGCGTCTGTTTGTTCTTATGATGAAGTCGGTTGCGAGAAATACACACCGGCCAACAATGATTTGCCCATTCCGGGTATTTTGACTGAAAATGATTTGTGTCCTTCTGGATGCGCAGGTTATGAGGCATTTAAACAGCAAGACACTTTGTTTGAAATCGCTCCAACGCAGTTGGCGTATTTTATTCCCGCCACCGCCAAATCATGCGAAGCCATAGAGACCGGTTGCGATGAATTTATAAATTTAGAGGCGCAGACAGTTGGCGGCGAGGGCAAGGAGTATTACACCGAATTGCGCCAGTGCAGTCAAAATGAAAATGACGGCGCGGTGTTCTATACTTGGGAGGGGTCTGACACTGCAGGGTATCAGTTAAGGTCTTTTAATTTGAAATTTACGAGCGCCACGGATAAATCGCCAGCGAGCACTCTGCCAATAGATAATGATTATTTAGCCAAATGTTCCGAGGCGCTGTATAAGACCAAAGCCGCCGATGCCGACTGCCGCGAATTTTACGACAAAGACGGTAATAAATCATATCGGCTATATACAAAAACAATTACTGTTTCTGCCACAGATTGCAAAAAATTGCGCAAAACCGTATCAGACGAGTCATCTTGTGATTCCACGAGTGGCGTGTGGGAGTCAAACCAAAAAATTTGCACATATTTAGCTATTCCCAAAGAAGGCCAGTCATGCAAAGCAGCTGTTGTTGGTTGTCGCGCGTACAAAGGCAATGCGGGTAATAATTTTTTTGACTTGCCGGGATTTCCAATTACTTTTGAAAATGGCACTGTTGGCCAAGACGCAAAACCTGTCACTGGCTGGTCCGGAAAATTCAGCGCGGAGTCAACGGTAGTAGGCGGTAAGTCATTAAAAGTGGATGCGACCACGTCACTTACCGTTTCTTTAGCTAAAAACACCACATATATTGTTTCTTTCTGGGCCAAAGGCAAATCCGGCGAGGAATTGACTTTTGATATTAATCCTTCTTCTTGCGTCGGTACCTGTCCGGTTGATTCTGTTACAGGGCAGAAAGTGACGCTTCATTCTGATTGGCAAAATTTTAATCTCGGGCCTTTTATGGTTGATTGGGATCCGGCCGCAGCTTCCAGCACAGTGCAGATTTCCAGCAACGCCGGTTTTTATCTGGATAATTTTGCGGCCAAACAGATGAGCGAGAATGTTTATGTTGTTAAGGATTCGTGGCAAACACTGCCTGCTTGCGATAATTTGTTAGGTGACGAATTCGGCCAGTCGCAGGGCGGCAGTTTTACCAATCCCTATCGCTTGGTGCCGCAAGCCATGCTGGGCTGTCAAAAATATACTGACCGGCAAAATCAGGAAGTGGCGGTGAAATCATTCACTTCAATGTGCCGCGAAGAAGCAGTCGGGTGCGAGGAGTTTACAGATACGCATAATAATCAAACTGTGGAAAAAACTTTTGCCAATGCCGTTTGCGAATACGAGGTTGATCCAACCACCGGTCTGCAATCTAAAAACGCGACAGATGATTCAGTTGAATGCCCAGATGCCAATGATAATAATCTTTGTTCAATTCTTCCCGGCCAGTCGCAGTGTCGTTTTACTATTGTCAAGAATCAGTTGCCCCAGCCCAAAACCGGTTTTAGTGTCGCGCAAGATTATGGGACCGTGGCAGTTCCGGCTGATAATAAAGTTTATCTGGTAAATGATAAAAATAATTATTGCTCGGCGGATCAGCTGGGCTGCGCGGCTTTGGGCGCGGTGAGTTACAGTGCGACCAGCATCGCTCAAGTTTTAGGTTTGGCTTATTTAAAAAATCAGCCGGACGCCTATGGCCAAATTATGTGCGCGCAAGAAGCTAACGGTTGCGGGGAATTTAAGACCGCGCAGGGAGCGGCGTATTTCAAAGACCCGGCGGTTAAAAATAATTTTTGCGAATTTAAAACTAATTCGTTGGGTAGCTTGACCATTTCAGGTTGGTATAAAAAGGATGTAGGATTTTGTGATAATCAATTTGGTGAAATCTGCGCGAGCGACAGCGATTGCGCCACTCCCGAAAAATGTGTGTTTAATGTTCCTTGCGATTATCCAGATAAAGAATATACAATACTTAAAAATGGAGATGATAAATATGATGGCATGGTCGGCCTCTGCCCGTCCGAGCAAAACGGCTGTTCAGAATTTATTGACCCGATAGACACTTCGGCCATGCATCCGGACGGCACCCCGTATTTTGTCATTAACAATTTCAAACTGGATCGGACGACCTGTAGTAATCAGGCAAGCGTCCAAGAAGGATGCGTGTTATTTGATGAAACGAGCAAGGGTATCGCCCAATGGGCAGCTTTTAGAACTTATGACAAAAGCGCCAAAGAGCAGAATCAGAAAGTCAATCCGGTGGATTGTGGGTCTAAAGGCGAGAAAGAGGCGATTGACAATCTGGATTGCGTGAATGGAGACAACGACGCCAATAACGCCAACACGATTTTGAAAGTCCGGCGTGACCGGGTTTGCGGCGAGTGGCTGGCGTGCAAAAGTTCAATGAGCGTGCGCGACGACAACGCGCCCGGCGGTTGGAAGGAAATGTGCACCGAACTGGCTCCCTGCGTGGAAGCAAACAGCCAAGCCACCACTTTGACCGGCAAATGCTCTAAATGGGACAAAGTTGTTAATCAAGCCAAAGTAACTGTAGCTAGCTATCAAAATCGTTTTAACGGTATCTGGTCTTGGTTCGCGCCGGAATATAGCGGCTATCTTTTGCCCGAAGCATATCAAATCAATTCTCTGTCTGTTTCTTCCGATAGTAAACTCGTTGGGCAAACTGCCACGAAAGAGGTATTCATCGGCCAAGGCGGCGTTACACAATCCTGCCGCGGTTTTGCCCAAGCCGACACGCCGGAAGGCTTGTGTTCCTACACCAAAGTTACTTACAGCGCTCAAAACAGCGAACCCCTCACTCAATACTTTCCGTACAATCAATTGCTTGGAGCCGAAGGCCTGTGTTCCGGCGGATTTGATGAATTGGGCAATTTTAAAAAAGGCCTGTCTTGCGTCCATTCCGGCAATTGCTCCGATGACCGGCCCATAATTAATCCGGCTGAAGCCGCTTTTGCCATTAAAGAGCATGGCACCTGTCTTTTGGAAAAACAAATCAGTAAGTCCCGCGGCTGGGAGGGGTATTGTCTGGACCCGTCGGCTTATGTCATTGCGAGCCCCGCAGGGGCGAAGCAATCTCAACCCAAAAACTGCACCCTGTGGTATCCACTCACCACGCCATCCGGCTCGGTGAGCTCCGACCATCTCTACGCCAGTGCCGGCTATGTGCCGCCCATGGGCTCGGGCAAGTATTGGTGCGTGAACGCCAAGGGGAATGCCAGTCGGACAAACGGCTCTCATTATTTGTATAAATTATTTGAAGATGATCCGAGATTTTTTCCGCCCACTGATGATGGATATAATGAGGATAATTTGATGAAGGGTAGCCAGTGTGAGACATTAACTGGAGCATTCAGCGAATATTCCTGTCCAACTCAAACTGAACCCAGCAAGCAATGCCCATATGGCGAAAATAATTGCACCTTGACTTTGATGATTCCTGGTGTCAGTCTCACGCCATCTGAAATAGTCAATCCGGTTCCGTCGGGCACCAAAATTCATTTGTCAGAAGTGGTGGCCCTGGGCTTGGAGCCGGTCAAGACATACGACGACAATTGGCCGGGTGAGGAAGTCTTAATTTTCCGCGACCAGCGCTTGGCCGACATCAAAGATGTTCAACCAAATGAACAAGATACTGACGGCCGTTATTGGTCCGGGCCGCTTAAAGCCCTGGGTCAACAATGGGCTATGGATGTGGTTTGGGTAGAAGATAGAAATCAGCCGAAAGAAATTGCCTATGAAAGATTGAATACCAGTTTTTGTAAAACCTTCCGAGCCGGCAAAGAGGCGAGTTTAATGGCCTTTAGAGCAATTTTTGATCAGAACGGAATGTTAAAAGAACTGCGCAGTAAAATTTGCGACGATGGTTCTAATCGGAGCGGTATGCGTATAGATTTGAATATCTATTTAACAGAAGTTTGCACCGGTATTAGGCAAGTTGTTGATAATGGCGAGACGGCCAAAGATTCTCCTATGGGCTTTTTGGCCAAAGGCCGTACCGACAGATTATGGCAAGCGAGTCAGTATAAATTGGGAAAGGATTTGACCGCCGCCCCTAAGCTGGACTTACAGTATAATCAAATGTTTGCTCCTTTTGGCTCATTCAGTCGGATGCAAGATCCCATAATCAAAACCATTTCTCAATATGCCACCTCCACTGTTAATGCTGTTAAACTTAATCAAGTTCGTCAGGCTGGTTTTTGGCCGATTTGGATGTCGCCGGGTGGAGCCACGCCTTTAAACTGCGAAGGGGCTAATGGCGGAGATTGCGGGAATATTGGTCTGTGCGATGATGGGCCAAATAAAGGGATGACTTGCAATGTAAAGAATGCAAACAAAGATAATGGGTGCGAAGAGAATGTTGATAATGGTGAGTGCGTGGCGAATAATTTAGATAAGCAAAATCAGAAGATTTGCCAGGGTGTTACTAGCGGCAAGAATTTGTTAGAGTCGGGGATTGTCTGCGTGGATAAGATAAGTTATGATTGCCCAAAGCCAAACACCGAATATGGTCCATGTCAAAACGGGTCCTGTGCCAGTTTTAACAAGATTATTTGTTCCAACGATAATGATTGCATAGTTACAGCCAGTTCAGTCACTTGCGACTTTATTCCAGTTGTTTGGAAATGTGTTGGCGGTAAGACCGATGGTCAATCCTGCGATAAAGATGACAAAGACGCTTGCCAAGGCGGCACTACACATTATGACTGCGATAAGCAGGACAACATCCGCGGTCTCTGCGTGGGCGGACTCAATCACGGCTTGATCTGCGGTTCG
>CAYIOJ010000019.1:0-17076 GCA_964365025.1 uncultured Gammaproteobacteria bacterium
AGTCGGAGGAGGACCTTTACTCTCTCTAGTTAGGCCGCCGTGAAGAGGCGGCAAGAGATAACTAGGAGGCGGGATTAAGGCGCTGTTTCATGAACGAGACGGCGCCAATTTTTTTGCTTTTTCCCGGTGGGTGTGGATATAATGTAACAACTGTATGTTTAAATTTTTCATTATTACTTTTGGCTGTCAGATGAATAAATCTGATTCCGAGCGAATTGCTGGATTATTGACATCGCTCGGCGGAGCAGAAGCCAATGGGCAGGATATGGCCGATCTGGTGATTTTTAATACCTGCTCGGTACGGCAGAGCGCGGAAAATCGGGTGTTCGGTCAACTCCACAATCTGGCGCAATTGAAAAAAACGCGTCCGGAAATGTTAGTTTGTGTTACCGGTTGTATGCCCGGCCGCGACCAAAGCGGAGATTTGCGCGCCAAGCTCTTTGGAGTGGATTTATTTTTTCCCATTATTGATTTGCCCCAATTACCAGTGCTGCTTAAAGAAAAAGGACTGCTCAAAGAAGCGTTGCCGGCCAGCCAAGGAATTTATTGGTCAATCGCTCCGCATTATCACAATGATTGGCAGGCCTTTGTGCCAATTCAGATCGGTTGTAATAATTTTTGTACTTATTGCATTGTGCCTTACGCGCGCGGCCGTGAAACCAATCGGCCGGTGGCGGATATTTTGAGTGAGGTTCGTTATTTGGCCAACCGCGGATTTTTGGAAATTCAACTTTTGGGGCAGGTGGTGAATAATTACCAAGCGCCCGATACGGAGAATTTTTCCCAAAATAATCCTTACATAAAAGGAGACAGATCCTTCGCTTCGCTCAGGATGACTTCGCTGAGGCGAAGTCACTTTGCCGCTTTGCTTTGGGAAATCAATCAAATTGACGGCATCAATCGCGTTCAGTTTGTGTCAGTTGATCCGCAATATATGAATGATGAAGTGATTGAGGCGTTGGCATTGCCGAAGATTATGAATTATTTACACTTGGCTGTGCAATCCGGAAGCAACGCGATTTTATCAAAGATGAATCGTAAATACACAGTGGAAAAATTTTTGAAAGTGGTGGAAAAAATCAGAAAAGTACGGCCGGCCATCGCTCTGGGCACGGATATTATCGTGGGGTTTCCGGGCGAGACGGAAGAAGATTTTCAGAAAACAGTGGAATTGTATAAGTTGGCGGATTTTGACATAGCATACCTGGCGCAGTATTCTCCTCGGCCCGGCACAGCCGCGGCTCTTTGGGCAGATGATGTGTCTCATTTGGAAAAAGAGCGGCGTTGGCGGGTGTTGCAAAATTTAATGGAAGAAATTGTATTGCGAAAAAATCAAAAATACGCGGGTCAAGTAGTGGAAGTTTTGGTTGAGCGATGCGTGGATACTGATAAAAATAACTATGCCGGCAATTCACGGGAGTATAAGTTGGTGGAGTTTGAAAGCGGCGTGGACTTGATCGGTAAAATTGTAAAAGTAAGAGTGAATAAAGCGGAAATGTGGCGGTTGGTGGGTGAAATAGGCATAAGTTGACAAGATTTAGTGATTGTGGTATAAAATAAAGTCAGTTGTTCTTTGATTTAACTAAACATAAAACAATAAGGAGAAAAAGATGTTGGAAGTATAATCTGTCGCTATCTTTTTCTCCTTATTGTAGGGAGGATCCCTAGCCACGGGTAGTGGCATGTGCTTTTGGGCTTTTAGTCCAAGGAGTAAGAAGATGAGAACCTTGACCAGAAAAGAAGTGTCTATCCTAGTGGAATTGTTGGGTGGTGATGAGGCGGCGAGGTTGATGGTTGGCAAGGCGCGCCTGCCGGCTGGCTGGATACACCCGAAGTATCCCGAACTATCTGGCGGTCAGGTGGAGGCCTTTCTCAACATCGCTCTTGCCAATGTTGGTATTGAGCGTTTGCCGGAGATAATGGCTGGACATTGGTTGCCGAAGTGGGAGGAGGTAATTCAGCTCCTCGTGGATCAACGCGGCCGATGCATTTCAGAAGGATTGCGAAATAGTGTGGTTGATGATAACGGCAATTTCCACCAAAGCCAGCCAACACTGGACACGGCTAGCATTACCGCACTTCTAGCTCGACACCGTGAATTCTGCCCATTCCCTGGCGTGGTATTTCCAACGACCAGCGAGGTGGAAGAGCGATATCATTCCATTCTGGGTTGGTTGAATTTGCAGAAGAACGAAATGAATGGGGTGAAGAATCTTCTCAATGCTCCCCATTTCCTGGGTGTTCTGCCTCAGATTCCGGCTGGCGATCACGGCGCGATTTTGAAGTCACTCGTGGAAGCAGCCGGTCGGTCTTACACGAATTATTTCTCTGGTCGGCAGTTTTTCAACAATCTGCGTGGTGATCTTGTCGGCAAAGTAGAAGTCGTCGATAGCACTCGCTATCACAAGCTCATCAGAGCGGTAACCGAAGGATCTGTTGTTTATGTGAGTTTCCGCGCTTGTCTTCAGGGATTTTCCATTCCGGCTGACCGCGAGCAAGAGGCCAGGATGCCCAGCCGTTTCATTCTTTCCGGCGGTTGGGACACGGCCGCGGATATAATCGGTTATCCCGAAATTTTAGCCCGTGATTTCAACACTCCTGGGCTGGACTGTGCGGCAAACTTTTGGGGCTCCGCCGATTATTCATTGTACTTCAAGGCGGATGACAGTGACCTCGACTTCTGCCACAGGGATCTCCGTGCCGATGGCAGCTATTCTGGTGGCCTGCTCCTTCTCGGGCCTGCCTGCCGGTAGGCAGGTAGTGCGGTATTTGGACTTTGGGATTTGTATTTTGGATCCAGGACTTTGGTCTTTGATTCAAAATCTATTCCAGAGTAAGTTCGCAGGCGCGTGGCAGCAATGTCCGCGCCTTTTTTATTTTTCAAAATTTTGGTATACTTGGCTGAAAATAGGAGCATATTTGGCAAATTAAAAGTTAATTAGCCCTAAATTTGGTTGACAGTTGACAGTTTACTGTCAACTGTATTATAATGTGTTTATATGAAAGTGAATTCTAAAGATAGGATAATTGAATATATCCAACATAAAGGAGATGTCAGCGCGGGGGAGCTGGCGGATTATTTGGGCATTTCTCGGCAAGCGCTTTATAAACAATTGAAAAAATTGATGACACTCGGGCAAATTTATAAAATTGGCAAACCGCCAAAGGTTTTTTATTTGATAAAAAAAGAAATGCCAGAGTCGTCGGGTTTCGCGATTGATAAAAATTTAAAAAGGATTATTGATGAAAATTTTTTGCTTATTACCCCGGAAGGTGAGAGAAAAAGCGGCCTTGATGGTTTCATCCATTGGTGCGAAAAAAATAATCAGCCTGTCGCGAAAACCGCCGTTGAATACGCGGCAACTTTGAAGAAATACGAAAAATTTAAAAAAAACGGATTGATTGATGGAATGAAAAAAATGAAAAATACTTTTCAGGAAGTGTATTTGGACGCTTTGTTCTATGTTGATTTCTACAGCATTGAGCGGTTTGGCAAGACAAAATTAGGCCAGCTTTTGCTGTATGCCAAGCAGAGCCAAAATAAAAAAATAATAAATGAATTAACGGAAATTGTTCGACCGATGGCCATCGTTCTGATGAAGAAATACAAAATTGACGGCGTTGGATTTGTTTCCCCAACAGTCAAAAGAGAAGTCCAGTTAATCAAGGAGCTTGAGAAAAAAATGGCATTCTCATTGCCGTCAATAAAAATTACCAAAATTAAAACCGAAATCGCGGTTCCGCAAAAAACGCTTAGTAAATTGAATGATAGAATAGAAAACGCGAAAACGACTTTTGTTGTTGAAGGTTCGGCTATCTATAACAATATTTTATTGATTGACGACGCTTTGGGTTCCGGCGCCACACTGAATGAGATTGCTGCTCAGATTAGGCGTAAAGGTCTGTGTCGCAGGAAGATTATTGGATTGGCAATCACCGGTAGCTTTAAGGGGTTTGATGTGATAAGTGAAGTTTAAGCCGGATTTTGCTAATAGCCGTTTCACAGGCGCGTGACAATCATGTCCGCGCCTTTTTTATTGACAACTTAAATTAGCTTGGGTATGATGTTAATCCGCCTATGTCTGAACAACAGGCAGAAAAACTATCCAAATTAGTCGTCATTTTAGGTCCAACCGCTTCCGGTAAGACCGATTTTAGCATTGAATTGGCCAAAAGATTCAACGGCGAAATTATCAATGCCGATTCGCGCCAGATTTACAAGAAAATGAATATCGGCACGGCCAAGGTGCGCGGGGCGTGGCAAAAAAATAAAGAAACCAACGAGAAGGTTTTTGTTTATGAAAATATCCCCCATTATTTGGTGGATTTTATTGACCCGGGAGATGATTTCAGTTTGGCGCAGTTTAAGGATTTGGTTGTCGCGCGCGCCAGAGAAATTATCAGTCGAGGCAAACTGCCTTTGCTAGTCGGTGGGACCGGTTTGTACATTCAGGCCGTGGTGGATAATTTGCTGATTCCGGCCGTGCCGCCAAACAAAAAATTGCGCAAATCTTTGGAAGAAAAAACTAATTTGGAGCTGGTGGAATTATTGGCCAAACTGGATCCGCTGGCCGTGCGTACGATTGATGTGGAAAATAAGCGTCGGCTGATTAGGGCGCTGGAGGTGTGCATTTGGACTGGCAAGACTTTTTCCGGCCAACAGAACAAAGGCGAGCCGTTGTTTGAATGTTTGCAAATCGGTTTGAGCGTTCCGCGCGATGAATTAAATAATCGCATTGCCGAACGCGCGGAAAAGATGATGGAGCGCGGGCTGTTGGAAGAAGTGCGGGCTTTGGTAAAACAGCGTTATGGCTGGAATTTGCCATCAATGAGCGGCACCGGTTACAAACAATTTGCCAATTATTTTCAAAAAAAAATTTCTTTGGAAGAAGCGGTGGAATTATTAAAGCGCGACACCCGGCGTTATGCTAGGCGTCAGATGACTTGGTTTAAGCGAGATATAAAAATCAAGTGGGTGAGCAATGTTGAAGACGCGGCAAGATTAATAACAGAGTTTTTAAAATAAGATTGCCACGACCCTTCGGGTCTCGCCTGCCTGCCGGCAGGCAGGCAATGACATTTTTCTATGGTCTTAAATTAACGATGTAGATAGGATGACCAGCTGGCGGAGCGATATTTTTTTGCCTCAACAATAGGATCTTGCGCCGCGCAGATTCCTCGTCCGACAATAATAATGTCGGATTTTTGTTTGCCAATAACATTGGCCGGGGTATTGTATTGTTGGCCCAGCAAATCCGTTGCCTTGGCTAATTGCACGCCCGGAGTGAAATTGATAAAACACGGTTCATCAATCAATTGACGCGTGGCGATAAATCCTATAACAAAATCTTTGTTTTCCCAAGCCATTTGCACAGTTTTTTGCGTGTATTCGCCTTGCGCCAAAGTCCCTTGGGAGCTCATTTCCGCGAGCAAAAGCAGGCCACGATTTTTGGGCAGGCCAATTTCTTTTAATCCCTGAATAATTCCCGGCCCGGGCACGGTATGGGCATTGGTGAGATGCGCCCAATCGGCAATATGATAAATTCCGCCTTGATATTGTTCTTTGACAGTGTTGCCAATGTCGGCGAATTTGCGATCTTCAAAAATCAGAAAATTATGTTTTTCCGCCAACCGTTGAAGTTCGGTAACCAGTTCTGTGTCAAAATCTTCAATAATGTCAATGTGGGTTTTTAAAACACAAATTTGCGGCCCGAGCTCGGAAGCGATTTGCAAAAGTTCTTTTTTAGTTGTCACATCAGCCGCTAGCGCTAGATTGGTTTGTTTGTCATCCATCAGTTGAAGCAGTTGTTTGGCTGCGGGGTTGACGCAAAGTTTGGCGCGTTCTGAATAGGCGAGCATATTAAGTTTGATTATTAACTATAAATTTTTTTACTTTTGCCGCTTGGGCATCATCAAGATTGCCGACTTTTTGCAAAATCTCAATCATTTCCGTGATAGTGAATACCGCGTGTAAATTATATCCTTTTTCCATCAGATGCTTTTTTCCGCCTTGCTCGCGGTCAATTAAGACAACCACATCATTCACTTTCAGCCCTTCTTTTTCTAATGGCTCAATGGTTTCAAAAACACTGGAGCCGCTGGTGACTAAATCCTCCACCACGAGCACTTTCTGCCCGGGCGTGAATGCGCCTTCAATGGCTTTTTTTGTGCCGTAATCTTTTATTTCTTTGCGGCGCATAATCATGGGAATGTTGTGTTCCAATGAAATGGCAGTAGCAATCGGAAGCGCGGTATAGGGCACGCCGCAGACAAGGTCAAATTGAAGTTGAGCGACTTTTTCCCACATGGCCGCGGCTACCATTTTGAGAATGGCCGGGTAAGAAATAATAACGCGCAGATCAATGTAGATGGGGGACATGATGCCGCTTTTTAATTTGAACTCGCCAAATTTGACGGCATTGATATCAAAAAGTTTGAGGATGAGGTCGGTTGACATATTTTTATTTATTAAAATATACTTTTTGGCCGTTTTTGGCGCGGTGATAGATTCCAAATTCTTCAATTTTGTTAGCTATTTCGTGCGTAACCACCGGCCCATTGACGCAAAGGCAAATTCCCAGATTATCCACGGCGCACTGTCCGCAGATACCCACGCCGCATTTCATATATCGTTCAATGCTGATTTCCGCGTCAACATTGTATTGATTGCAAATATCCAAGATTTTTTTCTCCATCAATTCCGGCCCGCAGGCGACGACTAATTTTGGCCGCGCGTCGGCATTGATTATTTCCGGCAGAAAATTAGTGGCCAGACCTTTTTGGCCAACGCTACCATCGTCGGTGGCAATATGCAATCGGACATTATTTAATCTTTTGGCAAATAGCAAACAATCTTTATTTCTCGCGCCAAGGCAAAAATCAATGTCATTATTGCCTTTTTTAATCAATTCTTCCGCTAAAAAAGCCAAAGGTGCCGCGCCATAGCCGCCGGCGATCATTATATAATGTATGTCCGGTTTGATGGAAAAGCTCGTGCCATACGGTCCGGCAATGCCCACGCGGTCGTTAATTTTCATTGCAAACAATTTTTCAGTCAAAGCGCCGCGTTGGAAAATTGTGAGTCCAAAAGTTTGGTCGTCATCAGAAGAAATGGAAAAAGGTTTTTGATCAATTCCCGGCAACCAGAGCATCACAAATTGCCCGGGACGGCTTTTTAATTGGTGAGTAAAATAAAAAGTTTTGACTTGGGGAGATTCGTCAATTATTTTTGTTATTTTTAATGAATGCATATGGTCTGGGGTTTGGGTGTACTTATTCTTTTTTGCAGTCGCGGCGACAGTCCGCAGCAAAAAAAAGAATAAGTACACCCAATCACGCTGTGTGAGCTATTCCTCTGATTTCATCCAAACTTTTTATTCCTTCCTCTGTCATGATTTTTTCCATTTCATCTGTGATTTTTTTAAAGGCGTCTTCACCGCGATAATACACGGCTGAGCCAACACCTACTAATGTCGCGCCGGCCATAATCATGGCCAGCGCGTCTTCGCCAGAGGTGACGCCGCCTGTGCCGATAATGGGAATTTTAACCGCGGAGCAAATATCATAAACGCATTTGAGAGCCACTGGAAAAAGAGCCGGGCCGGAAACTCCGCCTTGTTTGTTGTGTAAAATTGGTTGGCGCATTTGGACATCAATCGCCATGCCCGATATGGTATTGACCGCGCAAATGGCATCAGCGCCGGCTGATTCGGCCGCTTTGGCAATTTCCGTGATATTGGAAGCATTGGGCGATAATTTTACAATAATTGGAATTTTTGTTTTTTCTTTTACTTTTTTGGTGATAATTGTCACCGCCTCGGTTGAAAAAGCAAAAGGCCGGCCGAATTCATGGCTGACATTGGGACAGGAGAGGTTTAATTCTAAAAAATCAATCGGCGCCTCGGATATTTTTTTCGCGAGTTCGCCGAATTCGTCCGGCGTGCCGCCAAAAATACTCGCGATAAGTGGCGTTTCGCAGAATTGTCTGAATTTTTTAAATTCTCCTGTTGCTTCGGCCACTCCCGGATTGGAAAGCCCAACGGCATTGAGAATGTAGCAATCTTTGCTGATAATAACCGGGCCGGGGTGGCCGGGTCGCGGCTCCCAAGACACGGATTTGGCAGTCACGCCGCCGGCGCCATTTTGAACAGTGCGATGCATACTGGCTGCTGTTAAACCCAAAATACCCGAAGCCAGAACCAGCGGGCTGGAAAAAGTTTTGTTAAGAAAGTTGGTTTGGAGCATAACCAAGTAGCCACATTATCATGGCTTTTTGTATGTGCATTCTGTTTTCCGCTTGATCAAAAATTATGGAATTAGGGTGGTCAATAGCATCGCGCGAAATTTCATAGCCCACATGGCAGGGCATGCAGTGCATAATTTTGGCCTGTGAAGCGTAAGAATTGATTAGTTGCGCGTTTAGTTGGTAGGGCATAAAAAGTTTTTTGCGGCGTTCGTATTCTTCCAAAAATTGTGGCCGCACCTTTCCGTTTTCAAAAAATTCCATGTCCATCCAGGTATCGGTGTGCACATAATTTGTGTTTTTTAGCGCCTCGGCCAAATTTAGAGTTCTGACCACATTGCCGGTAGCGACGGCTTGTTGATTTAATTCTTCATCAATACTCTGCGGATTGGCCTCGGGCGCGGCGATGGCCACTTTGATGCCAAGTTTCGCGCAGGCCAGCGTCAAAGTATTGGAAACATTATTTTCCACGCCCAGCCAAGTGATTTTTTTTACATTGTTAATGCCGCCGGAGTGTTCAGCCATGGTTAAAATATCGCTTAAAGCCTGCGCCGGATGGTATTTTTCACTGCAAGCGTCAATCACCGGTATTTGATTGTAAGAGGCGGCTTGGAAAACATCAGCGGCTTGGAGCGCGCGAAACATCAAAACCGCGCCATAGCGCATCACCGCTTGAATTTCATCGCCAAAATCAGTCAGGGCAAATTGCGTAACGCGCGAATCCAAAAAAATGGCGTGTCCGCCCAGTTCAGTCATGCCGGCTTCAAAAGACAGCCGCGTGCGCGTGGAAGTTTTTTGGAAAAGCATTATTAGAGTTTTATTTGGCAGAAAATTTGTCAATTCTCCGGCTGTCCGCTTGGCTTTTATTTTTTGCGCCAATTCCAATATGGATAAAATATCTTCTTTAGTCTGTTCCTTGAGTGAAATTAAATGTTGCATATTAAAAATTAACAGTTTTGTTATTTATGGTAACGGCGACGGGCCAGCCTGTCAGTTTCCAGCCGGCAAACGGCGACCAGCCGCATTTGGTTTTTAAATTGGCGTTAATTACTTCTTTTTCCAAATTCAAATCAACAATTATTTTATCATCATTTTTAGGCAGATTGAAAATTTTTCGCGGATTATCATAAGTAAGTTCAATTATTTTTTCCAGTGATATTTTTTTTGCGCGCTGGGCCGTGAGTAAGAGCGGCAAAGTTGTTTCAATGCCCGGCACGCCTGATGGCGAAGCCGGGTATGGTTGGCTTTTTTCTGCTAAAGTATGCGGGGCGTGGTCAGAACCGATGGTGTCTATTGTTCCGTCAGCAATACCTTGCCACAAGGCTGCGCAGTCAGCCGGAGCGCGTAAAGGCGGATTCATTTGGGCTAATGTTCCCAATTTGGCGTAAGCCGATTCATTCAAAAAAAGATGATGTGGCGTTGCTTCCGCGTAAATTATTATTCCTTGTTTTTTGGCGTCTTTGATGATTTTCATTTCCTCCGCGGTGCTCACATGGCAGATATATAATCGCGTGTTATGTTTTTTAGCCAGTTCAATCGCTTGGGTTACCGCTTTCACAGCCGCGGCGCATGAACGGATTTTTGAATGGTCTACTACTGTTGAATTTGTGATTTTATTTTTTTGTTTTTGTATTTCTTCTTCATCTTCAGCGTGCACGGCCACAAGCAAATTCAGTTCAGCCGCGTGCTGGAAAATTTTTTCTTGGTCCGTCAATTTATTGACTAGCAGTTCCCCAGTGCTCGCACCCATGAATAATTTAATGCCGATAATTTTTTCCCGAGTTTTTCCAAATTCATCCAAATTGTCAGCTGCGGCGCCGAGGTAAAAATAGTGATGTAGTGGAATGCCGGCTTGGCGCAATTGTTCATCAATTATTTTTCTTTTTTCCGCGAGCGCGATCTGGCTGGTAGTCGGCGGATTATTATTGGGCATGTCAATCACTGTGGTAAAGCCGCCGGCGAGCGCGGCGCGCGCGCCGGTAATCCAATCCTCTTTATGCTCGCCTCCGGGCACGCGAAAATGCACATGCGGATCAATCAAACCCGGTAGTGTAATAATATTTTTCGCCATATTAAATTTTGTAGTCCTTGATTTCGTCCAAAGCAAATTGTTTTTCGCAGTATTTGCAACTTACTTCTACTTTTTGTTTGCGCAATCGAACATAAAAGAAACTATCCATTGGTTCGTGATTGGTGACGCACTTTGGATTAGGGCAGACGAGCAGATGCTCAATTTTGTCCGGCAATTTTAGGGCCAATTTTTTAATTACTTGATAATTTTTAATCAAATTGACAGTAGCTCGCGGCGCGATTAAAGCCACCTGGCTGGCTTCTTCAGGATTTATTTCCCAATCTTCAACTTTTATCAAGTCCTTTGTTTTCATGAGTTTGCTCGGCAGATTCAGGCCGACTGTGACCAATTTGTTTTGGGCCGCTAAATTTAAAAAGCGAATGATTTTTAACGCCTCGCCGGCATTGATATGATCAATCACTGTGCCATTTTTAATGGCTGAAACGAGAAGTTTTTTGTCTTGAGTCATATGTTTTAAATTAAATTTTTCCTAACACCGCCCCCAACAGCGCCTGCCGCACATACAATCCGTTTTCAGCTTGTTCAAAATAGTAGGCGTGGGGTGTGGCGTCAATTTTTGAATCCAATTCATTAACGCGCGGGAGCGGGTGCAGAATTTTTAAATTTTTTTTCACGCCGGTCAGGTGTGCTAAGGTTAGTCGGAAAGTATTTTTTACTCTTTCATAATCCATGGGGTCGGCAAATCGTTCTTTCTGGATGCGAGTGAGATAAAAAATGTCAGTTTGTTTGATAACCTCTTCCATTTTTTCATGCAAGGAAAATTTTATTTTATTCTTTTTTAACTCTTCCAGATAATGTTCGGGCATTTGCAGGGCCGGTGGGGCAACAAAATACAAACGCGGGGAAAAGTGCGTGAGAGCTTGCGTGAGAGAATGCACGGTGCGGCCGTATTTGAGGTCACCGGCCAAGGCGATGGAGAGCCCGGTCAATTTTTTTTGTGTTTCTTGAATGGTAAAAATATCCAACAGCGTTTGCGTGGGGTGTTGATTGGCGCCGTCACCGCCATTGAGAATTGGTTTTTCCGTGGCCTCGGCCGCTCGCCGCGCCGAACCTTCCAAAGGATGCCTCATGGCAATAATGTCTGCGTATTGGCCGATAATGCGAATGGAGTCGTAGAGTGTTTCTCCCTTGCTCGCCGAGGTAACGTCTTTGTCCGCAAAGCCGATCACTCGGCCGCCCAGCCGCTCCATAGCTGTTTCAAAAGACAGCCGCGTGCGCGTGGATGGTTCAAAAAAAAGCGAAGCCAGTATTTTGTTTTGCAAAAGAGTTGGCCGCGATTTGTCTTTCAAACTTTTGGCCAATTGCAAAATATACAGTATTTCGTTTTTGGTTAAATCGTTTATTGAGATGAGGTCGCGATTAAAAAGCGAAGCGGGCATATTAAAAAAAATCCCCCAAATGGAGGTAAATTAGAAATTGAATAATAGTTTGTAGCGAGCCGGCATTTTGTGGAAATTCATTTCGCGCATAGTTCCTTAATAGTGTAGCAAGGAGCCGCGGGCAGTGTAAAGACCGGGTTATCCACAAGAAAAAAAGCTCCGTATCCAAGTGCTGGATAGCGGAGCGGTTAAAAATGCGTGTGGCGGCGGGTTGTTATCCCCGCCTGGTCGTGATTGGTTTGACGATAATGTCTGCGTTCAGTCGCCGAGCTCGGGCAACGGCCTGTCCCAGATCATTATTTTCCAGCTTGGCAAAAAGACGGTGCAGCGCTTATGGCGCGGAGTTCCCCAGCAGAGCGCCATCAGGACGGCCTTGTCCAAATTTGGCAAACGCTAACATGGAAAGCGGTAAAATGTCAAGTATGACCCTTATTTTGAGTCTGTTGTCGCGTTGTTAAAATCAGACCAATATAGTATACTATAATAAGAAGGCGGGTTAATTTAATATTAATTCACAAAACTATGTTCGCGCAATTAACACAATACAACGACATCGGTCTGTTCGTTCTCCGTTTGGCAGTGGCAATAATTTTTATCTACCACGCTTTGCCGAAGTTTAAGAATATAAAAGGCATGGCGCAAGGGATGGGGATGCCGGTGGGGGCGGTATTTTTAATCGGCGCAGTGGAGTTTTTGTCGGCGGTCGGATTAATATTTGGTGTTTATACCCAACTTGCCGCATTGCTTTTGGCAATCGTAATGATCGGCGCTATTGGCATGAAAACAATGAAATGGCGCGTTCCTTTTGCCGCGATGGATAAAAACGGCTGGGAATTTGATTTAATTTTGCTGGCCGCGAGTCTCGCCATTTTGTTTGGCGGCGGCACAATAGCAATTCAGTAAAATAGAATATGACAGCCTACGCTCTGCTTTTCACTTTGGCCGCCATTGGGTTGAGCGAGACAGTGTATTTGATACGCAAGAGAATGTTCGCGGAAAAACTGGTTTGTTTAATCGGCGGAAGTTGTAATTTGGTTTTAGAAAGCAAGTACAACAAGCTCTTTGGCGTTCACAACGATATCCTTGGTCTGCTATTTTATGTCATGGCGCTGTTTATTTCCGGATTTTTGGTAATCGGCGTTGAACCATTATTATTTTGGATTTTTATTTTGAAGTTTTCAGTCGCGGTGGGGTCACTAATGTCTTTAATTTTTACCTATTTGCAATGGAGAGTGATTAAAGCGTGGTGTTTTTGGTGTTTGATGTCGGCAATTACTATTTGGCTGATGGGGGCGGCGCTGTTAGTTGTTAATTAAAATAGAATACAGAATTTATGCGCAAATCTTCTTTTCATAATAATTATTATTGCCGCTGGCGTAATTTTCGGCGGGTATTTTATCTTTAGAGGAGCAGAACAACCGCCCGTTTCGCAACCGGCGGTAGAATCAAAGGCGCAAGCCGGAGAAGAAACAACGATAACTTATACCGACAGCGGTTTTTCGCCGGCGACCCTAACAATCAAAAAAGGAGAAACGGTTGTGTTTAAAAATCAAAGCGCGCGCTCAATGTGGCCCGCCTCCGGCTTTCATCCGACTCATACCGTTTATCCAACCACCGGCGGGTGTCTTGGCAGCACCTTTGACGCGTGCAAAGGCGTTTTGCCGGGCGAGAGCTGGTCGTTTCAGTTTGATATCGCCGGCAGCTGGAAATACCACAATCATTTGAATCCCGCGGATTTTGGGATGATTGTGGTGGAGTGAGGTGATATTTTTTACAATGTTGCTATCGGTATTCACCTCCCCAAATCAACATTTGAAGGGATCAAATAACCAAGCCTGGCCTTGCTCTGGCCTTCTTTTTCTGGTAGAATATCCACATACGATTTGATAAAATATCTTTTTAAATATGTCTAAAAAATCAGCGAAAGTCAGCTCGAAAAAATCATTAGTCAATCCGTCCAGCGACTATAGCGCTAAACACATCACCGTGTTGGAGGGCTTGGAGCCGGTGCGACAAAGGCCCGGTATGTATATTGGTTCCACCGGCACCACCGGCTTGCATCATTTAATATGGGAGGTGGTGGATAACGCCATTGATGAAGCCATGGCCGGATTTTGCAATGAAATTATCGTGCGGCTTTTGCCCGACAGCCAAGTGGAGGTGACTGATAACGGCCGCGGCATTCCGGTGGATATTCACAAACAATACAAGGTGTCGGCTTTGGAATTGGTCTTAACCAAATTACACGCTGGCGGAAAATTCGGCGCGGGCGGGTATAAGGTCTCGGGCGGTTTGCACGGCGTGGGCGTGTCGGTAGTGAACGCCCTTTCCACCCTGCTCAAAGCCGAGGTGCGGCGCGATGGCGGTATATTCATGCAGGAATACGAACACGGCCGACCATTGAAAAAAGTAAAACAAATTGGCAAAAGCAAAGAACACGGTACCACCATTACATATCATCCAGATCCGAAAATTTTTGAAACCTTGGAATATGATTGGTTAACAGTGCTTGATCATTTGCGCCAACAGGCCTATCTGACCAAGGGCGTAAAAATTATTGCTCTTGACCAGCGCGACCCAGGCGCGGTAAAATCATACATTTTTTACTTTGAAGGAGGAGTGGCTTCGTACGTGCGGCACATGAATCGTTTGCAAGAATCCAAACACGAAAATGTGTTTTACATTGAAAAGAAAACCGCTGACGAAATGGTGGTGGAAGTGGCTTTGCGCTATGTGGAAGACATGAAAGACTTGGTTTATACTTTTGCCAATAATATTTTCAATCCGGAGGGCGGCATGCATTTGATGGGATTTCGCACGGCTTTGACTCGCACACTCAACGCTTACGCGCGCGATAAGGGTTATTTGAAAGAAAAGGATGAAAATTTGACCGGTGAGGATGTGCGCGAAGGTCTCACTGCTGTTATTTCCGTAAAATTGACTAACCCGCAGTTTGAAGGACAAACCAAGGCAAAACTGGGCAATCCCGAGGTGAAAACAGCTGTGGAAACCATTTTCGGCGAGTCCTTTACCACTTGGTTGGAAGAGCATCCGCGCGATGCCGAGATTATAATGGGCAAGTGCATTCTCGCGGCGAAGGCCAGGGCGGCGGCGAAGATCGCGCGCGAAGCAGTGTTACGCAAAGGAGCGTTAGAGGGCTTTACTTTGCCAGGTAAATTGGCGGACTGTTCGTCCAAAGACGCGACGATTTCGGAGTTGTATATAGTGGAGGGCGACAGCGCCGGAGGATGTTTTTTTGGAAAAATCAAAGTAGCATTAGCCGACGGAAGAAATATCTCTTTTGAAGAATTAGTAGAAGAAGATAAAAAAGGCAGGCAAAATTATTGTTATACAATAAAAAGTGACAGCAGTGTTGGTATTGAAAAAATTATCAATCCGCGCGTCACTAAAAAAGACGCGCAGGTTATTAAAATAATTTTGGATAATAATGAAGAAATAATTTGTACGCCGGATCACAAATTCATGACGCGCGGCGGATCATATGTTGAAGCGAAAGATTTAACACAGGATTTGAGTTTGATGCCGTTGTGCAAAAAGTTGTCTAAAATTGAGCATCGCATTACAATTGAAGGTTACGAAATGATTTTGAATCCAGCTACACATAAATGGATTTTTACCCACATGTTGGCCGACAATTATAATTTGAAAAATAATGTTTATGCTTCAGAAGACGGCGCACACAAACACCATATTGATTTTAATAAATTGAATAATAATCCGGAAAATATTGTTAGAATGCCAAAAGAAGAACACATGGAGATGCACCGTAAACTTGCTAAAAAGACATTGCACACACCTTCGGCAATTGCCAAATGCAACGCAATTAAGCGGACTCCGGCTTATCGTCAAAAGATTTCAGCAACAATGAAAAAGTTGGGGGATATGCTGAGTTTGCGCGCGAAAAAACAATGGGAAAATGAGGAATATAAGAATTTCATGACGCAGAAATTTTTGGAATTTTATAATAACAATGAAAATTATCGACTCAAAAATAATGATTTGTTAAATAGAAACCAAAAAGCGTATTGGGGTGATGCGGCCAATAGGGATAAGCAGGCTGAGCGGGTTTCTGGATTTTTCGCAACGCATCCGGAAAGAAAAGAATGGCTTAGAGAATTATCCGCCAAAGAATGGAATAGCGATGAATTAAGGCAGTGGCGCGCTGAAAAAATCAAAGAACAATGGACAGAGGAATTCCGCGCCAAACGACGCGAAGCGTATAATAAAACATATCTTCAGCATAGTTTATCTTTTGCCAAACAAATTTTGGAGCAAGGCAGGGATTTATTTGCTGATTACAATGTATTGCGTCGTCAGCTTCCAAAGAGAAATAATAATATAATCAAATTGGAAACTTTATTGCGAAGATTTTTTAAAGATGACAAAAATCAATTATTGGAAGCGGCTGAAAATTTCAATCATAAGATAGTGAGGATTGAAAAGATGCAAGAAAGATTTGATGTCTATGATATTGAGGTGCCGAATACTCACAATTTTGCGTTGGCTTCTGGTGTTTTTGTTCATAACAGCGGCAAACAAGGTCGTGATCGCGAATTTCAGGCCATTCTGCCTTTGCGCGGCAAAATTTTGAATGTGGAAAAATCTCGTCTGGATAAAATTTTGGCCAACAACGAATTAAAATCTTTAATTATCGCGCTTGGCACCAATATCGGCGAGATGTTTGACATTACCAAACTGCGTTATCATCGCGTGGTGATCATGACCGATGCTGATGTTGATGGCGCGCACATCCGCACCTTGCTTTTAACATTTTTTTACAGATATTTTCCTGATTTAATCACCAACAAACATATATATATCGCCCAGCCGCCGCTGTATCGCATTCAGGCCGGCAAGAGCATTCAGTATGTTTACAGCGACGAAGACAAGGAAAAGGCCTTGGTGGAATTGGCGAAAAACAAAGCTCAAAACGCCAAAGACAAAAAGAAAGAAACAGCGGAAACCGAAACAGAGGTCGCGGCCGATGGCGAGGCAGGTGAAGAATCAACCACCACAGTCGGCGGAGTGAAAGTGAATATTCAACGATTTAAAGGTTTGGGTGAAATGAATCCGGAGCAGTTGTGGGAAACAACCATGGATCCGGAAAAACGGTTGATGAAGTTAGTGACAGTGGATGACGCTTCCAAGGCCGATGAAATTTTTGATATTTTAATGGGTGATGAAGTGGAGCCGCGCAAAAGGTTTATTCAAACCCATGCCAAAAGCGTGAGGAATTTGGATGTTTGACAAAATATCCATAGTGCGCTATACTTAACCGTTATTGTTCTTTTTATTTTCCCGGCTTTCTTTTAGTTGTCATCCTGAATTTATTTCAGGATCTT
>CAYIOJ010000020.1:0-16465 GCA_964365025.1 uncultured Gammaproteobacteria bacterium
GCGGGTATCATATAACGGCTATTATCCGAGTTTTCCAAACTCGTGACAGGGGTTCGACTCCCCTTACCCGCTCCAAAAATTTAAAAACACCCGCGATTTATGTCGCGGATGTTTTGATTAAATATCTATTTTTTGCTCGGCGAAATAAATGTTTCAATTCATCAATCTTTTTTTGATTTTTAAATTTTACCGCCGTTTTTGTCGCTTTTTCATAAAAATCATTGAGTTTTTTGTCGCTCAATTTTTTTATTTTATTCAAAAAATTCAACTGTGTCAGTCGGCGATTATCAATTGATATTGGTATTTTCATTTTGGCCATGTGTGGTTGAGAAATTTTTATAGCCGCCTTGAATTTAGATCCTTTTCTGAAAATTAAATCAAACAAGTCCCCACTGTATTGTTGCTTCATGTAGGCCTCGGCTGTATTTAGAAGCGACGCTGTTGACTCGCTTCGGTCTGCCAGCTTGAATTTATTGACTCCAGCTCGCGCGTAGGCGGCGACATCTTCCGGCCGGATAAAGGGGCTTTTTAAAAATTCTATCAGATGCTCAAGATAAAAAAGTGAGCAACCAATAGGAAAGGGATCGTGGGTGATTTTTGAGATTTCCTCGTCTTCCTGCGAAGCATACCCAAAAAATTTATAGCGGGCGTTTCTATTTGGACAGTTGAAAAGACAGGGGAAATTAGTGTAGAGCCCGACCTCGCATTTTATTGATTTGGCTATCTTTTTTATTTTTTTAATGTCCCTGTTAATTGAAAAGGGATCTAAAAAAATTAAGCTGACACCCATTTTTTCATATTTTTTTGCCTCTCCAATACTATTGATGCCGGTGATGAGAGAGAGATTAATTTTAAAATTAGGAAATTTATTTTTAACTAATTTTATCAAGAAGGGATGGGCAATGGTTAGGGTATCCACCTCCATTTTTTCTAATTTGGTTAAAAATTCTTCCACTTTTTTTACCCATTGTCTGTTTTTCTCTTTGTTTTTAAAGTCGGGCGCGTTCAGTGTGTAGTTAAAAGAAAGGCCATTTTTATGGGCATATTTGATGTGTCTTTTCGCTTGCCTGAATGAAACATTAGGCAATCGAAAGGCGGCTCGGCCGCAACCAACCGGACTTATTTTAAATGAACCATATATTTCCACGATTTTACTTTTTTGGCTATTTTGGTTTAACTGTCGGATTCCATCTATCAGTTCATTTTCCCAAGAAGTAGCCAGGGTATATTTAATCATAGTCATTTTCCTGCCCAATGAATCATTCTGGTTTCAAAAAAAATGTAGAGTTTATTAACGGCGTATCCAAGTAGTCCGGCTAAAATTATGGTGGCATACATTTGGCTGGTTTCAAAAATCAATTGAAAATCGATAATTCTCTTTCCAAGCCCACTTTCGCCACCCATGAGCATTTCACCGATAACTATGATTATTAAAGAATAGGAAATCGCCACACGCGCGCCGGCGGAAATATAGGGCAGAGCTTCTGGCAGAACGATTTTTGTAAATATAGTGAATTTATTCAGCTTCATGCTTTGGGCAAACATGATTCTTGTTTTATTTCCATTTTGTACCCCATAAGTAGTGTTGATGAGAATAACTAAGGCCGAGATAAAGGCAGCCAAAAAAATTTTAGATAAGTCAGTCAGGCCGAATAATAAAATAAATGGGGGAATCAGCGCTGGCGAAGGGATGGAGCGGATAAAATCTATCAAAAAATTAAGCGCTTTATTTATGGTTTGAAAATATCCCAACACCAGTCCAATGATTATTCCCGCTGGTAAACCGATCAGCAAACTCGCGAGCATTCTATAAAAAGTAAGCCATAAGTCATTGATTATTTTTTCCGTTGAAAATAAATTCAATAGAGAAAAAAATACTTGTTGCGGTGACGGTACCAGCAAGGCGTTGAAGATTTTTAATTGATACAAAATTAGCCAGCCGCTGAAGATGGCGCCAAAAATTAGTAATTGTGTAAAAAATTTTTTCATACTAAAAATCCTTTGATATTATCCATCACTTTTTTCTTCGTGTCATGAAATTGCTGGTATTCTATTTGGGAGATATGCCGTGGACGTGGCAGCTTATTTTGTATTTCAGCGATAATACGCGCCGGTGCTGGCGAGAAGATTATTATTTTATCGGAAAGCAAAACAGCCTCGTCAATTGAGTGGGTGACTATAATTGCCGGTATTTTGGTTTCTTCCCAGAGAGAAATAAATTTTTGTTGCAAGTTGAGCGAAGTATAATAATCGAGCGTGGAGAACGGCTCATCCAAAAGCAGTATTTCCGGGTTTAGAGCCATGGTTCTTCCAAAAGCGGTGAGTTGGGAAAGTCCGCCGGAAAGTTCATAAGGATATTTGTGCCGATGGTCACTCAAATTTAATTTACCTAGTATTTCTTGGATTTTGTTTCTCCTTTCTTTTTTGTTTTTAATGCGCGTTTTTAGGACAAATTCAATATTTTGCTCAACTGTTAGCCATGGGAAGAGCGAATTAGAATAATCCTGAAACACCAAGCCAGCTCTTATTTCTGAATGATGTTTGTGGCCAGGAGCCGCGATTTCTCCGCCAGTTTGCTTGTCCAGCCCAGCAATGATTTTCAGCAAGGTGGTTTTGCCGCAGCCATTTGGTCCGACAAAACTGATAATTTCACCTCGCGGAATTTTAAAAGAAACATCAGTCAGGACCAGAGCCGGATGTGTTGAGGTACTATCAAATGTTTTAGAGACATTTTTTAATTCCAGCATAAATTTTAATTGGCTAATAATAAATCCACGACCTGTGCCTGGTTTTTCAATTCTTTTTCCGCCAAAAGCAAGTCAGCCAACTGTTGTAATTTAGCCATATTAATCTCATTCAATTTTTGAGACGGAATGATACTGATCTGCGAAGCGACTTCCGGAGTTAATGGAGTATACTTGGTGATAATTGTTTTAGTTTCTTCTTCATTATTTTTAATGAAGTCAATTGCTTTGTTGGCGGCTAAGACCAATTTTTTAGTCAGTTCCGGTTGGCGATTGATAAAATCAACCGAGACAATGCTGCCCGAAAGTGGCAAATCATTGAAGAAATATTTCGCAAACAGCGCTTTTTCCAGTGTCTTGCTGATTTTTTTGCTCGCGCCAATAGTGGCTAATGGTTCCAAAACAATAGCCGCATCAACCTGCCCCGACTGCAATGCCTGCAATTCCAAGTTTGGCTCCATTTGGATTAAAGTGGAATTTTTCGGGTCAAAATATGGGTCGACTGTTTTCCGATAAAGCATTTTAGCTGTTGAGCCAAGAAAAGAAGCAATTTTTTTGTTTTCCAGTTTTTTTATTGAATCAATATTGGAATCGGCGCGAACCAAGAGATAAGAAGAGGCCTGATCTTGATTCTCCGTAGTCATGGAGAACAGTTTGAATTGATTGGGAGATTTTTCTTCCAAGGTTAACAGAAGAATTGTATTTACTCCGCCGAGCGATGCGTCTATCCTTTTGCCAAGCATCGCCTCCATCAATTGATTGGTTGATTCGAATTTTATCGGTTCTATCTTAAGGCCTTCTGCCTCAAAAATCTTTTTTTCCAAACCGACAAAAAGCGGGGCGTAAAGATCCTGCGCCCGATAGCCGATTTTGATCGCCTCCTGTTGAGGCACTGGTTGTGCTTGTGGCTGGCTATTTTTAGCCAAAGGGGAGTAAGCGGCTAAAATAGCCACCACTCCAACGGCCAGAAGACCGCTTATCCACCATTTTTTTTTGGACATATAACTTAAATTAAGAATTAAGCTTCCTCATTTTGAGGATATATCATCATATCAAAACTGTAAAAAATGCCAATAATACCGTCTATTTTTAACACAACTACTTGACAAAATGGCTAGAATATGATATAATTTAAGCATTGAAATGCCGTCGGTTTTATTGACAAAATGCTTTAATTATTTTAAATATGAAATTGGAAAAGATACTTCAATCCTATGGTTTAAGCGAAAAACAAGCCAAAGTGTATTTGGCTTGTTTAGAAATTGGCTCGGCGCCGGTGCAAAAAATTGCTCAAAAGGCGCAATTGTCGCGCTCCACTGTGTACGAGGTGTTGGAATCCTTGGTTCATCGCGGTTTTGTTAGTATTTTCATGAAAAAACGAATCAAGTATTTCAGCGCCGAGGACCCGGATCAAATTATCAGATTAGCCGAGAGTAAGGCGGCCGTTCTTAGGGATGCTCTGCCAGAGCTTAACGCGATTGTCGGCGAATCACGCAAACGCCCCACCGTGCGTTTTTATCAAAATAGAGAAGAAATGAAAATTATTTTGGATAGTATTCTTGAAGAAGCTAGTGATTTGATTTGTTTTGCGTCAGTGGATGATTTTTTTCATGAGCTTGGAGAATATCAGCAACGTTTTTTAAAAAAAAGAATAAGTAAAAAAATTCATCTTAGGGTAATACTTCGAGATTCGGAAAAAGCCAGAGAAAGACAGAGATTGGGTCAGCAAGAATTAAGACAAGTAAAAATTGTTCCCAACGTTTTTCCGTTTCACGGTTTGTTCTATGTTTGGAAAAATAAAATAGCGATGTTTTCATTTACTAGTGATTTTGTTGCAGTGGTTATTGAAAGTAAAGAATTGGCGGATATGCAAAGAGCGATGTTTGAACATTTGTGGGAAACGGTAAAGTAATTTATTTAACTCCAAAAATTTAAAAACACCCGCGATTTATGTCGCGGGTGTTTTGGTTAGATATCTATTTCACGCTCTCAATCGTCTCCCTGACTATTTTGGCCGACCTCCGCAATTTCTCCAGCTCATCAGGCGATAATTTTATCTCCATTACTTTTTTAATTCCCATGCGGCCGACCACTGCCGGCAAAGATAGACAAACATCTTTTAATCCATATTGGCCGGTGAGTAAAGAAGACACTGGAAAAATATGATTTTCATCGTATAAAATGGCGCGAACAACGCGCTCCACAGCCAAAGCAATGGCATAATATGTCGCGCCTTTTTTGCAAATAATATCGTAAGCCGCGTTTTTGGTTTTTAAATAAGCTTGTTCCGCGGCTTTTTTATTGTATTCCGGCAAGGCCGAGATATTTTCACCCATTAAATTTACGTGCGAATACACCGGCACCTCGGAGTCGCCATGCTCGCCAATCAAATATGCGCCCATGCTGTCCGGCGCCACGCCAAATTCTTGCGCCAATAAAAATCTAAAACGGGAAGAATCCAGTGTGGTGCCGGTGCCCAATACCTGATAATCAGGCAAACCGGATTTTTTCAAAGCCACATAAGTCATCACATCCAATGGGTTGGTCACCATTAAAATGACGGCTTTGTCAGTATAGCGTCTTATTTTTTCAATAATGTCTTTAATAATTTTAGCGTTGGCCGAAGCCAGTTCCAGCCGTGTTTGTCCGACTTTTTGTCCCAAGCCGGCGGTAATCACCACCACATCAGCGTCTTTGCAATCGGAATAATCACCCGCCCAGATTTTTGTCTGCGGCACAAAAGAAATTCCGTGTTCCAAATCCCAGGCCTCGCCCAGGCATTTATCTTTGTTCACATCAACCAAGACAATTTCCGAAGCAATGCCCGACATCATAATGGCAAAAGCCGAGGTAGAGCCGACAAAGCCGGTACCCACAATCACCACACGCGTGGTTTCAATTTGCGGAGCTGGAATTTGTTTTGAATTTTTTGGAGAGAGTAATTTTTTTGGCATATTTTTGTTTTGTCATTCCCGCGAAAGCGAGAATCTAGTGATTTTATTATTCAGGTCATGACTGGATTCCCATTTTTACGGGAATGACCGCTATGGAACAGTTAAAAATTAGTCGGGCACTGGTGTTTATATTTTTTATGAAAGTCCTCAATGCCTTTTTTGGACAAGAGTCCGTCTTGCGGGCCGATTTTCATAATCACCGACGAAGAATTAGCCGAACCCCAGCACATGGCCTTGGGGATAGATTTTTTATAATGCAAAGCCGCGAGAAATCCGGTGGCAAAGGCGTCACCCGCGCCGGTGCGTTCAACGCAGGGCGTGTCAAAAATGCCCATTTGCCAAAATTTTTCGCCATCAAAAACAAACGAGCCGGCTTTGCCGTCGGTAATCACTATGATTTGCGGCCCGAGCTTGTGCAGGGCCAAAAGATAGCGGCGAATGTCATGTTGGGCGCCGACAATATAGGCCGCTTCTTCTTTATTGACAAAAAGCGCCGCGCAAACTTCCAGGATTTTTTTCATATTGGCGAGTCCGGCGCGCAACTGGAACGTTCCCGGATTGTATCCCAATTTTATTTTATTATTCCTCACCCATTTGATCAGTTGTTGATTCAGGTCGGCGTGGTGCGCGGCCACGGAAGTATAGTAGGTCCATTTGGTTTGCGCCTTCATCGGCAAATCATAATCGCGTTTAGCGTGATAGACAAAAATAGTACGTTCGCCCTGGAAATTGACCACGACTGAAGCATTGGTTTCTTGCTTGGGGTCGTGAATTATATATTCCATGGAGACTTTTTCTTTTTGCAGCGTGTTTTTGATGTATTCGCCATTGCCGTCATTGCCCAGGATGGTGTAGATGGCGGTTTTTAGCCCCAGCCGCGCGCTGCCCACGGCATTGTTCGCGGCATTGCCGGCAGTTTTGCGGTGAAAACTGTCTACCGGGATTTTGTCGGCGAAATTAACGCAAATCACACAGCGGTCCGGATGCAGTTTGCAGTTTATTTCCGCGTCGTGAATTTGTAAAAGCGTGTCTATGGTGCAGTCGCCAATGGAAATAATGTCAAACATATTTTGTGGCATTTATTATTTTATTTTTAATTCCTTGGGGATCAAGTCCGGCTACTTCATACACTTCTTGGGGCGGGCCGGATTTGAGAAATTTATTTACGCCAATGGCGCGGGCAGGGTAGTCGCCAGGCAGTAAAAATGGATAAAGAAATCCGGGCCAGCCGTTGTGCAGGGCAATGGTATATGCTCTTTCTTCATCGGAGAAAATTGATTCGGCTTTTTGCGGATCAGCGTCGCGTAATTCTTCAAATAATTCCGGCGAAGTGACGGCCAAAATTTTTACATCGTGATTTTTTTCCAGTTCCGGCAAAGTCGCGAGGACATTAACCATTGTTTGTCCGCCTGACACTGCCAAAACAATTTTCTTTTTGTTATTGTCCGCGTGTTTTTTAAAAACATACGCGCCATTCACTGCCTCGCGAGCCGGTGGAATGTCATCGCGTTTGAAAACCAGAGTATTGGGCCGCATTACTGACAAAGCGATTGGCTCACCCTTGCTCAAAGCGTAGAAAAGCATTTCAATTGTCTCGTTGGCGTCCAATGGTTTATAGACTTTGATACCCGGGTAGGCATTGAAAAGCGACATCCAAAAAAGTCCGTGATGTGTCGGGCCGTCTTCGCCTGTTTCCGGGCCATCATGAGCCGCGAGCATTATGAAAAAGCCCTTGTTCGCGGGATTCACCGCGTTATTTATCAAAGCCATACGTACGGAATTGGCCATCATGGACGTAAAAACGCCGTAAGAAGCAAAGGCGCTTACAGCCTGAAATCCACCGGGCAAAACATCCTGCGTTAGGGCGGCGGAAAGCATGGCCATATTTTGTTCAGCAATGCCGAACCTGAATCCGCGTCCTAGAGGATTGTCTTTATTGATAATGCCGTAAATTTTTTCCGCCGCGCCAGTCAAAATTGATTTCATCAAATCTCCGGCGCCTAGATAGAAAAAAGCGCTCTGTGTCATCAACCACTTAAACCAAGTCTCGGTGGCTTTGCGCGTGGCCGCCTCTGTTCCTTCGGCAAAAATCAACTCTGGGGGCAGTTGCGCCGGGCGGGTAATTGCCGTTGGATTTTTCAAAGTCCGGCCGGGCAGAGCTTGGGCCATTTTGGCCACTTGTTGTTTTTCATCCGGCAAAAGTTCGCGGCCTTTTTTTAATTTTTCTATCAAGTATTCAGCCAAATTTTTGTCCAATGATTTTAAAACAAAATCCAAATCCGCTTGCGTTTGGCCAGCCACCCCGGGAATAGCAAATCCCAATTTTTTCATTATTTCCACGTACTCATCATGTTTGGCCGGCGAGCCGTGCGAATCAGATTTGTTTTCATTTTTGCCATAGTGCCAGCCCTTAATTCCATGGCATAGAATCACTGTTGGATGGCTGTTGTTAAATCCTTCTTTGGTTTTTTTGTATGCTTCCAATAATTCCGCGATGTTGTGTCCGTTCACCTCAATCACATTCCAGCCTAGTCCGAGCCAATGGTTGATGTAGGGAGTGGAGATGACTTCATTGATATTGCCGTCAATGCCAAAATGATTGTAATCCAACAAGACTATCAAGTTGGTAAGCCCCATAGTGTTAATCATGTTGCGCGCTTCATACGACATGCCCTCCTCGGTTTCCGCGTCGCCCATTAAGACCCAGACTTTGGTGGCGAGTCCGCAGGAGCGGTGCAAGGCGGCGAACCCCGCGGCAACGGAAAGTCCGTGGCCGGACGAACCGGTAGTGGCGTCAGCCAAAGGCAGAGAAGATTCCACATGCCCGGACAGGCCGTCGCAGTGGCGGAATTTTAAAAGACATTCCGAGGGCAAAGCGTTTATTTTTTTCTCATCAAACTTGGCGCCAACGCGTTTTAGAGATTCATATATAAGGGTCAGCGTGCCATAAAGCAGAGGCGTGCAGTGTCCGGCTGACCAGACCAAGCGATCGCGGCCGGGATTTTTCGGGTCCAACGGGTCAAAAGCGTAAAGCCCGCTTATCAGTAATGTCAAAAGCTGTTCCACTTTGGAAGATGAGCCGCCCGGATGTCCGGAACGGGCGGATTCAATTGTTATGAAAGCAAAGGCGCGAATGAGGGCGGCGAGTTTGGCATTTTTTTCTTCATCCAACCGCGTAAAGAGCGAAGCGGCCGAGTTTTGCAAATTAAGATGAATCGGATCGCTATTGGGCATATTACTTTTTATTTAAAAAATTCACGGCGGAAAGCGCCGCGGTGGCCCCCATGCCGGCCGCTACAATGATTTGTTTGTAGGCCGTGTCGGTTACGTCGCCGGCGGCAAAAATTCCCGACACATCAGTCGCGCTGTTTTTATCAGTCATGATTTCTCCTTTGTCGTTTTTTTTCACAAAATCAATAAAGTCGGAGTTTGGTTCCCAACCGACATGGATAAAAACACCGTTCACCGCGAGTGTCTGCGTTTGGCCGCCGGCAGCCTGGTATTCTACGCCGGTGACGGATTTTTCACCCGATATTTTTTGCGTTTTGGCTTGGGCCAGGACAGTAATTTTAGGATGTTTTTTCACTTTCTCAATTAAAACTGTTTCGCCTTTGAATTGTGGGTTGCGATTTAGAAGAAAAATCTGCGCGGCAATTTCTCCAAGCATCAAAGCCGATTCCAAGGCGCTGTTGCCGCCGCCCACCACCGCCACGATTTTATTTTTAAAAAGTGGCGCGTCGCAGACCGCGCAATAAGTGACCCCGCGATGGAACAATTCTTTTTCCCCGGGCACGCCCAAATGGCGCGGATGAACGCCTGTGGCCACAATCACCGTTTTGGTCTCGTAGGTTTTTTCTTCGTTAGCAAAGTTTTTGGCGAGGACGGTAAAATGGCCATCTTTTTTTTCAATTTTTTTCGCCAGCCAGCCTTCGTCCATGGACACCTTATTGTATTTCAACTGTTCCCGAAATTTTCCCGCCAATTCCAAACCGCCGACCGTTGGATAGCCGGGATAGTTTTCAATAATGTCCGTGGTGGCGACTTCTCCGCCGATGTCACCGGCGATCAGTTTAATGTTCAGTTGGCGGCGGCCGGCGTAAATCGCGGCCGTGATACCGGCGGCCGAACCGCCGAGAATTATGAGATCGTGCATATTTTATCTCCGCGGGCTCGGCAGATTGTTTTTTTCGTTCGGATAAACTCGCCTAGCCCTGCGGGCTAACGGCCTCGGCATTCCCCGTCCTTAGCCATCGCGGAATGCCTCGGCCTGGCCCAAACATATCCTCGCTTCAAAAAACAATCTGCCTCCGCCCGCTTTACAGATTGTATTTATTTCTAATTTTATTTACTTTCTCCTCCACCTCTTCCATTTTTAGGGGCGGGGTTAAACCGGATTTGGCAATTAAATCAATCACGATTTTAATAAAGTGCTTTATGCCAGGGATGATGTGTTGAGTATGGTCTTCAGAATAGGAAAAACGCAAGTGCCCGCGCCCGCCTTCGCCAAAATCACTGCCGGCCAAAGCCGCGAGGCCTTGTTCATACAAGAGCCAATGAGAAAATTCTTTGTCAGAGGAAATTTTTAAATCATTTTTGACATAAGGCAATTCCAAAACTTTGGCGATGTTGGGGAAGTCGTAAAAAGCTCCCTCCACTTCATTTGGCGTTACAAAAGGGGAAAGCAATCGCAAGGCCTCAACCAAAAATTTGCCTTTTTTTTCATAAAGCGCCACATCAGACTTGATGGTGCCGGCGATTTGTTCAGCCACGCACGGGTAGCGGCATTTGTCCAGTTCAACATCGCCGTAAATCGCTCCGGCGGCAATTTGGTCAACGCGGTTGACACAACTCCATTTGTTAATGGCCAGTTGTCCAAAAATTTTAATCAGCCATTCAGGCGCCACGGCAAAGCCCAGGCGCCAACCGGTCATAGCGTAATTTTTAGCATAGCCGTTTAGATTTATGGTGTAGTCCAGCATGCCGGACACCGACAACAAGCTGAAATGCTCTTTGTTAAAAATTATCTGATCGTAAATATCGTCAAACAGCACCATGAAATGATGTTTTTTTGCCAATTCGGCAATGGCTTCCAGTTTGGCGCGGGGCATGACCATGCCGGTCGGATTTTGCGGCGTGTTCACTACCAGCAATTTTATTTTTTTCCCTGATTGCAGAATTTTTTCCAAATCCTCCACGAAAAATTCCAAAACCTGCGTGTCGGCATTATGCCGTGCGAGCCAGGGCAAATAATTTCCGTGAGAATAGAATCTGGCCAGCGATTCGTAAATCGGGTAGCCCGGGTTTTGGCCGACCACATAATCGCCGGGAACCAACAACGCCTGCATGGTCATTTCAATAACCGGCTTGCCGCCCGGGGTCAAAATGATGTTTTCCGGCTTGATTTCCACTCCGCGCGTTTTGGTCCAGTGCCGCGCAATGTTAGAGCGCACCTGCGGGTAGCCCTGAAAATGGGCGTATTTGGTTTGTTTGTCTTTCAAGGCCTGAATGGCAGTGTTGATAATTGGCTCCGGCGTTTTGGGGCCGGTGTCGCCGATGTGAAATTTGTAAATTTGCGGAAATTTGCCCGTTTTTTCCACGGCCATGACTTCAGCGCCAAAGCCAAAAGCGGTTTCCGTGCCAAGCAGTTTCAAGTCGGGATTAGTTTCAAAATTAGGCATAGCGATGTTGTAATTCTTTTAAATGTTCGCGCGGATTGGCATGGGCGAAAATTTCACTGCCTACATCCAGATATTCCACGCCTGCGCCAACCAATGTTTTAATTTCTTCCTCATGAATACCGCCGTCAACCGCTACGGGCACCCGCGGATGTTTTGTTTTAAATTCTTTAATTTTATTTAATGTTTTTGGAATGAATTTTTGACCTTGTTGGCCCGGTATTACCGACATAAAAAGAATCAAATCCGCCTGATAAGCTAGGGCTGCCAGATTTTCCAGTCCGGTCTCGGGATTCACGGCCACGCCGGCGTCAAAACCATAGGCTTCAATGTGTTTAATCACTGCCAAAGGGATTTTGGCCGCCTCATAGTGAAAAATAATTCTTTGGACGTTAGGCAGATTATACCACTTTTCTATTTCCAGTGAAGGGTTGGCGACCATTAAGTGCAGTTCATATTTTAAACTGGTGATTATAGTTTTGATTTCTTCCGCGCCTAAAGTTTTTTGCGGGACAAAAATACCATCGCCAACATCAATTTGCACCCAGTCAGTCGCGCCTTCCATTTGTTTGATTTGCGCGCGGAAAATTTCTAGATTGTCAGTCAAGATGGCGGGAATGATTTTAGACACATTTTTCTAATTTATTAATTCTTCTCTGGTGCCTCTCGTCTTCAGAAAATGGCGTTTCCAAAAAGTGCCGCGTGATGGTCTGCGCGTAATCGGGCTTGAGCAAGCCGCCGGCCAGGCACAGGATGTTGGCGTTCAAATGTTCTCGCGCCAGTTTGGCCGCTTGCGTGTTATAGCCCAAAGCCGCGCGGATGCCTTTGATTTTATTCGCCGCGAGGCAAATGCCATTGCCCGAGCCACAGATTAGTATTCCTAAGTTTCCGGTTTCTAAAACCTTAGCCGCCACTTTTTGCGCCGCGTCCGGATAATCGTCTTGGGGGGCAATTGGTCCGGGAGTTAAATCTTCCGGCAAGTATTCATTAAGTTTTAGAAAATCCTTAATTTTCTCCTTTAATTCAAAGCCGGCGTGGTCCGCGCCTAAATATATTGTTTGAGGCATATTATTATGTTTAATTCTTATCTTTATTCTAACAAATGAAGGGGCTTGTGCCAAGCCCGACAAGCAGTTGCCAAAAATGAGTTCAAATGCTAAAATGCAGTTATTAAATATGTACAACGCCAACAAAGAAGAACAAGAAATACTTAAATATTGGGAGGAGCATAAGTGTTTTGAGAAATCAGTGGCAGGGCGGCCGGAGAGCAAGCCCTATGTTTTTTATGATGGTCCGCCGTTTGCCACCGGACTTCCGCACTACGGGCATATTTTGAGTTCGGTGGTTAAAGACGTGGTGCCGCGTTATTGGACCATGGAGGGCTATCGCGTGCGCCGTCGTTGGGGTTGGGATTGTCATGGAATGCCGATTGAAAATATTGTGGAAAAAGAATTGAAAGTATCGGGCAAGAAAGATATTGAAGAAAAATTGGGCGTGGCCAAATTTAATGACACTTGTCGGTCAAAAGTTTTAACCTATACTCACGAATGGAAAAAAATGGTGAATCGTATTGGCCGTTGGGTGGAGTTTGATAATGCCTACCAGACCATGGATTCAACATATATGGAGTCGGTTTGGTGGGCACTGAAATCCATTTGGGACAAAGGCCTGATTTATGAAGGCCGCAAAGTTTTAATGTATTGCCCTCGTTGTGAAACGCCGGTTTCCAAAGCCGAGATAGCCATGGACAATAGCTACAAAAATATTACCGAGGAAGCGGTAACAGTGAAGTTCAAAGTGAAAAGTCCGGACAAGCATGGCTTGCCGGAAAATACTTATTTGCTGGCTTGGACTACCACGCCATGGACTTTGCCTGGCAATGTGGCATTGGCAGCGGGAAAAAAAATTGACTATTTATTGATAAAGTTTGGCATAGAAAATTATATTTTAGCCAAAGACCGCGCCCCCTCTGTTTTAAGTGAAAAATATGAAGCACTCAAGGAATTAAAAAGCGAGGATTTGATTGGCGTAGAATACGAGCCGTTGTTTGACATTTCAGCAGTGAAAAAATCCGGCAAAAAGGCCTGGTATGTGACCGACGCTGATTTTGTAACAATCGAAGAGGGTACTGGCATTGTGCATACAGCTGTGATTTATGGCGAAGATGATTATAATTTGGGAGTAAAAATTGATTTGCCAATGGTGCCCTTGCTTGATGAAAAAGGTCATTTTAATGATGACGCGCCGGAGTTGATCCGCGGTAAATATTTTAAAAAAGCGGAAAAGGCCATTAAAGAAGATTTGGACAATCGCGGTTTATTATTTGGCCCTCCTCAAAATTTTACCCATTCCTATCCCCATTGCTGGCGTTGCGACACGCAGTTGTTTTACAATGCCATTTCCGCTTGGTTTATTGACATTCAAAAGGTAAAACCGCGGTTGATAAAATTAAATGAAAAAATAAATTGGTATCCGGAGCACTTGAAACACGGCCGATTTTTAAATATCTTGGAAACCGCGCCGGATTGGAACATTTCGCGCAATCGTTATTGGGCCACACCTTTGCCGTTTTGGAAGTGCGATTGCGGCCAGACCAAATGTGTTGGTTCAATTAAAGAATTGCAAGAAAAAGCAATAAATTTTGACGCGGTATATAAAACCGAAAAAGTTGAAGAATTGGATTTGCATAAAGACCAAATGGATAAAATCAAATTATCATGCGTCTGCGGTCAAGAAATGGCTCGCATTCCCGAGGTGATTGATTGTTGGGTGGAGTCGGCCTCCATGCCTTTTGCCGAGTGGCATTATCCGTTTGAAAATAAAGAGGTTTTTAAATCACGATTTCCTGGGCAGTACATTGCCGAATACATTGCTCAAACCCGCGCTTGGTTTTATTACATGCATGTGATGGCGGTTCTTTTGTTTGATGAAATCAGTTTTGAAAATTGCGTTACGACCGGCACAATTTTGAATGAAAAGGGCGAGAAGCTTTCCAAGTCCAAGATGAATTACACCGATCCCTGGGCGATTATTGAGCAATATGGCGTGGATGCGATGCGGTATTATATGATGAGCAGCGTGGTAATGGACGCGGAAAATTTGTTTTTTAGCGATAAAGAAGTAAAAGAAATTTACAACAAAGTTATTAATATCTTATGGAATGTCGTGGAGTTTTATAAGATGTACGCGGAAAAAGTGGTTGTGGCTAAAGGAAAACGAGCGAGTGATAATGTTTTGGATAAATGGATTTTGGCCAAATTGAATTTATTGGTCAAAGAAGTGACAGCGCAGATGGATAATTACAATACGGTGAAAGCCAGTCGTCCGATCAAGGATTTTATTGACGATTTATCAACTTGGTACCTGCGCCGGTCGCGCGACAGATTTAAAGGCGATGATGAGGCGGACAAACAAGCGGCTTTGACCACCTTGCGCGAGGTTTTAATGACGCTTTCAAAAGTGATGGCGCCGTTCACGCCGTTTATCGCCGAGAAAATTTATATGGCCGTGAATGGGAAAAAAGAAAGCGTGCATTTGGAGGACTGGCCCAAAGCCGAGGATAAATTGATTGATGAAAAAGTTTTAGGAGAGATGGCCATGGCGCGCAAAATTGTGGAAATGGGATTGGCTATGCGAGCGGAAAAAGCCGTTAAAGTGCGCCAGCCATTGGCGAGATTACAAGTGTCAGGCGGAGAATTGTCCGAGGCATTGCAACAGATTGTGGCCGATGAGTTGAATGTGAAAAAAGTGGAGATGAATAAAAAAGGAAGTGAATTAAAAGTGCAATTGGATGTGGAAATAACGCCGGAATTGAAAAAAGAGGGCTTGGCGCGCGAAATTATTCGCGTTATCAATCAAAAACGCAAAGAATCCGGCCTGACCATTCAAGATAAAGTTGTTGTTAAATATCAAGCAGATGATAAATTATTGCGAGAAGTGTTTGCGGAATTTGGCGAGGAAATTAAAAAAAGCGTCTTGGCCAAGAAGTTGGAAGAGGGCGATGGGGAGGAGACAATAGTGGACGGAAAGAAAATAAAGATTAAAATTGAGAAGATTTAAGAATATGCGCGAGACGGCACCAAAACAATTTATTTCTGAATTGCCGAAGGCAGAGGTAGCGCAGCCAAACGCGAAGTCGGAGGAAAGAATGGGTCATGTGATTCCTTTTCCAATTTCCGACAGAATAGCGCGTTCGCCTGAAAAACGCAATGCCGCCAATCATATTATCGCGGCTCTGCAAGAAATTGAAAACCAAAAAGGCAAGCCCGGTATTGAGGCAGTGCTGGCGTTATTGCGGGAAAAAGGCGCGGCAATAACGCCTGAAGATTTTCAGGAAACTTTGGAGCAGATCGGCGATGTGTCGGAATTGCGCGCCGATGTTTTACAATTTCTGGAAGATAAAAAAATAATTGAATATGGCCCCAAAGGAGAGTTAATAATAGATTTGGAAAAATTTCAAATGGGAGGATGGCACGCAGCTTTGCGCAACCGGCGCGTGGCTTATAGAGACGGCAAGTTCAGAAGTTTCATGGATAAGGGCCAGCCGTTTTTGCTCTACTCGGCTCTGAAAGATGAACAAGTTATTTCCCGCGATGATTGGGACAAGGGCGAGCGGGAGGCCCAGCCGCTTTTTTATAATCCCGCTTCTCCGGACGACGCTTTTGATGTTGAAAAAATCCGCGCCGGCAAATTTTATCTTGGTTTGTGGCAGGTCGGACAGGTGCAAAATTACACTACTGCCAAGCACCCTACGGCGCAGGGCGATTTAAAAATGAATGAAGCGGCCATGGCCTGCCTGGTGTATCACCCGCAATTCGGAGACGGACAGCGCGATCAAAACGGACGCCTGCTGGTTCGCCATGCCGACGGGGAATACCGTCCCATTGGCGCCAAATGGTTTGACGACGTGAAATTTAAAGGCGGCGCCGCGGGTAAGGACATTGAGACCCCGCGCCGTTATTTGTCTGAATCAGTTCCTAATATTCTGGAAAGGGGATTATTAAAGTTGGATGATTTTCGTATCGCAGCTGGTTACGCCCACTACTGTTGCGTTAACTTAAATTTATCTTTAATATTTTATCTAATTTTACCT
>CAYIOJ010000021.1:0-8689 GCA_964365025.1 uncultured Gammaproteobacteria bacterium
CGGCAACTACTGGCGCGACCACTTGCTCGGCTGTTTTTTGCGCCTCTGGATTTTGAATGATTTTGCTGACCTCGCTAATTGCTTTTTGCGCGTTTTGGCTTATTTCTTTACCCACCTTCTTACTGATAAATTGCGCTTTTTCTCCTAAATTCTCCAACACATTTTGCGCGTTTTGCGCCAAAGACACTCCGGGCATAATTACATCTTTCAAAAGCGGCGGTATATAAAGCAATTCCGCGTCTGAATTGATTATCGTGCCATCAACATCTAATACTATCTTTTCAACCGCGTAGCCGTCTTTTTCTATCTGCAATACATATTTGCCCGGCGGAACTAAAAATCCAAACCAACCGTCTTCTCCGGTAATTTGAGGATTACTCTGATAAAAATTGCCGGCTGACCAAAGTTCTTCATCTTGAAAAAGTAAAACATTGGCGCCGACTACCGGCTTTTTTTGACCAGCGACTTTTTCATAAATCTGGCCGTACGGCCTGACTTCCAGCTGCCAACTAATAATATTTTTCGTTTGGTCGGAAAAATTTATCAAAAATACCGCCTGATAAACCCCGGCTATCGGCGGCGCACTGATTTCTGTTTGCCATTGGCCGTTTTGCAAATTAAACAAATATGAACCACCGGCGACATTTAAAATAATAGAATCGACTGATTTGGCGATCTTGGATTGCGGCAATATTATCCGCAATCCCGCGCCAGTTAATATCCCAATATTAAATTTAGTCGGAATAACAATTTGTCCCTTGGCAATGGAAAAAAGAAAATCAAATAATTGCAATTCCGTGATGGCGCCAACACCGCCCGTGGCCGGAGCCGCTTCTCCAGTTTCGTTGTCGTCCTGCGGATTAACACAACCCAAATCATTGGGATAATCAATATAGCCATCGCTATCATTATCTGCCCCATCACTGCATTGTACGATGTCACCAATCAAAGGCGGCTGGCCTGCGCTTTGGGGTGTGGCTTGAGCCATGGCGCCAGAAGCCGCATTTTTATTCACATCCGCGGCAACAGCGATATAATAATAAGTTTTTCCGTTAATTATATTTTTCTTATCAATGTAAGAAATGGCTTGATTTTTTTTCCCAAAAATTGAAAAAAACTCTTCAATACTTTCAATCTGGCTCGTGGGATAATGGTCGGGGCTCCTTAATAACATTACTTTCCAAAAATCGCCGTCACTAGGATTCACCCAGCTTAAATATATTTTCTTATCTCCGCCTTGGGCCTGAAAATTACTAACATTGGCCGGCGGCATGGTATCTTTTGAAGTTTTAAATTGGCCTATCTCTGCCCCATTCTGCAGACCGACCGCTTGATTGCCAGCCTCATCAGTGGAGACAATTTTAAAATAATAAATTGAGTCTGGCGTAAGATCTGTTAGATTAACAAAATGATTAGTGACAAAATCGGCGCTGGCTGACAGTGTACCCAGTTGTTGGGTCAATCCATAAGCAATTTGAGAATCAGCCAATTCATTAGTGTGCCAAATGATTTTAGCCGTATAAATACCCGACTCAACAACAATAGAAGTAATTATCGGCGGAGTAGTATCGGACGGTTGGCCGCCTTCTTGTAAAGTGGTAGCTGAAACGACGTTGGAAAGGGCTGACCAATTTAGCTTTTCATCCATTGCCTTAATGGCAAAATAATATTTAGTATTGGAAAACAATCCTGAAACTGTTACTGATTGAAGCGAGCCGGCAACTTTGATGGCAGGCATACTAATAAACGAGCTGGCGCTGGACCAACTGGCTTCAGTGATAGGGGATGTGGAATATTTTAAATTATAACGAGTGGAGGTGCCGACATTGCCGTCATCACCCGACGCTGTCCATGAAAGAGCAACAGACGAAGTAGTGATTGTGCCCGCAGTCAAATCAGTAATGACTGAAGGAGGAATGGTGTCACCAGTTGGTGATGGAGGATTTCCTCCCCCGCCGCCACCGCCGCCCGTACTCACAGTGTATTCGCCTGAAACAGTGGTCGTGCCGGAAGTGGACGTGGATGCGGCCAAAACATAATTAGACAGAAAAATAATAATCAACGCCAAAATGAACATGATTATTTTTTTTCTAGCCAAACGCGTAGCGACAAAAATAAGAAACAGCAAAACAATCAATCCCAAAATCTTTGAGCCTATCGCTTCCGGCCAAAGCCAAAAACTCGTCTTGCCAATCAACTCTTGCTGTGATTCACCATAAATCAAACGCATTTTTGCTGAATACGGCCCGGGCCAAAGAGAGACCCCGCCCCATCTGGCAAAAAATTGCCGCTGGCTCTGCGGCATCACTGACGCCCCCTGCACATTAACCGGCAACTCACCGACTTTTTTGCCGCGCCAATTTATTATTTCTATGATACCGCCCGGTTTCAGGTGCACATTGCCGCTATTTTCCAAACGCAATAAAAAATCAATCGGCCGATCGGCCCCAACCTTCTGAAATGAAACTAATTTTGCTTCTTCTTTAATATCGCCTTTAATTTTAAAAAGAAAAAGCGAGGCCAATCGCGAATTAACACCGATGCCCGCGTTTTTGCCAACCTGTTCCGCCCATAAAATAGCGGCATAATGGCCCCCTGGCTCGGCCAAAGCCGAAATTTTTATCGTGGCAAAAAACTCTTTTTTTTCTCCGGATTTCAAAGTAATTTTTTTAAACGGCAAAAAAATCCATCGCGCCGCGCCAAAAGGATTGGCATCACCTAAAAATTGAGGTGCATTGGTTCCTGATTGCGGCTTGAAATTCTCTGTACGTGGATAAATTGTAAGTATCTGCTCCGTTTCATTATAAAGCCCAATTTTTTGCACCAATGTTTCGCCCGGCGCCCCTGTTACCTCCACCAAAGCGGGAACAATAGTAAGCGCGTCAGATTTTTTTATGTTTATAAAAAAAATAACTAATAACAAAATCGGCAAGGAAAAAATCAACAAAATTTTTTTAGCTCTCAACATATCAAAACCTTATCGGTTCTAGTAATTAGCCGTAGTCGTAAAAGTTACTATATGACTGTAAGTGCCGGCCGCGGTGGCCGAGCCGACCGAAGCCTTATAAGCAATCGTGGTTTGCTCATTAATAGCTAAGGTGGAAGTAGAAGCAATCGTCTGGGAACTGCTGGTGATGGCAGTATCTGAATTATTCATTTGACCGGCATTGCCCGAGGTGCGAATGCCATATTCTTCAGAACCGGCAGCCACTGCGCCATCGCTGACATCATTAATATCATTACTGCCCGAGCGCAAATTACCGTCTTCAGTAATTGTAGCCGTATATCCTGTCGGGGAATTGGTGGTAATAGTCAAAATTTGACTTGCTGAAGAAACAATAGAGGTGCCTAGCGAGCCCAAAGAGACGGAACTGGCAGATAACGACGCTGATAAAGCCGCGCCCGAAGCCGCGGCCTGAAAACCGGCCTCCACAATATAGTTAGTGCTGGTGCTTTGCGTGGCCTGGACACCGGAAGATCCGCCGATCGTATCAAAAACCTTATAATTAGTCGAAGTGCTCAAATCTCCTCCCACGCTGATTGTATCTACCTGCAGAGCGAAGTTTTCAGAAGACATGGAAGCAGAGCCTGCCACCAACGGGAAATTTAAAGCTAAAACCAACACGCCAAGCCAAAAAAAATATTTCATAATTTTATTATACCAAAAATCCGCCACCGTTTAAATGGCGACGGATTCTTAAATTCATTTCATGCCTTCCCCCAGCTCGCGCCAATATATGTATCCACTCTTACCGGCACGCGCAATTTAATCACATTCTCCATAACGGCCTGAATCTCCGCGCTCACTGTGTCGGCCAGTCCATCCACAACTTCCAACACCAATTCATCATGCACTTGCAAAAGCAAACGCGCGGAATCGCCATACTTTTCTGTCAACAATTTATCCACTTCAATCATAGCCATTTTCATCAAATCAGCCGCCGTGCCCTGCACAGGCGCGTTAATGGCCATCCGTTCGGCAGACGAGCGCAACATTGGAATACCGCTATTTATTTCCGGCAAATACCGCCACCGGCCCAACAATGTTTCCACATAGCCCAGTGAATGCGCCAGGGCCTTGGTCTCATCTAAAAACTTTTTAACATCTTTGAAAACTTCAAAATATTTGGCAATAAAATCCTTGGCTTCGGCAAAAGAAATTCCCGTGCTCTCGGCCAAACTGTGCGGCCCCATTCCATAAATTATGCCGAAATTAATGGCTTTGGCTGATTGGCGCATTTCCGGCGTTACTTTGTCCGGTTCCACTTCATTGATTTTTGCCGCGGTCATTTTATGAATATCCTCTCCTTTTTTAAAAATCTCAATCATTTCTTTATCATTGGCAAGAGATGCCACTACGCGCAATTCAATCTGCGAATAATCCGCGCTGATCAATTTACAGCCATTTTCAGCGATAAAACATTGGCGAATTTCTTTTCCCAAATCGCCGCGAATGGGAATATTTTGCATATTTGGTTCAGACGACGACAATCGCCCAGTGGCTGTCACAGCTTGATTAAAAGTCGTGTGCACGCGGCCTTTATTATCCAACAATGTCGGCAAAACATCAACATAAGTATTTTGCAACTTGGCAATTTCCCGATATTCGGAAATCAAATCAATAATCGGATGCAATCCGCGCATTTTTTCCAACTCTGACGCGGCCGTGGACAAACCGGTTTTGCCTTTTCTAATGCCTTCAACCGGAATTTTTAATTTTTCAAATAAAATTTCTTTCAGTTGCTGGGGCGAGGCAATGTTAAACTCCTGTCCGGCCAGTTCAAAAATTTTCTTACTTGTTGTTTGTTCTATTTTTTTCAATTTTTGCGATAACTTTTCCAAATGTTTAGCATCAACTTTAATGCCCACCTCTTCCATTCTGGCCAAAACCGGCATCAAAGGAGCTTCAATTTTTTCATATAGATTTAAAAATCCTTTTTGCTCTAATTCAACAGTTAATTTTTCCCCAATCTGCCAAATACAAACGACTTTTTGCCCCAAACCACTTAAATCAGCGCCAAATAAACTGATTTGTTCGCCATCAGGCAATTCCTGTCCTAAATACCGCAAAGCCAAGGCGCGCAAATCATGACTGCGCGTGCCCGGATCCAACACATAGTCCATTATCATTACATCACGCAACTGACCAACCAATTCTACTTGATGTTTTTTTAAAATTTCGCCCGCTCGTTTAAAATCATGGCCGATTATTTGAGTTGTCCAAACCAAATCACGCGCAAAATTCACTGACACATGATAAATTTTTTCTCCGTCACAGGTCAATAACAATCCAAATAATTTTGCTTTTAATCCGGACTGCCCATCATCGGATAAATATATTGCCGCGCGACCGGCTTTTTTAATTTTTTTGTTCAAATCTTCCATTTCAGCCGCTTTTTTAATTTCAATAATTTCTAACTTTTTCTTCTCCTGTTTTTTGCTCTCCACCTCAACGCCGCCATCCACATTATCCAGCCGTTTTAAAAGCGACCCAAACTCCCACTCAACCAATAGTTCGCGCGTGATTGTATTATTGTAATCCTTTAATCCGCAGTTGGACAATTTAAAATCAATCGGCACATCTTTTATCAATGTCACCAAGTGTTTGCTAAACAAAGCGTCCTTTTCTCCTGATTTTAATTTGGCAATAACTGACGGGCTGATTTTCTCACCCGCCAACTTATCAATTTTTTCATAAATTTTTTCAAGCGACCCGAATTTTTTTATCAACTCGCCGGCAGTTTTTTCACCAATGCCTTTAACTCCCAAAATATTGTCGCTCGGGTCGCCGCGAAGCGCTTTATAATCAATCATTTGCTCTGGTTTCAAACCATATCTTTCCAGCACAGCCGCGATATCATATACCACAATGTCATTAACGCCTTTTTTCATGGTATAAATTTTTGTTTTATCATTTACCAACTGCAAAGTATCCATGTCGCCGGTCACAATCAAATTTTCACCCTTATTTTGTGTCGCGAGAGTGGCAATAATATCATCGGCTTCAAAACCCTCTTTTTCAAAAACTGAAATGTTCATGGCGCGCAATAAATCTTTAACTTGAACCATCTGGTCATACAATTCCTGCGGCTGTTTAATTCGTTTGGCTTTGTATTCCTTGTATTCTTGGTGCCGAAAAGTCGGCGCTTTTAAATCAAAAGCCACAGCCGCGTAATCCGGTTTTAATTCTTTAATCGCGCGCAAAAGAATGCTTGTAAAACCATACACGGCATTTAAAATCAGCCCCTTTTTATTCGTAAGGGGCGGAATGGCATGAAAAGCGCGATGCACAATCGCGTTGCCGTCAATGATAATAAATTTGGACATAAAATGGGACAGCTCGGCAAATGTTTTTCTTCGCTCGGATAAACTCGCCTAGCCCTTCGGGCTACCGGCCTCGGCATTCCCCGGCCTTAGCCATAGCAGAATGTCTCGGCCTGGCTCAAACATACCTGCCTGCCGGCAGGCAGGTCCTCGTTTCAGAAAAACACATTGCCTCCGCTGTCCAAAATTAGACCCTCCCCGCGCTGCCGAGCACCTCTTTGTTTTTGCGCGCGTACATTTCTTTGAGCGCCTCGCGAGCCGGACCAAGATATTTGCGCGGGTCAACCACTTTTTTATCTTCCATTAAAATTTTTCTGATAACTCCGGTCATAACCAGCCGGCCATCAGAGTCAATGTTGATTTTGCAAACTGCCGACTTGGCCGCTTCGCGCAATTGCTCTTCCGGAATGCCAATGGCGGCTGCCAAATCACCGCCGTATTTATTCACCATGGCCACATATTCTTGTGGAATTGAAGAAGACCCGTGCAAAACAATGGGAAAACCCGGAATCTTCTTTTCAATTTCGGCCAGAATATCCAGCCGAATTTTCGGGTTCGTTCCCGGCTTGAATTTATACACCCCGTGCGAAGTGCCGATGGAAATCGCCAAAGAATCCACATTGGTTTTTTTTACAAAATCCTCCACATCTTCCGGTTTGGTATAATGGCTGGCATCGGAGGAAACCTCGTCTTCCACTCCTTTCAATACTCCCAGTTCTCCCTCCACGGTCACATCAAATTGACGCGCGTATTCCACCACTTTTTTCGTTACTGCGACATTTTCTTCATAAGACAGAGCAGAACCGTCAATCATCACTGAAGAAAATCCATTATCAATGCAGGATTTGCAAATTTCAAAATCAGCTCCGTGATCCAAATGCAGGGCTACTGGTATTTCTTTCAGACCCTTTGCCGCGGCCATTCGCTTCATCATCTCCACACTGCCTTGCCCCATGTATCGTAGCATGGTTTCATCCGCGTATTCGCGCGCGCCTTTGGAAATCTGCAAAATCACCGGCGACTGCGTTTCCAAACAAGCGAGAATAATCGCCTGCAACTGTTCCATATTGTTAAAATTGTACGCCGGCACGGCATAGTTGCCGGCCATGGCTTTGGCAAACATCTCGCGAGTGTTCACAAAGCCGAGGGTTTTGTATGAGAGCATAAAAATTAAAATTAATTATCAATTTAAAATCGACGGCGCTACCAATCTTTCCACCATTCCAATCTCTCCCACCAACGGCCGAGCATAATTTTTAAACGCCTCGGTTACCATATTATCGCCCATTATAAATTCCGCAGGCATTGACCGCGCTTTAGCCGCGGCCGCCTCCAATGGCACCAATTCATATCTCACCGCATAGTCGCCAGCGCGCTTGATTGCCACTGACCCATCCACATCGCGCCACATTGAATACTGCACGGCTTTTTCCCCAACCTCACGCGCTTCATGCCTATCCACCTCGCTCACGCATCCTAAAAATGACCGTTGCAAATATCCCAAAGTATCTGCCCGCACCCGTTTTATTTTCGCTTTTTCTTTAATCAAATCCACGAGCAAATTACCCAAAGCAGTATTACCTGATAATTGGACATTGCCGTGACTGTCGCATTCTTTTTGTTTTTGCAATTTCAAAGCAATCGGCTCGCCTGTTTCATCGCACACTCCCTCGGACACCGCCACCACGCACCGGCCATATTTTTGATAAACTTCTTGCACATCAGTGATAAATTTTTCAGTTGAAAAAATCTTTTCCGGCAAATAAACCAAATGCGGGCCGTCATCGGCAAATTTCTTGGCCAAAATTGACGCGGCTGTTAAAAATCCGGCATGCCTGCCCATCACCACTCCAATATACACCCCGGGCAAAGCCATATTATCCAAATTCACGCCGGCAAACGCCTGCGCCACAAACTTCGCGGCCGAGCCATAGCCGGGACAATGATCGGTGGAGGCGATGTCATTGTCAATTGTTTTGGGAATATGAATCACGCGCAATTCATAGTTAGCGGCCTTGGCTTCGTTATTAATAATGCGGCATGTCTCGGCAGAATCATTGCCGCCAATATAGTAAAAATATTTAATGCCGCGCTCTTTCATAACCGCGAACATTTTTCTACAATACTCCGCGTCCGGCTTGTCGCGGGTAGAGCCCAGAGCCGCGCCCGGAGTGTTAGCCACCCGCTCCAAATTGTGAGTGGTGGATTCTGTTAAATCCAAAAAATCTGCTTTTAAAATACCAGATACACCGTATCTGGCTCCATAGATTTTAGAAATCTCGGGAAACTTACGCGCTTCCAAAACAGCTCCCACCAAACTTTGATTGATTACAGCTGTTGGCCCGCCCCCTTGCGCAATTAACGC
>CAYIOJ010000021.1:8699-16398 GCA_964365025.1 uncultured Gammaproteobacteria bacterium
TTGGAATGAAAATCAGACATAAAATTAAAGTAAAAGGCCTGGGTGGGAATCGAACCCACGATAAGAGTTTTGCAGACTCTCGCCTTACCACTTGGCTACCAGGCCGGTTAATTTACCACCCCCATCCTATCAAAATTATGCCTATTGGTAAAGTCAGCCAATAGAATGTCGGCAGGCCTAAAAACCAATGCGTGTGCCACCATAATTGCGGGTGGCCGGCGCGGAATGTCTTCAGGCCAAAATGAGGATTGAAAATAAACCAGAGAAAATCTTCAATCGTGAGAAAAGAAAACCAAAAACCGATTAAAACCGCTTCTTTTTTCCAACTCCAAGGAATAAAAAAGAACACAATTTGCAGAATCAAAAATATAAAGATATTGAGATAAAAATGATAACCGGTCAAATGCTTTTTACTGCCAAATTTTTTCTGCAGCCAGCCGACATGCTTCCAAGTGGGTAGTTTGGCGGCCCAGCCGTCCGGGCCTTCAATCTGGATTTCCAGCAAAGCAAAAACCGCGGCTACGGCGACAGTGTATAGACAGAAAAGAAAAATTAACATATGAAATGGCGGGGTGTGCCTATATCTTTTTTTGCAGCGGACTGTCGCCGCGACTACAAAAAAGATATAAGCACACCCTTATTGTTACATTTTTATTTATAAACCCAAAATTTATATAATAAAAAATTCCAAGAAACAGCCAGAATAATACCTGAAACGCGCACGACCAAATAGTTCCAATGCCAGCCCTCATTTAATAATCCCATCCAGCCAACGCCAAAAAGATAATTCCAACCAGCCAGCAGATAGAATTTAATCATCTGCTGACGAGTCCGGCCGAGTGATTGAAAAGAAAAATGTTTGTTTAAAAAAAATACGTAATTAATAATTACAATCTGGCTGAAAATTACAGTAACCACCGGCTTAACACGCAATACTTCTTTAAAGAGTATCAAAGACCCCATGTCCAAAACAAAGGCGCTGCCGCCAATAACCGCATAAAAAAATAATTGCCGCTTAGATGCCAAAATAAACGCCTTTATTTTCTGCCGCATAGTGAATTCACTATATCAAAATTTGCTGAATAAAAAAAGACACACAAAAGCCCCCTTGCGGGGGCTTTGATCAAACAAATTAATAAACCTTCATTGTCACTTTTTTCACTCCAAATGCCTTAACTTCGTTTAGCGGTAAATCTAACCATAAATCCACGCGGCCGTGGCCAAAGCGCTGATTCATTCGGTCATTGACAGTAAAAATTTTATCGCCAAAAAGTTCGGGAAATTTCACGCGCGTGCCAAACGGAAGCCAATTAGCGGCAACGAGGCCGTCATAAACCCGCTTGCCATTGGCAGTCACAAACGGCGTGCTGTCGGTCTGATTCGGAGTGCTGGAATAAGCGGTTAAAACCGCTTTAACGGTTTTAACAGCCAGGCGATCATTGGCTAAAGATAGCTGCCCAGCAACCGCGCTGAAATTGCCTAAATCCGCGCCTTGCGCCTGCGCCAAACGCGGAAAAGAAGAATCAAAAACAATGCTAACCAAAGCCAAAATTATGGCTAATTTATACGGAAAAGTAAATTTGATAAGCTTGGAATAACGCATACTATTTTAAGCAAAAAACCCCTTTTAGAGGTTCAACGAAGAAGTATAGCACATTTAGACAAAAAAGTCAAGATGCGATAGAATGGAGGAAGATTTTATGAATATATTTTCTTCCTCGCGCAAAGTGCATTCGCCGCAAGACTGGCGACGCGTAATTAGCGCCAAAAGACGCTCATACAACCGCGCCGCGGTTAATTTTAATGATTACCGACCGCGAAAAAAAATCAACAAATGGAAAATTTTTATCAAACTCCTTAAATTGGGTGTCGCCCTTTTAATTTTGGGCTGGCTCGGCGGCACGATTATGATTGCCTGGGCGTCGCGCGACCTGCCCAATCCCGACAAACTGATTGACCGTTCGGTGGCGCAAAGCACTAAAATTTTTGACCGCACCGGCAAAAACCTGCTCTACGAAGTCTATAATGAAAAAAAACGCACCCTGATTGAGCTCACGGACATTCCGGAATACGCCAAATGGGCGGTGATTTCCATTGAAGATAAAAATTTTTACAGCCATACCGGCGTGGCTTGGATTTCCATTTTCCGCGCTGGAATTTCTAATCTCTTGGGTCTCAAAACCGGCGGCGGTGGAGCCTCCACCCTCACTCAACAATTAGTCAAAAATGCCATTTTAACCAATGAAAAAACTTTGACGCGTAAGATAAAAGAAGCAATCCTCGCCAAACAAATGGAGCGCAAGTACAGCAAAGATCAAATTTTAAAACTATACTTTAATGAAATTCCTTACGGCTCATCCAATTACGGCATTGAAGCGGCCAGTCAGTCATACTTTGGCAAATCAGCCAAAGACGTAACTTTGGCCGAAGCCGCCACTCTCGCCGCCCTGCCCCAAGCACCCACCAAATATCTTAATCACTTAGACTCACTTCAGGGCCGCCGCGACTATATTTTAAACAAAATGGTTGAATACGGACATATCACCAAAGCCGAAGCCGAGGCGGCCAAACAGGAACCGATAAAAATCAACAAAAAATCCACGCCCATAGTCGCGCCGCATTTTGTGCTCTACATTAAAGAACTTTTGACGGAAAAATACGGCGAAAAAACCGTGGAGCAGGGCGGGCTCAAAGTCATTACCACCCTGGATTTTGACAAACAAAAAATGGCCGAGGAAGAAATTACCAAGGCCATGGATAATTTGGAAAAAAAATTCAAGGCCACGAACGCCGCTTTGGTAGCGATCGACCCCAAGACCGGACAGGTGCTCGTCATGGTCGGCTCACATGATTTTTTCGACGATGAACATGACGGACAGGTGAATGTGGTTTTGCGCCCGCGCCAGCCCGGCTCGTCGTTCAAGCCTATCGTCTACGCCGCCGCCTTTCTAAAAGGCCTGACGCCGGACACCAAACTTTACGATGTGAACACAGTGTTTAAAACCGAAATCAAAGATTACGAACCGCACAACTACGACGGCAAAGAACACGGCATTGTTTCCCTGCGCCAAGCCCTGGCCGGATCGCTCAATACTTCGGCGGTAAAAACACTGTATCTCACGGGCATTGATAATGTTTTGAACTTGGCCGAGCAGATGGGCTACTCAACATTAAAAGACCGTAGCCGGTTTGGCCTGTCTCTGGTACTGGGCGGCGCCGAAGTAAAATTAATAGACCATGCCGCGGCTTTTTCCGCCTTTGCCCGCGAAGGCACTATGGTGCCGATTGCTAACATTTTAAAAGTTGAGAACGCCGCGGGAACAGTGTTGGAAGAATGGAAAGAATCCGAACCGATAGAAGTCTTACCGTCCAATATCGCCCGTGAAGTGACGAACATTTTGTCTGACAATGACGCGCGCGCGTTTATCTTTGGCGCCAATAACCCTCTGACACTGCCAGACCGACCGGTGGCGGCCAAGACCGGCACCACTAATGACTGGCGCGACGCCTGGACAATGGGTTTTACGCCGTCTCTGGTGACGGGCGTGTGGGTTGGTAACAATAATAATAAAGAAATGAGCAAAAAAGCCGATGGCTCATATGTGGCCGCGCCGATCTGGCAGGCCTTCATGAAACGCGCGCTGGCAAACACGCCCGTAGAATCATTTAATCAGCCGGATCCCTATCCGTCAGACATCAAACCGATTCTTATCGGCCAAGGCATTGGAGAGATTCTTTTGCCAATCAATAAAATCAATGGCAAAGTCGCCACTTCTTCCACTCCGCCTGATTTGATTGAGCAAAAATCATTTCCGCAAGACCACACTATTCTCTATTATCTCAATAAAGACGATCTGGCCGGCCCGCCGCCAGCCGACTCAAACCAAGACCCACAATTTGCCACTTGGGAAGCGGCCGTGCAAAAATGGGCGGAGAAAAATAATCGCCAACAAAACATTCCTCTGGAACTGGATTTGCCGGTGGATGGCGCGAACCAGCCGAAAATAACATTTCTCGCGCCCTCGCCTAATCAAACTTTGGACAAACGACAACTCACGGCATTAGTACAAATCACCGCCCCTAACCAAATTAAAAAAATTATCTACTTTTTAGATGACCAAATTTTGGAGACTACGTCTGACGCACCATACAATTTGTCAACCTATCTTTGGAAAACCCCTAAAGGCTACCACACGCTCAAAGCGCGCGCAGTGGATATGAATGGCAATTACGGCGAAGCCGGCGTTGATTTTAATCTGACGGCGGAAATGGATCCGCCGAACATCTCTTTTACCTCGCCGAAAAATAACAGCGTTATTTTAGCCAGCCGCTTTCCGGTATCTCTAACAATAAAATTTTTTCAGCCGGAAAAAATTAAAAAAGCGGTTATTGCTTTGCGCAGGGACGGCGAGCCGGCGCAGGATTTTGCTACTGTGAACGAGCCGACCGATCAGAACGCCATACTTTCATGGCCCAAGGTCTCCGGCCCGGGCACATATATTTTCACTTCAATAATCACCAACACCGACGGCCAGATCTATGCGGGAGGGGATATGGCGATAATAGTGGAGTAATTTACACAAAAAAATCCATCCTAAATTCCAACCCGTGATTTTTAAAACCCAGCCGCTCGTAAAGCGCGTGCACTGTTGACCGACTGTGGCGGCTGGCGCAAATCAATTTATAACAGCCGTGCTTCTGTGCGGCTTTTATAATTGTCTGCGCCAAGTTAGTGCCAAGCCCTTGCCCGCGATAGGCCTCGTCCACCAGGACATCTTCCAAAAATCCAAACGGCTCCGGATGCAAATCATTTTTTAAAATATACAAATACGCGCGGCCGATTTCCTTCTGGCCGTCTTTGATAAAAAATTTAATTCCTCGCGCCGTTATTTTTTTTTGTTGTATTTTCATAATAAACACTAGCGACGCTATCCCAAACTAAACGCGGTCAATTCTTTCTTTATTTTTTTTTCATCCACTTCTCGGCCGGGTAAAAAATTTACTTCTTCGGAATAATCTATGTCGTCAAAATATCCCAGTTGTTCGCGAAAAATTCTTTCATTAAATTCTCCGGCAAAAATTTCCTTGCCCTTTTTTACTATTTTACCTATAGAATGATATTTATTGATGATAAAATACAAATCAACATAGTCCTTCCATTTCGCCCGCCGCCCCAAAGCATAAGCCTTCATGGCCGCTAAAGTCAGCAAATCCGGCATTTTAAAAATATTTTCAAAATGCTCCACAAACTCAATTTTAAAGGGATAATATAAAAATGTAAATTGAACCTTTCCAACAAGGAAAGTAAATTGATCGGCCTCATCCTTTAGCACGCGACTTATTTTCCACCCGTTCTTTGCAACTATCTTTCGTATTTGCTCATTACTGAAACTTTTTAAAGAAAACAAATCAAAATCAATGGAGCGGCGGTGTCCGATTTGCAAAGCAATGGCTGTGCCACCAACCAAACCAAAATTTTTAATAAATTTGCTCGTCAGCGGCAATAATTTAATTTGCTCCCCAGCCAAAATATCCCTATGCATATTTGTTAAAATAGAGGGTAAAAAAATGTTTTGTTTTTACGGAATAATTTTGCCGGCCCAATTTGGAAGGTTTTGATTTGGCGCGAAAAATTTTTGCCACCTCTTTAATGCCTAAAATTTTTATAAGATCCTTCACATCATCCCAGTCGCCATAATTCAAAGTCGCTTCCACTATTGCCGCGTCATCCAATTTTTCATAATCTTTAACCCACCAAATCAAATATTTTCTTTTTTTGATAAAATCATGAAGCGTCATATAGCTTCATTATAGCAAAAATTATTGAACTTGACAACCTATTGTTCCAACACTTGCCCCACCGGTTTCACTAATTTTTCCCAGTCCATTCCGGCTTCTTTTTCAGCGTACAAATCATGAGAAACAATGGCGTGATTTTTCTGCCAATCGCCCGCGTCAATTTCCACCGGCTCCCATTTCTTGACTTGAAAATGCGCCGCGTTTGGCTTGAATGAATCGTCTTGCAAAATCACCACATCAATCAAGCGCGGCAGATATTTTTGCAATTCACTCACAAAGTCCGATGCCTTGAAACCGCAGGTCTCGCCAGCGGAGCGATTAGCCAAGCTACAAGTGAAAATCAATTTGGCTTTACTTAGCGTCAACACCTCACTTATTCCATTAACAAGCAGATTTGGCAAAATGCTGGTGTACAGGTCGCCGGGGCCGAGGAAAATATAATCGGCGTTGGCAATCGCCTCTTTGACCGGCCCAAACACTTGACCGGCCGGCTCCAGCCACAACTTTTGTTTGCGCAAGTGGCAATCAAAATTCGGCTTGTCAATTTTTGTCTCGCCTTTAATAATTTGCCCGTTGCTCAACTCGGCACAAAGCGTGGTCAAGTCCAATGTTACGGGCAGAACCCGGCCCTGAATTTTTAAACTTTCGGACATTGCCATGATGGCTTTTAGCCAATCGCCTGTTTCCTGAAACAGATGCGTCAAGACTAAATTGCCCAGATTATGCCCATTCAATTCGCCGGCAAAAAAACGATTGGAATAAAAAATCTCGCGCAATTCAATATATGAATACGGCGACAAGGCCAAAATCACGCGCAAAATATCGCCCATGGGTAAAATATTGAATTTCTCGCGCAAAATGCCGGACGAGCCGCCGGAATCAGACACAGAAACTACGGCCGTGATTTCAATCTGCGGCAGATAATGCTTGAGAGCACGCAACAAAACCGACTGCCCATTGCCCCCGCCAATAGTAACGACTTTGAGCATAATACTAACAATTATCGCGTGTGAAAAGATTTTTGTCAATGACATCCTCTTTCCAAAGCCAATATTTATTCAGCAATTCATTCCTCGCTTTCAAACTATTTCCATGTTTCAAAAGTCCTAAATATGACTGTAAAGTTTCATTGGTTGGGCTTTCTTTAATCCGTCTCGCCATTCTTTTGCGCGTTGTGTTCCGGAGTGCGCGGTGATCTGCAAAATGTTGCCAACCAAGAAAATCCATGCCGGAAAATATTGTCTGCAAAAATATTTTGTTAGGGTGTAGAGTGAGTTTTAATTCTTCAAACAAAAAATTTATAATTGGTACAAGTAAATTTTTCAACAATAATTTATCAGGAGATAAAAACACAAAATCGTCGGCATAGCGGATATAATACTTCGCTTTTAATTGATGTTTCACAAACTGGTCAAAAAAATTCATATAGACATTGGCGAACAGTTGCGAGGTGAGATTGCCGAGCGGCAGGCCAACACTGATATGATTTTTGTCATTAAAACTTTTCACCACTTCGCCGAGCAACCACATAATATCTTTATCTAGAATATATTCGTCTAAAATATTAAGCAGTATTTGATGATCAATGCTAGAAAAAAACTTCTTAATGTCGCATTTCAAAACCCAACAGGTACGATAATGATTGCGACTGACTTTATACGCCAATGTTCGAAAACGATTGATCGCCAAATGGGTACCTTTATCCAGTCGGCAAGAATACGAATCGCCAATAAAAGTCCGTTCAAAAAACGGATACAAAACGCGATAAATGGCCTGATGAATCAGCCGGTCGCGTACGCTCGCTTTATGAATATGACGACGCTTGGGGTCATTGATGAAAAAACTTTCGTAACCGCCATGGCGATAGGTATGATTGACTAAATTCTCATGAAGCTCTACA